>JAPWUP010000079.1 GCA_028275505.1 Bryobacteraceae bacterium
CCCACCATGCGGCCGTAGTTGCGGCACTTCTCGAACAAGTCCGGCCGGGCGATAGCGGCCTGGCTGGCGCTTGGAGCACCGGGATTCGAGCTCATCGTTTTCACCCCTTCCACTCGTAAATTCGATAGGTCTTGTAACGCCGGGCGCCGAGCGCCTCCAGCGCTCGGTTCATCATCACATTATCTTCGAGGACCCAGGAGAATTCACCTTCATCGTACCCCGCGCGCCGCCCGTTCCGGAACAGGGCAGCGTAGAGTGCCGCGGCTGCGCCGGTCGCCCGATACTCCTCCAACACACCCAGAATGAGGACCCGGATCCGGCGGATGGCCCGCTTGTGGTAGAGGATCTTGAACAGCCCGAGCGGGAACAACCTGCCGTTGGCGTATCGCAATGCCTGATTGATGTCCGGCAGAGCCAGAGCGCAGCCGACCGCCTTCTCGCCGATTTCGGCCAGCAAGGCCAGATTGGGATCCATCACGGGTTTGAGCTGGCGGCCCAGATACTCCATTTCCGCCCGGCTCATCGGGGCGAAGCCCCAGTTGCGGCTCCACGCCGAGTTGTAGATGTGGAAGAACCGCTCGAGCTCCGCGTCGAAATCCTTGAGCCGCACAGTTCGCACCCGGACGCCATGTTCGGCTGCCGCGCGCTCGGCCAGCCGTTCGGCGCGGCTGATCTGTATTTCCGTGGCGGTCGTGTGGTAGGCGTAGAGGTCCTTGGCCTTGCGCAGCCCCGTCCGCTCCAACAACTGGGCGTAATAGGGCGGGTTATACGGCATCATCACGCAGGGCGGGGAATCGAAGCCCTCGACCAGCAACGCGCACTCGTAATTGGCGGAGGGATTCATCGGACCGCGCATCAGCCGGATGCCGCGGCTCGCCAGCCAGTTCGACGCAGCCTGAATCAAAGCGGCCGCCACCTCGGCGTCCTCCTCCATTTCCAGGAAACCGAACCAGCCGGCCTGTTCCTGCTGGTAGCGGATGTAGCGGTGATCGAGGATCGCTGCGATGCGTCCCACGGTGCGCCCGCCTGCCACTGCCAGGAACCTCTCCATTTCGGCTTCCTGGTAGAAAGGGTGACGCCGCACGTCGAACAGCGCGCGCTGCTCGCTTCGCAAAGGCGGAACCCAGTAGGGATGCCCTCGGTAAAGCCGGTAGGGGAGTTCGAGGAATTCGCGCCGGCTTCGGCGAGTCTCTACGCGCTCGATGGCGACCAACTTACGCGCCCCCCGGGCGGCTTGCCGTACAGGCGCGGGGCCACCGCCAGCACGGCGGCAGCCAGCAGCGCGCCCGCCAGCAAGTCCACAGTGTAGTGGTAACGAAGGTAGACCGTTGAGAATACCATGACGGCGGTGTAGGCGGCGTAGATCCGGCTCCACCGCCGCGACAACCGGGCCGCTCCCCACCACGCGATCAGGGTCATGGCCACGTGGCCGCTGGGGAAGCAGTCGTAGTGGACCGATTCCAGCCAATCCAGACCGTGGCGCAGAGCGTCGAACAGCCACAGGCCGCGAAGCGGCGCCTCGTGCAGCTCACCGAGAAAGAATCGCGGGCCACGCACCGGGACTGCGAAGTAACCGAGGAAGGAGGATAGAAAGCCCAGTGAGATCACGAAGGTGTAGTAGCGGAAACGCTCGAGCTGGCGCCGGCCCCAGAGGATCCCGCCAACCAACACAACGGCTGCAAAAAACAATGTGTAGGCCAGCTGCAGGAACTCGGTCAGCCAGGGATGGTGCAGTCGCTCCAGCCAGACCGTGGGGTGGACACCCCAGATCCGGTAGTCCAGGCGGGCCAGCCACCCGTCATAATCGGTTCCGCGGATGGCCGGGATGAGCAGGGCCATCTCGCGGTAACAGGCCGGCAGGTAAAGCAGCGGGTACCAGTGCCTCAACCACCACACGGTCCCGTGGGTACGCCAGGACTCGCTGCGAGCCAGCGCGACGATGCCCGCGATTCCGAACACGTGCCAGGCCAGCAGCAGCGCCGCAGCGGGGATTCGCGCGTAGGCCCAGGATACGAGCAAGCCTGTCAGGAGCAGGTATCCGGCCAGTAACGAGTCTGTGGGGCGCCAGGCCAGTCCCGCGGCTCTTGCCCACGCCGACCATGGGCGCTCTGCCAGCACCTCAGGCATATCGAAGTATTTTCTACCAATTCGCAAGGGCAAGCGAAAACCTTCAACCGGCGCGACGCCCGGAGCGCTCCAGCCAGGTTCGAAACATGCGGGTGCAATCCCGCGCGAACGGCGCCACCCTCAGCTCCTCGAGAGCGAATTTGACCTTCCGCCGCCAGTTCGGGTATTGCCAGGTCGAGGCCGGCAGATTCTGCTGCTCCGTCTCTTTGAACAGATCCTCGATGGTCAGGACCATGAGGCGCGAAGCCGACAGGCTGACCAATCCCACCAGCGCGTTGTGCAGCTCGCCAGTGAACTCCGGCGCCAGAAGAGCGCGTCGCGGAAACCACTCGGGCAGCAGGCCGAGCTCGTGAAGCAGATCCAGGAGGCGCTGCTTGTCTCGCTCGCGCTCGGCCATCTGGCGACGCGCGGCCTCTTCCTCGATGAGACCGGCGCGGCGGCGAGCTTCGATGTCACGGCCCAGCCAGAAGCCCGCCAGCGTGGGCAAATCGTGGGTGGTCGAGCAGACCAGGCTTTGTTCGGGGTAGTGTTCGGGACGGCGGAAACGACCGTCCGGGTGTTTTTCGAAGTAAGGCACGCGATAGCCGAGCAGGCCCCATCGGCCCAGTTCGGCACGGATCTCCGGCGAGACCGTGCCCAGGTCCTCGCCGATGATCACCACGCGGTTGCGGACGCTTTCCAGAGCCAGGATGGGCAGCAGCTCCTCGTGCGGCTGGCGCAGATAGGCGCCCTCGGCTGCCGTGTGGCCTTCCGGAATCCAATAGAGCCGGAACAGCCGCATGACGTGATCGAGCCGCAAAGCGCCCCCGTGCGCGCAATTTTTGCGGATGGCCTGGATGAACAGGCGGTAGCCGTCGCGGCGCAACCGGTCGGGGTCGGCGGGCGGAAACGACCAGTCCTGGCCGCTGGGGGAGAAGTCGTCGGGGGGCGCTCCCACGCGGCATCCGGAGACGTACAGGGAACGATAGGCCCAGAAGTCGGCCCCGCAGCGGTCCGTGGCGAGGGCGAGGTCGTGATAGAGGCCGAGAGCGAGGCCGCGCTCCAAAGCGTGCTGGTGGGCGGCGGCCAACTGCTGTTCAATCAGCCACTGGAGCCAGCAATAAAACAAAACGTGGCGCCAATGTTTCTTCTGGAACGCGCGCACGGCGCGGGAGGCCGGGTCGCGGTAGGCGGGCGGCCAGTCCGGCCAGACCCAGACGCCCGGATGACGGGCCCGGATCCACTCGTCCAGGGCGCAGTAGACGGCGAACCGCTCCAGCATCGCGCCCTCGGCAGCGCACCAATCGCGGAATTGACGCGCCCGCGGCGTGTCGCGCCGCCACTCCCGCCGCAGGAACTCGACGAAAGCCAGCTTGAGCGCCCGTAACTTCAGACCCCAGACGCGTTCGTACTCGACGAACTCGGCTTCGCGCAGCTGCCGGATTTCTTCCTGCACCTCCGGGCGCCGGAACCAGCGTTGCGCCCGGGCCGAACGCTGGAAGTCTTCCACGCGTTCGACGTCCAGATAAATCGGATTGCGATAGTAAACCGAGGAGGGCAGGTAGGGACTGGTGTTGTAGGGCTGCCGGTTGGCGATCGCGTGGAGGGGATTCAATCCCACGAAACTGACGCCCGTTTCTTCGGCGAGCCAGTCAACGAGAGCCTCGAGATCGGTGAAGTCGCCACAGCCCCAGTTGCGCGAGGAGCGCAAAGCGTAGAGGCTCACAGCAAGACCGGCGGCGCGGCGGTGGCCGTCATGCTTCTCCGGTGCGTAGACGCGCGAGGGACAGACGATAAGGCGCGTGCGCGCCGACCGGCGGCGCTGGCCGTCGCGCAACACTACGCGCAGCTCGTGGTAGCCCAGCGGCAAGTCCCCGGGCAGGGGCGCGGCGAGCCGGAGAAAGGTTCGACCGCAGATCTCGATCCTGGCGGTTTCCCGCAGAGTCGCTACCGGAACCCGCTGCTGTTGACGCCAGCCATCCTCGCGCTCGATGGCGATGACAAGCCAGCCGGTGGCCTGCTCCGCCGCAAGGTGGATGGGGAATTCGCTGGCGCCGCGAAGCGTGACCAGAACCGGCGGCAGCAAGGAGTCCCACTGCTCGAGCAGGCGCGCCTGGATCGCGCGTTGCAGCGCGGTTTCATCGTGGACGGGAACGCCCAGCGCGGCCAGCAGGGCCTTCTGAGTTTCCGGGGACGTGGGGTGGCGGACGCCCAGCACGTCCTCGTATTCGGGCAGAATGCCCCACAGGTCAGCGGCTCGCTCCAACGTGGCTGGGCTGGGCGGAACAGGTGCAGGATCGGACGCTTCAGGCATCGAGATTGTCTTTTTGACGGGCGAAAAGGGGCAAATCGTGTGCCCCGCACAGCCCGGCACTCCTTTGATTCTATCGGGTGAGGAACCGTCACGCGGCAGAGCGCGCGCGTGCGAGAATGAAGTCATGGCGGGCGGGTTGCGTCAGGACGAATGGGTCAAGCAGGTGGCGCGGGCTCCGGAGGAGATTTTTGCGCGCTGGGATCAGGATGATTACGCGTTTCTCTCCGGCTCGGTGGTGACAACGCGCCTGGACCGGGTGGTGAACTGGGCGCGCAAGAACTCGATCTGGCCCATGACGTTCGGGCTGGCTTGTTGCGCCATCGAGATGATGTCCATGAGCGCATCCCGTTTCGACGTGGCGCGCTTCGGGGCCGAGGTATTCCGCGGCTCGCCGCGCCAGTCAGACCTGATGATCATTGCCGGGCGCGTCTCCAACAAAATGGCGCCCGTGATCCAGCAGCTCTACCGGCAGATGCCCGAGCCCAAGTGGGTCATTTCCATGGGGGCCTGCGCCACTTCGACCGGAGTCTACAACAACTACGCTCTGATTCCCGTCAACCAGATCATTCCGGTGGATGTCTACGTGCCGGGCTGCCCGCCGCGTCCTGAGCAGCTCATTTACGCGATCATGCTGCTGCAAAAAAAGATCGAGGCGCAGAGGGGCAGCTTCCGCGAGTTGCTGGAGAGGGGCTGAGCCGCTTCCGATCCACTGAAATCCGCTCTTTTCCGGCCGATAAGAGACCACGGGTGACACCTCACCCGGCCTCGCGTGCCTGTGAGCGCGGGAGGCCGAAGGAGGCGGCATGCAGATAGATCCGTTGCACTCGGTAGGGCAGCCGCTGGCCGCAGGAGCGGCGCCCCTGACCCTCGACAAGCTTTCCGAGCACAGGGAGCTGATCCAGGCTGTGAAGGCGCTCAACGCGGCCGAGCTGTTCGGCCAGAACCAGGAGCTGACGTTCGCAGTGGACCGGGAGACCCGCCGTCCTGTGGTCCGCATCGTGGATCGCAAGACGAATGAAGTGATCCGGCAGATCCCGCCCGAGTTGGTGCTGCGGCTGGCGCAGGACCTGAGTCTGCTGCGGGGCGAGAAATGATCGCAGCCTGTTCGTGGCAGGCAAGGACGCGGCCCCATCGAGCGGAGGTCGGCTGATGCCTTACGAGGCTCACGAAGCGTACCTGGAAAGCGCGGTGCTGTCGGCGGATCCGCTGGAACTCATCCGCATGCTTTACGGGGCGGCTCTGGAAGCGGTGGGCAATGCCCGCCGTTGCCTGGCCGAGGGTGACGTTCTGGGCCGATCCCGTGAAATCACGCGCGCCCACGCCATCCTGACCGAGTTGACGCTGTCGCTCAATCACGAGGCGGGAGGCGAGATTGCGCGTAATCTGGCGGAGCTTTACGACTACATGCAGCGACGGCTGCTCGAAGCGCACGTGACGCAGCGCGACGAGCTGCTGGCCGAAGTAGCTTCCCTGCTGGCCACCCTGCTCGAGGGCTGGCGCAATTGCCGCCCGGCTGCAGAGCCTGCTCCCGCCGTCGAGGTGCTGCCGGAGCGGGACGCCATCTGTGCGGACTACGTGGCGCAGAGCTGGACAGGTTGATCGGCACAGGCCGTTGATCGCCCGGCTCAGGCGCGGGAGCTTCGTCGGGCACTCAGGATTCGAGCGCGTCCTGAATGGCCCGTTCGAGCTCTTCGCGGCTGAGCGAGGTGCTGATGAACAGCTCCTGGCGCGCGCCCGCACTGAGCGCGATCGCTTTCCACCCGTTCGCCGTCGGCACCGTCACGCGAATCTTGACGGGCCCGCGAGCGTCCCGCACAGGACGGATCACGCCTGGTATGACGGAGCGAATTGCCGGGTTGCGCGCCACGAGCCGCTCCAGAACCTCACGCAGCCCTTCCAGGATGCTGTGCTCGACCTTGAGCTTGCCTTGGGCAGTGCGCAGACGCACGGCGTCACTCCCCTACGGGACGAGCCTCCAGTCCCAGCGTGAAGCTCTCGCCCAGATAGATGCGTTTGACCTCGGGATCGGAGCTGAGTGCCTCGGGCGTGCCGGCGCGAAAGACCCGCCCGTTGTGGATGATGTAAGCCCGGTCCGTTACCGCGAGGGTTTCGCGCACGTTGTGGTCCGTCACCAGGATCCCGATGCCGGAACGTTTCAACTCGAAAATGATTCGTTGGATCTCCAGCACCTGGATGGGGTCTATTCCGGAAAAGGGTTCGTCCAGCAGCAGGAAGGCAGGCTGGATGACCAGCGAACGCGCGATCTCGACCCGGCGCCGCTCCCCGCCCGAGAGCGCGTAGCCCTTGTTGCGCCGCACCTTCTCCAGACCCATCTGTTCGATGAGACGGTTCAGGCGCGCCCGGCGCTCGGCGGCGCTCAGCGGCAGCATCTCCAGGATGGCGGCCAGGTTTTCCTCCACCGTGAGGCGGCGGAAGATCGAGGGCTCTTGGGGCAGGTAACTGATGCCGCGACGCGCCCGCTCGTACATGGGCAGGTGCGTGATGTCCTCGCCATCCAGCAGCACGCGCCCGGAGTCCGGTCGCACCAGGCCGACGATCATGTAGAAAGACGTGGTCTTGCCGGCGCCGTTGGGACCGAGCAGTCCCACGACTTCGCCCTGCTCGACCAGAAGGGACAGATCATCCACCACGCGGCGGCCCCGGTAGCTTTTGCTGATCTCCTCGGTTTGCAGGCGGCGCATGCGTTCAGTGGCGGCGAAGCCGGCTCAAGGCGGGCGTGGAGGCCTCGCCCTGGACTTCAAAGCTATCATCGCGCAAACGCCAGCTCAGTCGCTGGCCGCGGGTCTGTCCCGCCCGATCATCCACCAGCGTGGGCGGCCCGCCGGTCAGCACGGTGCGTTCCTCGTCAGCGAAATATTCGGCCACCTCGGCATGGGCCTGTCGCGTGCGGCCCGCGCTGCGGTGCAGGATCTTCACGCCGCCGGTAGCCACGGCACGCTCCAGTCTGGAGTCCGCGCCTGCCGGCTTCAACCACGCGCGCAGCTCGGGGGCCTCGATTTGCAGATCGCCCCGCTGGAGCCGGACGCCGCCGCGGTAGTGGGCCAGGCGATCCTGCTCGGAGTAGTTCAGCTCTGCCGATTGCACCACCACGAACGTTGCAGGACCGCGGCCTTGCTGGCGGTCCGCCAGCTCCGTGAGGACGTTTCCTTCGGCGATCAGCGTGCGCGCGGCCCGATCAATGGTCACCCTTTGTCCTTGCAGCCGGCTGCCGCTTTGCCAGAGTCGAACGTTGCCTTCGTAAACGAACTTGCTGCGCCGCTCCAGGGTTTGCAGGCGGTCGGCCTGCGCTTCCAGATTTTCCTGATCGGACAGAAGCGCCGTCGAGCGACGCTGGCGTTCCGGGAGGCGGGTGGAGCGGACGTGGCCCACGGCCGTCAGATCATCCGTGGAGCGATCCAGTTCGAGGCGGTCCGCGGCCACGGAACCTTCCTGGTCCCAGACGCGGGCGGCGCCCCCCAGCAGAATGCGACTGGTGGCCTGGTCCAGCACAGCCCGCAGTGCCCGGCCTTCCCGCGCACCCTCGCGATAGCGGAAGTCGTTCCACTGTTCGAGGCGGACCAGGTCGCCCGTTTGGGGATCGAACTCGGCGAGCAAGTCGCGGCTCCAGGTTTCGAGCGGCGCCTGGCGCGGCTTGGCCTTGGGATCGGGATCCGTTCGCGTAGCCACCTGCACCGCACGCACCGATCGGATCCGGTTACCCGCCGCGTACTCGATCCAGATTCTCTCGGCGCGAAGCAGGCGTCGCGGAGCGCCCGAGCGCTGGGGCGTGAATTCCAGCGAACCGGGAGCGTCGGTTCGGACCTGCTGCACCTCTTCGCCGCCGGGGCGCATTTCGATCTGGATGACTTCGCTCTCCAGGCGACGGCTGTCCGGCGCAGGCTTCCCCGCCCGGCCCAGCGGCTCGGAAATCATGCTGGCCTGACCGGTGGCCAGCACGCGCCGCAGAAGGGAAGACTGTTTCGTGGTCGTAAATTCGAGGTCCAGGCGCGAGGCTACGGCGGAACTGCGGCCGTTTTCGCTTTTCGAGACCAAGCTGGCCTTGCCCTCCGCCGTGATTTTTTCCAGCTCGCCGGCGGGCGTCAGGTCTATCCAGGCTTGCTCGGCGCCGAATTCCACCGTGCTGCGCGGGCGCTGATCCCGGCCCCGCGCGGCCCGCGCTTCGATGCGGCGGATGGAGCCATCTTGCAGGATCACCACGGTATCGCCTGCCTCGAGCACCGCGTTCTCCCGCCGCAGGCGCGCCCACGGAAAGAGCAGAATCACAGAATCGTTTTCCTTGTAAATCAGCTCGCCGGCCTCCAGCCGCATGGGACGGCTCTGCGGGCCGCGGCCACGCCAGAGCAACTCGACCTGGCTGCGCAAATGCAGCTCGCGAGCGCCGGGATCGTAGGATGCTCCGACCGCCGAGCCCTCGCCCTCCTCGAGCCGAAACCGCACGGGACGCTCGGTGGTGGCACGCCCGCTTCGGTTATCGAACGTGACGCCGGAGGCGTGGATCAAGACAACTCTTCGCTGCGTCCCGTCCGTGCGCAGGCCCATCATGAATTCAACCTCGCCATCCGAGAACAGAACCGCCTGCGCAGGATCGAATACGGCGTGAGCGCACCGCACGCGGTCGTACCGCTGCCCTCCGGCCTGATAAAGCCGCAGTTCGACCTGCTCCAGCTCGATCCGTTCGGGATTTTGAAGGCGGCGAAAGTTCCGCGCGCGGATCTCGACGCCTGTCTGGCTGCCGGTGTTGCGGGACCAGTACCAGTCCTGGGCGGCGGCGCCAACGCCTTCGGGCAAGCTGACGGGAGGCGGCGGGGCCTGGACTCGTTGCATCCTGCGTCGCTGATAGTAACTGGTCGCAACCGCAGCGATGACGACGGCCATGGCAACCAGCAGTAGCCCGCGCCTGCCCCGCATCTGATCCCACTATAACAGCCGCGCCTCAGCGAACAGGCGTGCTCAGTCTTGCGCCCCCATGGCGGCTCGGTGTTTCTGCTTGCCGCTGGATGCCCTAACTCCGGGCACGCGACGCGCCCGCCCGCTTGGCACCGCCGGGGGCGGGAGAGGGCGACTCACCGCTCAGCCAAATCTCCGAGGGGAGAGGAACCACGCGCTTAAGCTCGTGTTCGCGTTCCCAGCGATCGTACGCGGCCAGGCGTTCCTGCCGGCTGACGCGGATGTGTTCGCCCAGCTTGTCCATGGCCGCAGCCGCGTCTCCCGCCTCCACCGCGTCGAGGATCTCGGAATGGTAACGATAAATGCTTTCGAGCTGGGGCACGTCGTGACCTTCACGGCGATAGGAGAAGATGCGGGTCAGCAAACGCGTGTCGGCGACCACTTTCATGATGCGGCGGTTGCCTGCCAGCCGCAGGAGCAGGAGGTGGAACTTGAGGTCCGTGGCGAGGAAGGCCTGCATTTCCGCGTCGTTGAGGCGGTCGCGCCCGGAGCGGCGCAATTCCTCGGCCATCTGGCGGATTTGATCGCACACCTCGCGCACGGCCGCCAGCTCAGCAGGGGAGGGTCTTTGCCGGGCGAGCTTGCCGATGGCGTACACTTCCAGGGCCTCCCGCAACTCGTAGAGCTCGATCAGATCTTCACGGGTCAGTTGCACCACGACCACGCCGCGGCCGGGTATGCGTTCCAGAAAACCCTCGGCGACGAGCTGGCCGATGGCTTCGCGCACCGGCGTGCGGCTGACGCCGATCTGGCGGGCCAGCGAAACCTCAGAGAGGGCGGCGCCGGCGGGCAACCGGCCTTGCAGAATCTGTTGCTGGATGAAAGCGTAGGCCTTGTGCTGGAGAGAGCCGTCGCGCGTGCGTGCAGGTTTCATGGCCAAGAGTCCTCGGCATCCGGGCGCATGCAAGTCCTTACTGTAAGGACACCCGCTGGTTTGTGTCAACCCCTGACCGGATTCCGGCGTGCCGCGCCGCCTTCACACGCTGACCACCGGGCAGGGGGATTCGCGAATGATGGCGTAGGCGTTGGTGCGCAAACGACCGTAAACGCCGGCCGCTGAGCCGCGTCCGATGACCAGCAGATCGGCCTGACGTTCGCGCGCAATGTTGCACACCACTTTGGGGGCGTCTCCGAACTGGATTTCCACTTCCGCGTGCGTTCCCACTTCCTGCTGCAAGGCCTGGAGTCTTTGTCGCGCCGAAGCCGCCAGCTCGGCATTCAGATCGCGGTCGCCGCACTCGCCTGGCCGCATCACCACACACGGACAAGCGTGCGCCAGCACGAGCTGCGCGCCGAAGTCCGCCGCCAGTTGCGCCGCCCAGCGCAGGGGTTCGGCGCTCTGCGGGCCCAGATCCACGGCGCACAGCACCGAGCGCAGCCGGATTGTTTCCGGTGCCGGTGTCTCTTCCAGATGCACGCCGGTCCAGACCGGGCACTGGGCGTCGTGCAGAACTTTAGCCGTCACCGAGCCGAGGATGAATCGGCGGAAGCGTCCGTAGCCGTGGGTGGGCATGGTGATGAGGCCTGCGCCCTCCTTGCGCGCCACTTCTACGATGGTTTGGGCGGCGTCGCCTTCCACCAGCAGGCGACGCAGCCGGACGTCGCCGAGGTCCTCGGCCAGGAACTGGTCGAGCCTCTGGCGCGCCTGCGTTTTGCGGTTGGCGACCAGATCGGTCAACACGGCGCCGCCGAACTCCAGCGCACTGAACTCGTAGCGGATGGGCTCGACCACGTGGAGCATGAGGATTTCCGAGCCGTAACGGCTGGCCAGCAACTTCGCCCAGCGGGCCGCCCCCAGGCACCGCTCGGAGAAGTCCACAGGCAGCAAGATCTTTTCGAGATTGAGCATCCGGGCCTCTTCCCGGATTCTAGCCCGGATCAGTGGCCGTTGGCGGGCAGCAAGCCGAGATCGGAGAGAATCTTGGGCGCCGGCTCGTCCATGGCCAGCACGCGATGGCAAGCATTGCAGTCCTGGGTTAGCTTGCGACCGTCGGCGGCAGTGCGGTCGTCGTGGCAGCGGAAGCAGCCCGGGAAATCCATGTGGCCGATGTTGTTGGGGTAGGTGCCCCAAGTCACTTTCATTTCGGGAAATACGTTGCGGTTGTGAATCTCGGCCAGTACGCGACCCGCTCGCAGGATTTCATCGCGTTGCCGCGCGTAGAAGTTTGCGTCCTGCCTGCGGTAATGCTCCACGAGCGCTTGCGGGATCGCTGCTGCCGCTGCCTCCCGGCTTGGGTACTCCTTCTTCAGCAGCTCGACGCCCAGTTTCTTGATTCCCGGCAGCGAGGCCGGAATCAAACCCTGCGCCATGGCGCGGTCCACTGCCGCCTCGGGCGATTCAAAGGCGTGTGTGGGGCGGTTGTGGCAATCCATGCAATCCATGACCCGGCGGGGCAGGTTGCGCACGGCTTCCGGCGTTGCGTCCGCAGCCAGGTAGACCGTGGTGCGCCCGGTTACCGAGTTGCTGTAGCGGACCCACGGGATATTCTGGCGGCCCGGGTCGGCGTGAGCGTATTCGATCGTCACGCCGGGATCCAGATGGGCTCCGTGAATGCCGCGTCTTTCATGCCCGCCGCCGATGTGCATGAGCAGGACGGTCAGGGTCCGCGTGTTGCTTTCACCGTCGGCGAATTTGGTCAGGATGCGCAGGCGATCCGCGCCGAACTTCTGCGGCCAGTGGCATTGTTCACAGGTCTCGCGTGCGGGCCGAAGGTTGGCGACCGGGGTGGGAATCGGGCGCGGGTACGTGTTCAGAATCGTAGCGAACACCTGGCCGACGCCGGAGAGTTTGCTGCGCACGAACCAACTGGCGCCAGGCCCGATGTGACAGGCCACGCAGGCGACGCGGGAGTGGGGCGATCCCTGGTAGGCGGTGAACTCGGGCGCCATCACCTTGTGGCAGGTCTTGCCGCAGAACGTGACCGAGTCCATGTAGTGAAAGGCGCGGTAGCTCAGTTGCGAGCCGATAATGAGGTTGGCCAGCGTGGTCACGCCGATGAAAGCCAGGAGGCGGCGAAGCTCGGGATTGCGCCAATCCAGCGGCGGGAAGAGGCGCGTGGGTTCGCCCAGCCGCCGCCGGCGACGAACCTCCCGCACGATGCCGAGCGGGATCAGGATCAGCCCGCCGAAAAACACTCCCGGCAACACCAGGAAGGTCAGGATGCCGGTGTAAGGATTGTCAACCTCGCCACGCAGGAACAGGGGCAGTTGAAACAGCCAGAGGACAGAGGCTGTGGTGACCGCCACTACGCCCGTCAGGCTGATCCAGTTGCTCGACAGGTAGACCAGCGGCGACAGCAGCGCCGGCAGCCGGCGATCAGGCATTCGGATCACGGGCTTCCTCTGTCGCGGGGGCCGGGGCGTCGGCGGGCTGGCCGGGTTCGGGCGCCGCAGTTTCAGGCTCGCGCGAGTGGGAGATGGCCCGGGGGCGGTGACTCCAGCCCGTCAGCCATGCGGTGTCCATGGGATAGACGTCGGGGTCAAAAATCACGGTGTAGAAGTGCCAGACCGCGATGGCGAGTGCAGCCAGTACGGCTTCGTAGTAATGTATGGTGTTGGCGAAATCGAGTACGCTCTTGGGCCAGCGCGCCAGCACCCAGTTGTTCGCCCACAACAGGATGCCAGTAATCGCCATGACCGCGGTGCCCCAGACTACCGACCAGTACTCGATCTTCTCGATGTAGCTGTGTTCGGAGAGCAGGGGCCGGCGGTTGCTCAGGCCCAGGTTGTACGCCAGTTGGGCCAGGCCTTCGGCCACGTCGCGCCGCGTCGGCCACAACGTCTGCCAGTGCCGACGCAGCCGTTGACTGGCGAGCAGCGTGATGACGTGCACCACGGCGGTGGCCATGAGCACCACCGCGGCGATGCGGTGCACGGTGCCGCGCACCGGGAAGCTGGACTCCCAGCGAACCAGAATCTGCGCCCACCACTGCTCGGGATACTTCAGCGCAAAGCCACTCCACACGAGCACGATGAAGGAGATGGCCAGCAGGGCGTGCTGAACCCGTTCGATGGGGAGCATCCGCAGGGATGCGGCCGCCTGCAACGGCGCCATGCCCCGCATCTTGCGACGCAGCTTCCGGAGCCAGTCCCCCAGATTGTGCAGCAGCATGAAGCCGATGGTGAGGGGAATGAGGATCTGGTAGAAGATGCGCGCCCAGCGCACCGCGGTAGGTTCAGCGCGGCCAGGGACCAAGTGAATGGGGCCGATGGCGAACCGGCTTCCCGCTCCGGGATGGCATGCCCCACAGGTCTTGGCGAGATTGCGCGGATGGATCCGCGAGTTGGGGTCCGAGGAGGGCAAGACGTCGTGCGCGCCGTGGCAACTGGCGCAGTTGGCTACGGTGACCGAGCCGGCACGGGCCGCGAGGCCGTGATAGGAGGCCTCGAAACTCACCAGGCGGTCCGCGGGCAGACCGTACTTGCGGTTCAGGCGCAAGTTGCCGTGACATTGCCCGCATGTCTCGGGGATCCGGGACGGAAAGACCGTGGATTCCCGGCTGCTGGGCGGCAGGATGGCGTGCTCGCCGTGGCAACTCGTGCAGACCGGAGCTTCCGGCCGGCCCTTGGCCAGGGCGGCGCCGTGAACCGAACCCTTGTACTGAGCCAGGATTTCGGCGTGGCACATGCCGCACAGCTCGGGAACCTGGCGGTGGAATTCCACCGAGCGCGCGAGCTTGACCTCGTGCACGCCGCCGTGGCAGACCCCGCAATCGGGCGCCCCGGCAACGCCGCGTCGTGCCGCTTCAGCGTGCACGCTCCGACGCTGCGCTCCCACCACCTCGGCGTGGCAGGTTTCACACGTAGCGGGTTTCAGTCCGGCCGGATGCGGGTAGACTTCGCGTCCGGGATGGCACCGGACGCAGCTCACCGACGCGTGAGCGGAAGACGAGAGCGTCTTGCCCTGCTGTTCATGGCAGGTCGCGCAATCTACGGTTGCCTGCTGCGCCCACAACAGCCCGCAGGCTGCTAACACCAGCACCAACAGCATCGCCCCTCAGTCCCCGTGACCAGTTCCTCAGAAGGCGCCGCGGCTGGTGCGTTCCCAGGCGTCCCACAGGAAAAGGCCCAGCAAGCCGATCCCGTAGATCACGGTCACAATGATCAGAACTTTGAGCCACCGCTCGACGATGAGAAGCTTCTGCGCAATAGTCATCTTCAGGGAGATTTCTGCATCGTCAGTGCCGAGCACGTGCAGGGTCTCCTCTTCCTTGCGGGAAAGACGCGAGCGGTAAATCATCATCACGACAATGCCAGCAATCAGCACAACGAAGATCGCCGAGAACAGCATCAGATTCATAGCTTCACCCTCGTGTCCATGGTGCAGCCGCCGCGCTCGCACGGCTGCCTGTCAAGCTTTTGAATTTTCGCGCCGGAATGTCTTGCCCGTGGCCTCCTCGATGACCTCGACGATTTCCGCCAGGTAGGAGTCCAGGGCGCAACGCGCCTGCCCGCGGAGCGCGCAAGTGCCGTCCAGCCGTTGTTCCAGGCACACGGAGCAGACGTTCTCGCGAATGGCGCGAATGTAATCCTCGATATCATCGCTGTCGGTCGCCAGGATGGCCTGCGCCACCAGCGGGAACAGCTCAAACAGTTTACAACTTTCCTGTTCCGGCAGAGCGCAGGCGCCTTGCGCCGTCCGTACGTCGCATTCCCGGCAAATCCGGGTGCGCACCAGCGCCTCCAGTTCGTGTAGCCGCAATCTCATGCCAGCCCCCCGTCACCGGACGCCTTGGGTCTGCGCCCGTTCTGCTCGATTGTTGCTCGTTTCGGCCGCGCCCCGCCGCCGCAAGTCTCCGAACCCGGTTTGCCGCACCGCAGCGCCGCCGCCATAATGGCCAGTACCGCCGTGTTCAAAGGGTCATTACAGAATACCACCGAGCGGATTCCTGCATTCCAGGCCCGCGACAGCTCCCCGGGATCATTGCGAGTGATCAGGACCACTCTTTCCGGATGCTCGAGCGGCGCCTTCAGCCGGCTCAGAGCCGCCGAGTCCATTACGATAACACCCTCCTGGCTGGGGTCGGGCGCCTCTACAGCGTACACCTCGGCCATCCCGCTGCGCTCCAGCCGCTCACGCAGCGCTGCGGCATAGGCTTCGTCAGCCACCGCTAGCTGAATCTTCGGCATCGGGTGTCCCGCGGGCGCCTGAGCTGCACGATCGGCGCAGGCGTACGCTGTGTCCACATCCGGCGTAGCAATCCACTGGCCAAATTCGAGGGCCTGGCGGGCGGCCCGGGCCACCCGAAACACTGCCCAAATTCAGCAGAAAGGGAGGCGGTGACTCCGCTGCCGGGCGATGGCGGCTGCTCCTCACCCAGTCTGCTTGGGGAGGTGGGTGAACTTACCCACTTCCCTGCGCGGCGGCCAAGGAAGAGTGGGCGTCATGCCCCTCCGCCTGCCCTTGTCATGCAAGAATAGGGGACCTGTAATGGCACCCATGCCATCTACCAAAGCTCTACCGGCAGGCAAGCTTCCGGCGGAACTGTTGCGCGCGTGGCTGGAGCGAATCGCGCCCACAGACCCGTCCGTTGTGGTAGGCCCCGGTGTGGGCGAGGACGCGGCTGTGCTCGACCTCGGCGCGCCGGAGTTGCTCGTCGCCAAAACCGATCCCATCACCTTCGCCGCTCGGCAGCCCGCCCGTTACTTGCTGGCCGTAAACTCCAACGACCTGGCTGTGACTGGGGCGCGGCCGCGGTGGTTGCTGGTCACCGCGTTGTTGCCCGAGGGGATTTCCCCAAGCGCTGCCGAGGCGATCTTCGATGAACTGAAGCAAGCTTGCGATGCCATGGGGATTCTGCTGGTGGGCGGGCATACGGAGATGACGGTCGGCTTGGATCGTCCGATCCTCGTCGGCTGCCTGTTGGGAACCGTGCCCCGGGATCGGCTGGTGCGCACCTCGGGCGCCAGGCCCGGCGACGCTATCCTGCTTGCGGGCGGGATTGCCATTGAAGGCGCCGCGATTCTCGCGACCGAGCACGCGGACCGGTTGCGGCAGCGTGGGGTCCCGGAGGATGTCCTGCGCAACGTGGCCCGATGGCTGGAAAGCCCCGGCATCTCTGTCGCTGCCGCCGCAGGCTTGCTCGTCGAAGCGGGTGGAGTCCATGCCATGCACGATCCCACGGAGGGCGGCCTGATCACTGCTCTGCACGAACTGGCCGAGGCGGCAGGGATCGGCCTGCGCATCCGTCGCGACGCGATCCCTGTACTTGCGGAGTGCCGTGTCATTTGCGAGGCGCTCGGGCTGGATCCTCTGGGACTGCTGGCATCGGGGGCCCTGCTGGCTGCAATGGAACCCGCGGCAGCCCCGCGCGCCATGGAGGCTTTGCGCAGGGCCAGCATTCCCGGCGCCTTGATCGGCGAAGCCTTGCCGGCGTCCGATGGGCTGTGGCTGGTGGAGGGAGACGGGGTTCGCGCCTTGCCGCGCTTCGAGCGCGACGAGCTGGCCCGTTACCTTGAGTCGCTGGAGCGGGAGTCGAACTGACGCACCGGAGTCGGCGCCTCAGGCTTTTGCCATCCAGGCATTCATGAGAACGGCGACAGCGGCAGTGGCAGCCGTTTCGGCGCGCAACACATAAGTACCCAGCGTGACGGCCTCCCAGCCGGCCGCGATGGCGGCGCTTCGTTCCGCCTCCGTCCAGCCGCCCTCCGGTCCCACCAGGAGCGCGACGGTGTCCTCGCGGCGTCGGCGTTCAGCAGGCGGCAACGCGTCGAGCAGCGGGGATCCCGAGCGCGCTTCGTCCAGGAAATACCGCCACGTGGTGAGCTCGCGCAGAGCAGCCTCGAAGGGGACAGGCGGGGCGATCTCGGGAAGGTGTGCGCGGCGTGCCTGCTGGCTGGCCTCCTGCGCGATGCGCCGCCAGCGTTCGCTTCGCTTCAAAGCCCCCTGTTCCAGCCCTTTCTCGCTGCGCGCCGTGATCACCGGCACGATCCGCTCGACTCCCAGCTCGGTGGTTTTCTCGATGATCCATTCGAACCGATCGAATTTGATGAGGGCGGCCTGGAGAACGACGCCCAGCGGAGGCTTCTCGGCCGGCAGTTCCTCGAGGACGCGGAAAAGCACCTGGCCGCGGCCGAAGCCCTCGATTTCGGCCAGGTAGACGTTGCGGTTGTCAGAGAGCTCGTAGCGGTCGCCGGGACGCGCGCGCAGAACCCGGCGCAGATGGTCCGCCGATTCGCCACTGAGCACGGCGCGCTGTTCGCGGACCCGTTCCACGAAGAAGCGGCGGCGCGCCATGTAGAATAATGTAACCCCGGTAGCCTTATGATCGCTCACTTGCGCGGTATTCTGCTGGAAAAGCATCCCAATCAGGCGATCGTGGAGGCCGGCGGCGTGGGTTACGATGTGGCGATCCCGGTCTCCACGTACTCGGCCTTGCCCGAGCCGGGCGCGGAAGTGAAGCTGAAGATCCACACGCACCTGCGCGAGGACTCGCTCTCGCTGTACGGGTTTGCTTCCGAGGAAGAAAAGATCCTGTTCGAGCGGCTCATTACGGTGAGCGGCATCGGCCCGCGCCTTGCGATTACCGTTCTTTCCGGCCTGCCCATCGCCGAACTCTACGCCGCCATCCGCGCCGGTGCGGTGGAACGGCTGGTCCGCATCCCGGGCGTGGGCAAGAAGACAGCCGAGAGAATCGTCCTCGAGTTGCGTGAAAAGCTGCCGTTGCCTGCGGGCGCGCAGCGCGATGCCGCTCTCAGGGCGGGAGCGTTCGGCCCCGTCGAGCAGGACGTGGTGTCCGCGCTGATCAATCTTGGTTGCACAGCTGCGGCGGCGGAAGAAGCGGTGCGCAAGGCTCGCGCTTCGGGCGCGCCCGAGGAGTTCGAACCGTTGTTTCGCCGCGCTGTGGAGCTGGTGCGCTGAAAGAGCCGCGCAGTTGCGATAACCTTGATACAGAATGCGGGACCGGGGCGTAATCTCGGCAGCGGCGCGGGAAGAGGAACGCCAGTTTGAGGCCAGTCTGCGCCCGCGGCGCCTCGCCGAATTCATCGGGCAAAGCCGCCTGAAAGAGGTGCTGGGCATCGCGATCGAAGCGGCTCGCCAGCGCGGCGAGGCCATGGACCACGTGCTGCTGTGCGGTCCGCCCGGCCTGGGCAAGA
>JAPWUP010000261.1 GCA_028275505.1 Bryobacteraceae bacterium
GTGGCGACCTCCAGCGCCACCAGCATGAGAATGGGCGCCGAAAGCGAGATGCCCCAGAACGGCACGTCGAGCAGCGGGACGGCCATGTAGAACGCGAAGGCGAGAAAGAGAATCTGGGCGCGCGTCAATCGCGCCCACCGCAGGGCGCGCCCGGCGAACCCCCTGCTCCGGGAGGCTGATACCAACGCCGAGGCGTTCGTCACGGGATCCTCCCGGGCGCGAGCGTCACGGCAGCGGCCAGTGCCCGCTCGGCGTCCCTCCACCAGTCAATGTGCGGCGCCAGGTTCCGGGCCGTTGGCTTGCGGAGGAGTCCCAGCGCCACGCCCGTGGTATACCCCAATGCGTACCGGCAATGGTCGCGGCGGAGGCTCGTCACCGCGCGCAGCCAGGCCAGTGCAAGGTTGCCGGCGTAACTTTTGACCAGAGCCACGCGATCGCTGAGCTGAGGCGGATCGAAGCCGCGGTAATAGTCGTTGAGCAGCCGGCGACTGTAAGCTAGCGCGCGGCCAAAGCCGTAAGGATCGCTCGGGTAAGCTTTGGGAGTATCCGAGTTAGGGTGCTCGATGCCCGTCTCGAAGGCGACCAGGATACGACCCTTCGCGCTGAGCCGGCGCCCGAGAAAGGTGTCTTCGCCCAAGCCACACCCAACCTCGGTGAGTGCGAACAGGGCGTCGGAGAAACATTCCGGCCCGAGGGCGTCCATGCGGATGGCCATCACGCGGCCGTACAACCACTCGACCTCCTCGTATTCCTGCCCGCGGCAAACTGGACTGCGGCGGTGGCCGCTTGGCGTCAGGCCCCCGGGCGGGATGCCTCTGCCGCTGCCGAAGCGTTCGACAAGCCGTGCAGCCAGCCCCGAAGGCCGCGGACCGCGTTCTCCGTCACTACCGGGGACCGTGACCTCGGCCGTCACCGCGACCACTTCGCGCTCCCCGCGCACCAGCGGCGCCAGGACTTTCGCGAGAGCGGCCGGATTGCGCAGCATCAAGTCATCGTCCAGATAGAGGAGCCAGTCGGCGCCAGCCGCCGCGCGCCAGCCCAGGTACCGCTGGTAGGCGAGGTTGGCATGGTTCGAGGGCACGTAGACCAGCCTCCAGCTCGCAGGCAGGGCCGCCTGCTCGAGGGCGCGGAGCACCTCGCCGGACTGCGGCTCCCCGTCCACCACGATGACGGTGTGCGGCTGAAGCGTCTGCCCGGCCAGATCCTCCAGCAACCGGCACAGCAGCCGGCTCCTTCGGTACGTGGGAATGCAAACGGCCAGGCGCGACGAAACCTGCCCAGACACCGGCTAACCTCCGCGATGCGCTTCCAGTACAGCCCGGTAGAAGCGCAGGTTCTCTTGAGTCAGTAAGGCAGCGTCAAACTTTTCCAGAACGCGGCGACGCGCGGCCTCGCTGCACTGCTTTCTGAGGGCGGGATCCCCGAGCAAGCGCAAAATGGCGCCTGCCAGCTGCTCCGGCTTTCTGGGGTCGGCAAGCAACCCCGAGCTCCCGTCTTCGACGAGCTCCGGACCGCTGCCCAGCGAGGTCATCACTATGGCGGCGCCACAGGCCATGGCTTCCGCGCATGTCAGCCCGAAGGCTTCCGCCCGCGAAGGGAAAACAGCCACGGCTGCGCGCGAGTAATAAGCAGGCAATTCGGCGTGAGGCTTCGGACCGGTGAAGACCACGCGGGACCGTACAGACTCGGGCAAGCCGCGCAGCCATGACTCGACGGGGTTAGCACCGTTTGCGGGCGCCGGAAGCCGGCCGACGATCGTCAAATGCGCTTGGGGCGCCTCCCTGGCCACCAAGGCAAACGCAGCGAGGAGGTCGGGCACGCCTTTGCGCCGTGTCACGCTCCCTACATAGAGGACTTCCCACGGATCGCGTTCCACCGGCGCCGGCCGGAACAACTCGGTATCCACGCCGTTGTAAATCACGCGGAACGGTGTCCCGTTCAAACCCAAAGCGCGCAGCGTAATTTCCCCGATGCTGCGGGAGACGGCAGCGAGGGCGTCGGCCATAGCCACGTTGCGCCTTTCGAAGAACCGGAGAAGCCGGCTCGCACGGCGGCCCTCGTAAAATTCATGAGCCGTGTGCGCCCCATGCATGCGGACCACCAGCGGGCGCATCGGCGCCCGCCACAGCGGGCCGCTCCAGTCGTAGCTCTCCACGATTTGGGCGCCGAAGTCCCGGGCAATCGTCGCTGCGCGGCGCGACAGGAGCACCCTCTCGGCCAGCAGGGCCGGGGTGATCTCGTACCGGCCGAGCCTCAAGGTCAGCGCTGGGTACCGCGGGGGCTTCAGCCGCCAGACCTCGACGCCATCCTCGCATGCATGTTCCGGCAAATCACCGCCCGCACTCCAGCCAACCACAGCGACGTCATGTCCCAACCGCGCCAGCCTGCGCGCCAGTCCTTGGACGAACGTGCCCACGCCCCCATGCGGGGCCGGTGGATACTCGTTGCAGATGAAACAGATTCTCATGCGGCGAAATGCTCTAGGCGCAAACCCGCTCGTACATCGCGAGAAACAGGGGCACGAGGTCCTTGAGGCTGAATTGCTCCTTGACCCTTCGGCGGGCCGCAACCCCCATTTCGCGCCTCCGCTCCGGATCATCCAGCAGGCAGCGGATCTTGGCGGCCAGATCCCATGGATCGCGGCGGCGAGCTACCAGACCGGTGACGCCGTCTTGCACGTTCTCCGGCAAACCGCCCGCGTCCGTGCACACTACCGGGACGCCGCAAGCCTGGGCCTGGAGCACACTGTTGTTGAAGGCTTCTCCCACGCTGGCCAGCACGTATACGTGCGCTTCCCAGAGCTGCTGCCTCACCTGCTCCGGCGAGAGCCAACCCAACAGGTGAACCCGTCCTTCCAGGCCTAGCTGCCGGATGGCGTACGCCACGGCGGGACGCATCTCGCCATCGCCCGCGATGTGGTAGCGAATGTCGTACCCTTGTTCCACCAGCATGGCGACGGCCTGGAGGGCGAACTCCCAGCCTTTGGTCCAGGTTAGCCGGGCAGCAGTAAACAGGCGATACGGACCCCTGCTGCCCTCGGGACCCTGGGCAACCGGCGCCGGGCGATAAAAATCTGTGTCTATCGCGGGCGGGATCAAGCTGTGCCGGCCCCCGAGATAGCCCCTTTTCCGCGCCTCCTCGAGCAGGTGGCGGGATATGAAATGCAGGTGGTCCGCTTCGCGGAGGAGGCGGTCGTAGCGGTCCGGATGAAAGGTGAAGTCCTGCCCGCGGAAGCTAACAATCACCTTGCCGCCCAGGATCCGCCCGAGTTCGAATCTCCGGATGGCGATCTGCGCCGCATTGAAGTGCACCACATCGAAGCCTTGATGCAGACACGGCCAGTACTCGAAAGCCTTGCGCAGTGCGGTCTTTGGCTTGTCGGAGACCGCCAGGACCCGGAGCGCGTGCAGCGGTCGCAGAGGCCGAAAGGCGTAACCCAAGCTGGCCACACTACAGCGCACGAGCGAGCGACCCGGCTCTGCAAGGTTGGCGAACTCAACAACCCGGGGCCGGGACACACCGTCACCAGGCATCGCGTCCGGGCCGACTTGTTCGCAGAAGACCGTCAAGTCCACACCGCTGCGCACCAATGCTCGGGTCCAATCGTAAATATATGGGTGTTCGACGCTCGGGTAACAATGGGTGACGAGCGCAACCCTCATCGGCGCCCTTGGAAGCAACCCTGGTAAAGCTCGAAGAACTCCCTCGAATGACGGCTCGCGCTGAAGCGTTCGCGAACCTTGGCCGAGGCAGCGCGACCGAGGCGCGTACGCCGTTCGGGATCGCGAGCCAATTCCTCGAGCGCCCGAGCCATCGCACGCCAGTCTCGAGTGGGAACCAGCAGCCCGTCCTCGTCGTGGCTGATCGCCTCGTCCATCCCCCCGGCGCGGGTGGCGACCACGGGCAGTCCGGCCGCCATCGCCTCGATCACGGCGTTACTGATGCCCTCGGCCACGGCCGGGTGAAAGTACACGTCGGCTTCAGCTAAAGTGTCCCGAATCCACGATTGCGGGCGCACACCCACCAGTTCGATCGCATCCTCGACGCCCTCGTCCCGGGCCGCATACTCGATTTGCACCCGGCATGGACCCTCGCCGACCACTCGCCACCGGCAAGAGATTCCCCGCCGCCTCAGCTCTGCGATGGCCACCACGCCGTACTCGAGCCCTTTGCACCAGTGCAATCGTCCCACGGTGACCAACAAAAGGGGCCGGCGGCCGATCCCACGTGCCAGGGGCCGCTCGGAGCTATGTTCCGGCGCGATCGTGTAAATGGCCTTGGCGTGGGGTAATGCCTGCTCGGTCACCTCCTCTGCCGTCCTCCGGATGTCCTCCGAGACGCAGTGGATCCCGCGCGCCCCGCAGAGCGCGTCCTTGAGACCTTGCCGGTAGCCTTCATTGACGACCGGTTCGACCTGGATGTCCGATCCTCGCAGGCTGACGGTGTAAGGGATGCCCAGCGCTTCCGGGATCCAACGCATCAGGATTGCGAGCCCGGCCATGTGGAAGTGGATCAGGTCCGGTTGCAGGCGATCGAAAAAGCCCAGCACGGCGCGGTCGCGCAAAGGGCGCCGAACGCGCCATGAGTTCCCAGCGAGCGCGTAGCGGAGATTCCACACTTTGGCTGGCAACGAAAGGTGATCGTAGTTGGGCATGAGCAGCTCGCCCGCGACCGGCTTGTCCGCCAGGCTGGCCTGCGGTTGAGTGGCAGGGCTGCGCCCGACCAGGACGATATCCACCGCCGAATATCTCCGCATAGCTTCCACGTGCCGCCGGATAAAGACCTCCGGGGGCACCGTGTGGCTGATCTCGCAGACTCTCATGTACCAGCCGTGCGGCCCTCGATCAGGCCACGGTAG
>JAPWUP010000262.1 GCA_028275505.1 Bryobacteraceae bacterium
TTGAGCGTGGTGACCACGGGCGAGACGCCCGTCAGCGCCAGCGTTCGCTCACCGCGATCCAAGCGGGCAACTGAGGTGTCGCTGATGGCCATATCCAGGCACTCCCGCCACCCGCTGCCCGTTTGAGCCTGGCGATGAGGCCATGCCGCATGGTGCGGGTGCCCTCGCGGGTGGTGACGTCGAAGGTGACCAGGGCGCGCACCATTGCGAGGGTGCCCTTGTCTCCGTACCCCGTAGCCAGGTGAGTAAAACCAAAATTCGAAAACGCGACTTTGCGTGCTACGGTCTCGAGGATCTCCCTGCTTCGGCGCCGGTTTTCCTCGCTGACCTTCTCCATGTCGTAGAGGGCGAGCATCCCGGCCACGTCGCCTCGCACTTGCACCTCCAGCGCTGCCTTGACGATTTCGGCGGGATCCCTGCGGGCGCCTACCGCGACCCAGACGTTGTCCTGTGAGGATCGCTGCCCGATGCTGACCACGACGGGCTGCCGCCCGGTGGGAACATCGGGAGCAAGCTGAAGATTGATCTGGTAGACGCCCGCCATGCCAGCGAACAACACCGTCGCGGGATTTCCGCCCACCGTCACCCGGACCGGCTCCGTGACCTCGTTGAGAGGTCCCCAGCGCCCTCCGTCGCCGCCCCGATTTCCGGCAATCAACTGCGGTCGTACTTCGCCCAGGCCAGTGGCGCAGAGGATGAGATACCCTCCCCGCTCGACCGGATCGCCTTCGCCCACCAGCCGGTAGTTGACGTGGAGCGCGATGGCCTCTCCGCGACCGTCCAGCGTGCGCGTGAACAGGCGCGGGGCGCGCGGCACGATAGCAACCCTTGCCGGGTCGCTCGTCCCCGCGGCCGTGCGCACCCGCACCTCAACCGAAGATGCCGTGATCCCGAACGGCATCTGAATGTTGATTTGCCCCGGCGACACGAAGTACAGCGGCGTGCGAACCGCAGTCTTGCCCGGCTCCGTCACTTCGACCGATACTGCTTCCAGTTCCTGCGGCAGCGGGATGGCCCGTGCGGTCGCCGTCCGCGGCGCCAGATTCTGCCCGAAGATGGAGACCATCATGCCCGGCGCGATATCAGCCGTATAGTCCGCGCCGTTCAGCACGCCTCCCGCGTCGATCACTGGCCGGTTTCCGGCGGGCGTCGCTCCCGCCTGGGTCACAGTGAAAGGTGCCACCTGGCAGAGCGCGGTCCTCTCGCGGGCGCTGAGCGGATGGTCCAGAAGGCCCTGCCGGTGGTAGCGCTCGTGCATGGCGGGAAAATTATCCGAAAAGCGACACTCAGCGACTTCCAGGTTGCCGTTCAGGTAATAGACGGCGGCGCCTCCCTCCGGAAGGGGTAGCTTGACGCGAATCCGTCCCAACTGATCTATCGAGAGTTCCTCCGGGATGGGTAACAGGCCGGCCACGCGACTCACGTCCGCCAGCGGAAACAGCACGTAAGCCCACTCGCCGCCGCCAGTCAGCGCGGGCAAGCTCGCGCCGCGTCTGGCCTCGGTTTGCCGCGCCTTGGAGAAAGGCAATTTGAGCACGCCCAGCGCCGCGTGCCCCAAGCCGTCGCCAGGGTTGTTGATAGCGGCAAAGACGAGGTCATCGTGACCGTCCCGGTCCACATCGTAAACCAACAGCGCCTAGATTGCGCCCGGGTGCCAGTACTCTTCGAGCACGCGGCCGCGGCGTGCGTCGAGCAGCGACACCTGTGAGGGATACCACAGCCGGTGATTGGCCACTGTGAGCAGGCGTGCCTGTCCCGAAATGCGCACGGGGCAGATCGCATGCAAACGGAAATCCGGCTCGAAGGTGCGGCCAGCGAAAGTCTTCTGGGCGCCGTAACGGTATTCCCAACGCAACTTGCCGCCGGCTTCGTAATATTGCAAGGCGGCGCGCTGTCGCTCGCTGCTTGCGGGAACCCGATCGAGAAGGACCTCGCGGCGCCCGTCGCCGTCAATATCCGCGAGCTGCACGAGCGGTTGGTCCCGCGGGTCCCGGCTGCGTTGGGCCTCCGGAAGTTAATTTCGCCAGCAGACTTTGCCGCGGGCATCGAGAACCGTCAGGACGCCGTCGCTGAAGGTCCAATGATGCGGATCGCCAGGCGCCAGAAGTCTGATGAGCACCAGCGCAACCGGGGCAGCGCCGGCGAGCAAGCCTGCGGCCACGAGCCAGAGTCGGCGCTTGCGGGCCTCCCCGGCAAGTGCCGGCGACGCTTCGGAAGCCGCGTTCCGGGCACCCCCGGAAGCCATCCATTCATCCAGCTCCTCGGTGAAGGCAACCACACGTGCGCTCCGCCCGCGCCCCAGCCGGCGCACAGGCAGGCCTGCGATCTTTTCCCTCCGCTCGGCCGAACGCACGGTGACGCCGAGGTAGTCGGCGATCTCCTTTCAGGATTGAAGCTTGACGCCGCGGGGCCGTTTTTCTGAACTGGCCATCTGTCCGTAGTTTGCCACAGCCTGCGGGAGCCTTCCCTTCCGTCCCTGAAGGGCCGGGGACGGGCGATACCGGCTGGTGCGCTCGTGGCCGAACTCACCGCCGCACGATCACCTCCCGCAGGTGGTCGCGCGTCAGGAAAAACTTCAGCGAATGCGCTTCGCGGAAAAGCTTTTCGATGGCGCGGTTGTTGAAGAGCTGCGCCGGGCGGCGCATTTCCCGCAGCGAAAGCCACAAAGTATCGGGACCACCGATGCGATAGCGGTAAACTGGCGCGCGCTCCACGCGCTCATCGGCGTGAAAGATCGCCAGCATGTAACCGCCGCGTTTGACGATCTGGTACAGCCGTGCGAGCACCGCTTCCAACAGCGGGGACGCCAGATACTCCAGCATGTCCCAGAGCAGTGCGCCATCGAAACTGGCGGGCGGGAATGGGAGCGTCTGCTCGAGAAAGCGCGCTGCGCGGGCCTGGTCCTGTTGAGCCGCATACCAGTCATCGGGACCGAAGTGCGTCTCCAGCAGTTGATAAAAATCCTCCGAGTAAAGACGGAAGCCGCGTTCGGTGATGAAGCTGATGCTGGCCTGCGAGGCGCCCGCCCAATCCAGCACGCACAAACCTGCCCCGGGGCCGAGCGCGCGAAAGAACTCTTCCAGGCCGTGGCTGTGGCGAGCGTATACCTCCGCTGAGGCAGAAACCGGTTGCGGGCCCGGAGCGCTCTGCGAATCCGGGCCGTGCCGAGAAACTGACTTCGCGCGGTCCCGGAACAAGCGCTTCTCCGGAGTCAGCGTTTGGGATCCGCCGGCGGCGCAGGCGAGGTCGCTTGCGGGCCGGGCGCTCCCGGTTGCGCCGGCGGTGGCGCCGTACGGGCCGGCTGGGCGCCCTGCGGTTTCGGCGCTTCCCGCACGATGTCAATGCTGCCCTTGAAATACGCGCCGTCTTCGATGACGATGCGGCCCGTCTTGATGTCCCCGACCAACCGGGCTTCCTTGCGAATGTCAATTTTCTCGCTGGCTTCGACGTTGCCGTTGACCGTGCCCAGCACGACCACTTCGCGGGCCTTGACGCTGGCTTGGAGCCTGCCATGCGGCCCGATCGTAACGCGATTCTCGGGGACCTCCACCGTCCCCTCGATCTCGCCATCCAGGTAAAGGTCTTCGCGACTGAAGATCTGGCCTTTGATCTTGACGGACTTGCCGATGGCCGCTACGCCACGGGGAATCTCAGGTTCGCTGGGCCTTGCCGGC
Source organism: Bryobacteraceae bacterium (assembly GCA_028275505.1). GTDB lineage: Bacteria > Acidobacteriota > Terriglobia > Bryobacterales > Bryobacteraceae > DTHT01. The sequence continues at coordinate 3,675 of JAPWUP010000262.1, forward strand.
GGGGCAGGGGCGGGCTCGCGAACCGGTTCAGGGGCAGGCGGAACGGGGGGCCTGGAGGGTGTTTCGTCTTCACGGCGCTTCCACATCGGTTAATCGCTCCTCGGTGAACGATGGGGCCAAAGACTTTATACTATAGGGCGGCTGCACCGGGAAGCAATGTTGCGCTCGCCCGTCGCAGCGCCAGGGATCTCACGATGATCTCTCAACTCACCATCACTGTTCTTTCCGACAATGTGGTTCGGGAGCCGGACCTGCTGGGCGAGTGGGGCTGGTCGGTCTGGATCGAGGCGGACCAGCATCGCATCCTTTTCGACACCGGCGCCGGCCGCGTTCTCGAACACAATGCGCGTCACCTGCACGTTCCGGTGGAAACCGCCGAAGCCATCATCCTGAGCCACGGCCACTACGATCACACCGGCGGCCTGGTGGCCGCGCTCAGTCGCGATCAGCGGCCCGAGTTGTGGGTGCATCCGGCGGCTTTTGAGCCCAAGTTTTCTCGCCGCGAGAACGCGCCCGCACGGGCCATCGGCTTGCCGGGCCTCAATCCCGAGGGCGCTCGCATGCGTGCGCGTCAGGTGCACTGGACCACCACGCCGGCCGAGGTGCGCCCCGGCATTTGGTTAACGGGCGAAATCCCACGCCGCAACACGTTCGAGGACGTCGGGGGACCGTTCTTTCTCGACGAAGCCTGCCGGCGTCCCGACCCGCTGGTGGACGACCAGGCTCTCTGCATCGAAACCGCGCACGGGCTGGTGGTCGTGCTGGGTTGCTGCCATGCGGGCGTCGTGAACACGCTGGAGCACATTCGCCAGTTGCGTCCCGGCGCACCGATCCGCGCGCTGATCGGAGGGATGCACCTGGTGCGCGCCACACCTGAGCGAATGGAGCGCACCCTTCAGGCCCTGGCCGCCTTCGATCCCCAACTCATCGTTCCTTCGCACTGCACGGGCTGGCGACCGACCACGGAACTGGCCCAGCGTTTCCCGGGCCGCGTGCAGGAATCAGCCGTCGGCAAACGCTTTTCCTTCGGGTCGTGAAGCCGCCATGCAGGCAAGCGAGGCCATCGAAATGCGCGTCCGGCCCATCGGCGTCATCCGCACGCCGTTTCCGGAGCCTGCCGGGACGCCAATCCAACCGCCCATGTCCGAGGGAGCCGAAGGCCGCGTGATCGTCTTCG
>JAPWUP010000263.1 GCA_028275505.1 Bryobacteraceae bacterium
GGCTCCAAAATGGGCGTGGACGCCACACGCAAGTGGCCCGAAGAAGGATTCATGCGGCCCTGGCCGGAAGTGATTCGCATGAGCGAGGAGGTCAAGCGCCGCGTGGATGAATTGTGGCGGTTGGCGGAGCTGTAGGTGTGCGTAGGGCTGTAATCGTAGGGTGTCCTGCCGGAGACGGACCCGTGGCGCCAGGCCGGTGGTTGGATGCCAGCCGAAGGCGACGTCTTCCAAAGGTTAACAAACCCCACGGCCGATTTACGGGACAGTTAACGGCGAGTTAAGGCTCGCGCGGGGCCTTACTCATGGGCCGGCGACAGAACCGGACAGGAGACCAGGCTCACCTCCGCGGTAGCCGTGAGTTCGCGCGGCGAGGGCGATTCGATATCGTCGAGCTGGGGTGTCCTCCATCGGGCGCCAGGGATCAACCTGTGAGGGCACCGGAATCGGCGAGTAACCAGCGCAGCGCTGGGCGCACGGATGGGGAACGCGAAAGCTTAAGCGTGAGCAGGAGCGACTCCAGCAACGCGTGGACCGAGCGGCCAGCGAGGCTGCTCAATGAGCGGAGGCTTCCATCCGCATGACAGTAGAAGAAGCGGTCCGTCCAGCGGCTGGGCGGACCGGAGGGCGCGGTATGAGTGCGAATGTAGTCCCAAGCCGTTTCCAGGCAGCGCAGGCGCCACGGCTCGCGGTATCGGGGCAGAAACAGCACTTGGCTCACGCCGTCGTAACGCAGCTCAGCGACAAAGTCCGCGAAGGTCTCCGCCCGCGTGAGATTGAGAATCGTGTTGCACTCCGTGCCGTGGCGGTCTCCCCCTGAGACAACGGGCATGTTCCAGGCGCGGGCGAGTTCGAGAACATCCCGGTTTTCCCGCCACGGCCGGTAGCCATTGAGCTCGAGCGCGTGCAAGGATTTGCCATAGCGGGTCAACAACGTTCGCAGAGCCTCTCGGTGAGCTTGCTCCCCGATGGTGAGTCCGTCCCACAAAGGATGGTTCAGAACCACCAAGACGCCCGGCTGCCGGTTGAGAAAGTCGAGCGAGTCGTGCAGGTGGTCGGGTGCGGGTCGCTCGGTGCAGGAGAGCAGGTGGTTGACAACCTGCGCGGCGGTGGTTTCCTCCAGGTTATGCACCCCGAGATGGAAGACCGTGGGTGGGAACGGAACCGTCCATTCCAGGGAGACGGGAAAGGATGCCGTCTGATGCCGGCCCTGCAAGGCCAGTCTCCCCGCGATGGTGTCGTGATCGGTCAGGGACACCATGGCGCGCAGTCCCAGGCGCTCGATCTGTTTCGCTTCCGCGGCGATCACCTCTTCAGGGGACAGCGGAGGGTTCCATACAATGCGCGACAGCGGGATCGGATTTCCGCCCTCGTCCCTCAATCGTCCTTCGGCAAACTTCAGCGCCAGTTGGAGCAGGATGTAATCGCGCCGGTAACTGCCCGCGTACCCCAGTGTTTCCCGCGAATGGCGGCTGTGTGCGTGCAGGGACACCGCGGTAGAGAAACGGCCCGGGACCGCGGGGTCCTGCCAAAGCAGATTCAGTGAGGAGTTTTTCATAAGTGCGACCGAAACATTGCCAACCAAAACTGTTTGTTCTCAGCTTAGGCGACTCAGGTTTCATTCCGATGAGAGGCTGGTGAACTTCGCATGATTTCGTCCCCCGAACTCCGACGTGTTCGTCTCCTTTCGATCCCTCCGGCGGGGGTGGGTAGACCGGCATCAGCTTGCGGGATGGCTCGTCAGAGGCAGGCGTTCCCCGTCGGCAGTGCTCGTTTGCAGCGGGGCCACCGCGCCATACTGGAACCATGACTCGATCGAACCCACGACGCTCTTTCTTGCTGGGCCTGGCGGGCTCGGGGGCGCTGGCATGGCCTGCCCAGGCGCAGAAGCCGGCGCCGACCGGCATCTTCAACGTACGCGATTTCGGCGCTGCAGGCGACGGCAACCGCCTGGAGACCAAAGCTCTTCAAGCCGCCATAGACGCTTGCGCGGCGGGCGGCGGCGGAACGGTTTATTTCCCGCCGGGACGCTATCTTTCAGGCGGCCTGATCCTGAAGAGCCACGTGCACCTTTACCTGGAATCTGGCGCCACCTTACTGGGCAGCACGAACCTCGAGGATTATCCGATCACGCGGCCGCAGATCCGTTCCTACACCGACAACTACACCGAACGCAGTCTGATCTTCGGCGAGGGTTTGGAAGATGTCGGCCTGCACGGGCGCGGGACGATTGACGGGCAGGGCGCCGCGTTCAAGGGTCCCTACAAAGTGCGCCCTTATCTGATCCGCCTCGTCAGTTGCCGCCGCGTGGCCGTGACTGATCTGACCCTCCGCGATTCGCCCATGTGGGTCCAGCACTACCTGGCTTGCGAGGACGTGACCATTCGCGGCATCACCGTGCACAGCTTCGTCAACGCCAACAACGACGGCCTAGATATAGACTGCTGCCAGCGCGTCCTCATCTCTGATTGCAACGTGGCCTCGGGCGACGACGCCATCGTGCTCAAGAGCACCTCGGACCGTCCCACGCGCAACGTGGTGATCACCAACTGCGTGCTTTCCACCTGGTGCAATGCCTTCAAGCTGGGCACGGAGTCCAACGGCGGCTTCCAGGACATCGTGCTTTCCAACTGCACCATGTACGACACGCGGCTTTCGGGCATCGCCATCGAAATGGTGGACGGCGGCGTGCTGGAGCGCGTCAGCGTCTCCAACGTGACGATGCGCGACGTCAACAATGTGATCTTCATTCGTCTGGGCGATCGCGGGCGTCCCTTCCGCGGAGGGGATCCGCGCCCGGGGGTCGGCAAGCTGCGCAGCGTGCAGATCCGCGGCATCGAAGCGACCGGCACGAGCACGATCGGCTGCCCGATTTCGGGAATCCCCGGGCACTACATCGAGGACGTGACGATCCGCGATGTGCACATCGTTTTCAAAGGCGGCGTCAAGGAGGCGCCCGAAGACGTGCCGGAACACCCCGATCGCTATCCCGAGCACAAAATGTTCGGGCTGTTGCCCGCCTACGCTTTCTTCTGCCGGCACGTGCGCAACATTCGCTTCGAGAACGTACGGACCAGTTTCATAGAAGCCGACGAACGCCCTGCCGTAGTCTGCCACGACGTCGCGGGCCTGGAAATGGCCGGATGTTCGTGGGCGACCCGGAACGTCGCCGTCCGTTTGCGCGGCGTGGATGGCGCCCTGGTGAGCGGTTGCCGTTTGCCCGGCCCCGTGCCGGTTTTCCTCGAAGCGCGGGAGTCGAGCAACGTCAGTCTGATTGGCAACGATCTCGCCCAGGCGCGGGAGGCGTACCGGGGCGAGGGAGTTTTCGCGACGTCTAACCGTCTTGGTTCCTGAGGCGCACGCCCCAGGCGACGATGGCGAACGCGGCCAGCGGCATCACTCCGGCAGCGACGAAAACCGGCGCGTAAGAGAAGCGGTCCACGACATAGCCGATCAGCAGCATGAAGGCCATGCCGCCTGTGGCCGCCCCGGTTCCGCTCAAGCCGGAAACCGAAGCTACGACGGCGGGCGGGAACAGGTCTGCGGGCAGCGTGAGGATGTTCGAGGCCCAAGCCGAGTAAGCGAACGTAGCCACGCTGATCAAGGCGATGGCGCCCCATGCGGCCGCAACGGTCGCCGCAGGAATGCCGCACATCATCAGCAACGCGCAGGCCAGCATCACTGCTTTGCGCGCGCGAAGCGTATCATGGCCCCGTTTGATCAGGCGTCCCGAGGCGGCCCCGCCGGTCAGGCAGCCCAGCACCGCTGCCAGGAAGGGGATCCAGCCGAAGTAGCCGATCATCGCCAGGCTGAAGTGGCGCTCGCGCTTCAGATATTCAGGCAGCCAGAAAACGTAAAACCACCAGACGGGGTCGGCCAGCATGCGTCCTAGCACCAGCCCCCAGACCGGTCTTTGGCGCAACAGGGAGACCCAGCGAACGCCGCGGCTCTGCGTTTCCTGCGTCCTGTCGCTTTGAATGAGCTCCAATTCCTCGCGGCGCAACCAGGGATGGCGCTCGGGCGCTTTGTAGAGCACAAGCCACGCGGCCAGCCAAAGGAAGCCTGTAGCGCCGGTGATCACGAAAGCAAGCCTCCAGCCGAAGTTCAGAGCCAGTGCAGCCACCAATGGCGGCGCAACCATTGCGCCCACGGTCGAACCGCTGTTGAAGAGGCCCACGGCGAAGGCGCGCTCGCGCAAGGGGAACCACTCGGAGACAGCTTTGACGCCGCCCGGCCAGTTGCCTGCCTGCGCCAGGCCGAGCAGGAAGCGCGCGGCGCCCAACTGGAGCGCAGACCGGACGGCGCCGTGCAGCATCGCCGCGGCCGACCACCAGATCACACACAAAGCAAAGCCGGCTCGGGTCCCGAGCCAGTCCATCAGGCGCCCCGCAACGGTCTGCCCGATCAGATACGCCAGCATGAAGGCGGAAACCACGCGGCCGTAGCCCACGCCCGACATGGCGAACTCGTCGCGCAACACGGGCGCGAGCACGGAAAGACACTGCCGGTCCACATAGTTGATCAGGGTGACCAGCCAGAGCAGGCCCGCGATCCACCATCTCAGGCGCCGCATTGCGGCAAGTATAGTGAATGCGGATGACCGGCCGAGAGAGGATTCTGGCGGCCTTCCGGGGCGAGACGCCCGACTTCATCCCCTTCGCCCCGAATCTTTACTATTGGTTTTACAGCCGCGCGGCGCGTAACTCGCTGCCCGAAGAAATCGCCTGGGCGCAGCACCCGTTCGATGTGCTGCGTTACCTTGGCGCCGACATTCTGGCGCGCTGGGACACGCAGTACGCCACCCGCGAGGTCTTTCCGTCAGGGCGTT
>JAPWUP010000264.1 GCA_028275505.1 Bryobacteraceae bacterium
GAAGACCGGAGCAAGGTGCTGGCCTGCGCCTGGGTAGACGTGCAGGGACCGACGCGTTTCGCCGACCGTCTGCCCCAGTACCAGCCCACGCCCAAGCAGAAAACAGACCTGACGCCGGGCGCGCTGGATTGGCTACCGGCGGACCACAATCGCGTGATCGCCGTAGTCGCGGCGCAACGCGCCGGCGACCGGCTGGACGGCAAGACTCTGAAAGACTTGACTCATCTGGCGGACGGGGACCGCCTGCACTGGGATGTTCCCGAAGGCCCATGGCGCATCATGGCCTTCCGGCTGCTTTACACCGGCCAGCAGAACCAGGCCCAGAATTACCTGCCGCGTAACTGGGTGGTGGACCACCTGAACAAAGGCACGATGCAGCGTTACTGCGACTATTTGATCCAGGAGTTCGCGGAAGCCTTCGGAGAGGAACTCGGCAAGACGGTAGATTCGTTTTTCTGCGACAGCTTTGAGATCCATCCTCTGCCCAACACTTTGCTTTGGAGCACTGACACCCTCGATCTGTTCCGGCGTTACAAGGGTTACGACCTTACACCTTACCTGCCCGCGATCTGGTTCGATATCGGTGACCTCACTCCGCGGATCCGGTACGACGTCAATGAATTCCTGCACTGGCTCGGGCTGGAGACCGCCTTTCGCACGTTTATCGAAACCGCTGCGGCGCGCGGCGTGCAGGCGCGCATCCAGCCACACTACCGCTTCACCGAGGAAATTATTCAGGGCGCCGGCATGACGCCCCGTCCCGAGACCGAAGTCACCACCGCCCGGTTCGCCACCATTGCTGATCCGCGCAAATCCACTGCCGCCGGCGCTCACTTTTATGGCCGCCCGATCGTCTCCGCGGAAGCTTACACCTTCATCCACCCGGAACGTTACCGTACTACCCTGCAAGACCTGAAAATCGCCACGGACGCCTTTTTGCGCGATGGCGTCACGCAGTTTTACAATCACGGTTACGTTTATTCACCCGAGACCGATGTCGCTCCCTCACGGGACGTGCCCTGGGCTAATCGCATCAGCCACTGGAACACCTGGTGGCGTTACTACCACCACCTCACCGCCTATATCAGCCGCTGCTGCTTCCTGCTTCGCCAGGGCAAGCCGGTGGCCGACGTTTTACTCTACTCGCCGCAGGCCACCGTCTGGACGCAGCGCGTACTGTTCGGCTCCGAGCGCCGCATCATGCCCTATGGCAACGTCCCGCTCACGCTGATTGCAAACGGCTACGATTACGAACCTGTAAACGACGACCTGCTTCAGAATTACGCCAGCGTGGACAACGGCGAACTCAAAATCCGAGACCTGCGCTTTCGCTTCCTGATCCTGCCTGCAATTACCGCTCTGCCGCTGAAGACCCTCGAGGTCATGAAAAGGTTCGTCGAGGGCGGGGGCATTCTCATCGCCCTGGAGAAATTGCCGCAGTTCTCGGTTGGCCTGAAGGCCTATCCGGCGGAAGATGACCGCCTGCGACAGTTGGTCGCAGAACTGTTCGGCCCGCAACGCGCCGGCCGGGAGTTCAAGAGCGGCGGTCGAAGCTACTTCCTCGAAGCTTACAAAATCGTACAGCCCGAATTCAGTCCTCAGGAACAGCCCTGGCAACCGCCGCCACCTCTGGACGCGACGCAGAAGCAACTGCTCGAAATCCTCCGTCGGCACAAGGCGCCGGACGTGGTTCTCTCCGACTACCAGCAAAGCGAAGGCATTGCTTTCCTGCACCGAACGGTCGGCGAGCTGGAGGTTTACCTTGTCACCAATCTCGCGCCCAAGCCGTCGCAGACTCCGCTGCTTTTCCGCGTGCGTGAAAAGTGGCCGACCCGGTGGGATCCTTACACCGGTGAAATTGCGCCTGTTCCGGCCTTTCGCGTGAGGACCGAGGGAATTGAAATCCCTCTCAAGTTCGACCCCTGGCAATCAACCATTCTCGTCTTCTCGCCGGGCGATGAACTCTGGCATGCGGTGGACGTCAAGCTGGACCAGATCGAGCGAGTGGAAGAGACAGAAGTCATCGGCCTGGCGGGATCGTCCGGCCCATGTGCGGCCCGCATCCAGCGCGGGCGAGCAGTTCGTGAAGGCGCGGCCACGGCCGGCCCCGTGCCGCCCCCGTTCCCTGTCGCCGGGCGCTGGAAGCTTACGGCGGAAGGCGTCAGGTTCGCGCGCAGAGAACTTGTCATGGAGCAGCTTGTCTCGTGGGGCGAGCGCGAAGAGTTGCGGTTTTTCTCCGGGACCGGAACTTACGAGGTGGACTTTCAATTGCCCGATGCGTACCTGTCGCAGGATCTGGAAGTTACTTTGGACCTGGGACGGGTGGGCGACGTCGCGGAGGTCTTCTGGAACGAGCGGCCTGTCGGGGTGTGCTGGATGGAGCCATACCGGCTGACCGTAACCAGATACCTTCGGCCAGGGACCAACCGCCTGCGAGTTATGGTCACAAACACCCTGATCCATCACATCGCAGGGCTGCGCGAGCCTCCGCCTGTGCCTGCTGAGCTCGTACCTCACTACGGGCAAGAGTTCGCTGAGTACCGTCAGGGCCGGGAAGCCTTTTTCAAGCGGGACCGCCTCTTTCGGCCCTTGCCTCTCTCCGGACTCGTCGGCCCGGTCCGTCTGGTGGCTTGGAGGCGCATCCGGATCCCCATGCAACCCGCGAGGACCGTGTGACTCCAAGGTGATGGCAGAGACGCTCCGCTTCTGGTCAGCCAACCGCCCGCTGCGCGTGGGAATACACGCGGAGGCCCTCAGCCACCGTAAGGCCCCATCAGCACGGTGCCAAACGTGCCCCGTGTGATTTCCCAGCCGGCCTCGACATGCTTGCGCAAGTGCTCCCGCAGTTCCTTCACCACGGAAGGATGCCCGCTGGCAACGTTGTTCAGTTCCTCCGGATCCTTTCGCAGGTCGTACAGCTCTTCGAACTGCGGCCCGCGGCTCCAGCGACCGATGTAGCACCACTCGGGCGTGCGCACCGCGCCGTGCTCTCCCCAGCCGGTGACGATCCGATCCCCGTGGGGAGATCGCTCGCCGCGCTCGATCATGCCCACCAGGCTGTACCCGGTGACCCGCTTGGGTGCAGGCACTTCCAGCAGCTCCAGCACGGTGGGCATCACATCGGTGTGCAGGGCAAAACCCTTGATCCGCTTGCCCGCCCAGCTCCGCCGCGGATGGTAGATGATCAGAGGCACGCGCGTGACCTGGGTTCGCATCCTCTGCTCGCCCTTGTGGATCTGACCTTGCTGGCCGAGCATGGTGCCATGATCCGCGGTGAAGACGATCACCGTGTTCTTGTCCAGCCCCAGCGCTTCCACCTTGCGCAGGAATCGCCCGATCCGGTCGTCCACGAAAGTTACGAACCCGTGATACAAAGCCCGCACGTGCTCCAGTTCGACCTGGGAAAGAACCTTGGTGGTGCCCGGCGGCGAGATCAGCCGCGGCCCTCGATAATCCGACTTCATGTATTGCCGGTAGAAAGAATCTGGGGGATCCCAGTATTCATGGGGCGAAAAAGACTCGATGTGTAAGTAAAAAGGTTGGTTTTCCGCTACGTTGTCTTCGAGCCACTGGGCAGCCTCGTTGAAAACGCGCGACGCCAGCCAGTCCTCTTCGCTTTTCCACCAGCTTCGGTTGGTCAGATACTGCAACACCCCAGGCGCCATGCTGGGCAGGGCCATGCCAGAGACGTCCACACCCACGCCTGCCCGCTGAGAGGGATGCAAGTACTGGTTGAGATCTATGTTTTTGCGCGGCCCACTGGCCCAGCGATCGGCTTCCTGGCCGCGCACATGACGCCAGCACTCGAAGCCGCGATGGAAGTTCTTGCCCGGCTTGAACTGGTGATAGACGTCGCTGATCCACGCGGTCAGATAACCGGCCGCGCGCAGGGTTTCCGAAAGCGTGACGTCCTCTTCGTACAAGCCGTGCCAGCCGCGGATCCTTACCTGATCGTCCCTCTGCAGCACCAGGTACGAAGGGAAGATCTGACGGCCCGTGTACAAGGCTCGCCTCGCGGGCAAGGTGGGCAGCGCCTCCGCGAAAGCTTCCTCGAAAACAGCCGACCGCGCCGCCAGTGCGTCCACGTTCGGAGTTCGCACTTCGTGATTGCCGTAACAACCGTACCAATGGGCGCCCCAGGTGTCCACCACGATTACGATCAGATTCAGCCGATCGGACTGCGCACGCCGGACTTGCGCGCCGGCAAGTCTCCTTTGCGCCGGCGCCGCGCCAGTAACCTCGAGAAATGTCCGCCTGGTGATCTCCATGCCCGTCACCTCCTTGTGCTCCGCACGATCCTACCACAGCCGGAAAGGATTGTCCTTCGCACTGCGGACACTGTGAGTGGCGTTAACGCGTTTGAGTAACCCGCTGGCCCGGGCAGTACGGCTTGTGCGGCTTTGGACAAGGCTTGGCTGCGCGCGCTTCAGGAACCGCGCAACCCGAGGCCAGGCGCGGACCTCGACGGTCCGAGAGTGAGATTCGACGAGCGGGTGGCTACCGGGATGTGAATCCAGTAACTCTTTGGGGGCTGGGGCCTACGGCTGAGCGCCACTGGCACAAAGGTCAGGTACCCCTGTAGGGCCTCGCTACAAGCGGGCACAAAGCATGTCCCAGTGGCTCCGGAGATCCACCATGCCGACTTTGACGACGTCTTTGGATCCCGGTGCGCGAAACCTCAGCGCGCAAAACGATCTCACTGCGGGCCACTCCGATTCAGTCGGAGAGGCCGGGAAGACCTCCGGCGACGCCGCACTTACATCTGCCGCGCGCCGCAGTAACCACAGAAAACTGCCTTTGCGGGCAACGCCTGGCCGCAGTTA
>JAPWUP010000265.1 GCA_028275505.1 Bryobacteraceae bacterium
GTTTGGCTCCTCAGGCAGGACTCGAACCTGCAACCCTCCGGTTAACAGCCGGATGCTCTACCAGTTGAGCTACTGAGGAGTAGCCGCTTCAGTTTATATTTGACCAAAGCGAAGGCCCGCTGTCAAATCCCTCCCGGCCCCACCCGCTTGCCTGAGGGCGCGGCCCGCATTACACTGGTATTGAGAATCGGGGCGTGGCTCAGCCTGGTTAGAGCGCCTGGTTCGGGACCAGGAGGTCGGTGGTTCAAATCCACTCGCCCCGACCATTCCCAGTTTCTCCTGTCTCATCCCGCTCGCGGCGTATAATACAAGCCTGGAGAATCGCACATGAATCGTCGCACGTTTCTAAGTGCCGCCGCTCCCCTTTTCGTTCCCGCCCGCGTACTCGGCCTTGCAGGCAAGCCCGGCGCCAATGACACGCTGCGCATCGCTTTCATCGGCTTGGGCGGCCGCGCCCGTTGGTTGATCCGCAACGAAAAATTCCCCGGCGCACGAATCGTCGCTGTCGCCGATTGCTACCTGCCCCGCTGCTTCGAAGCCGCGAAGGAACACCCCGAGGGTGAGAGCTGGCAGAAGTACCAGGATTACCGGCGCATGTTCGACAAGGAAAAACTCGACGCCGTGTTCGTCGAGACCACAACGCACGCCCGCGCGCTCATCGCCATCCACGCCATGCAGGCCGGCCTGGACGTCTATGCTGAGAAGCCGCTCACGCTCACCGTGGAAGAGGGACGCGTCCTGGTGCGGGCAGCCCGCCGCTACAAGCGCGTTCTCCAGACCGGCACCCAGCAACGCTCCATCCCCATCAACGTTTACGCCAGCAAGCTGGTCCGCGAAGGCGCGATCGGCAAAATCCGCGAGGTCATCGCCTGCAATTTCCTGCCGCCGCGCCGCTGGGAGCCAAAGCCCGGCCAGCCGGTTCCCGACGGCATGGACTGGGACCAGTGGTGCAATCAAACCGAGCTGCGGCCCTACCACGAGGAGCTGTTCCGGCGCTGGGCCATTTACTGGGATTACGACGGCGGCGGCCAGAGCTGGGGCGTCACCGGTTGGGGGACGCACGCGCTCGACCAGGTCCAATGCGCCCTAGGCACCGATTCAACGGGTCCCGTCGAAATCTGGCCGGAAGAACCCGGTCCCGAAGGCAAGGTGACCATGCGCTACGCCAACGGGACGCTGCTCAAGCTGGAGGAGCCGATCCGCAAGGACCATTCCCAGTTGGGCGCGATCTTCGTAGGCGAGAAAGGCCGGATCCAGATTCTCCGCGGTGACTTCATTGCCGATCCGCCCGAGCTGAAAAAAGGCGCGCCCGATCCCACGCCGGAAGGCCCCGGGGAGAATCGCTTCCACATCGAGAACTTCTTCGCCTGCGTGCGCAGCCGCAAGCGCCCCACCGCCGACGTCGAAATCGGACACCGTTCCACCACCGTCTGCCACCTGGTCAACATCTGCCGGGAGCTGGGGCGAAAGCTCCGCTGGGATCCGAAACGCGAGCAGTTCATTGGCGACGAGGAGGCCAACCGGATGCTCTCGCGGCCGCGTCGCAAGGGCTACGAACTTCCGCACATCGCCTGAACGCGCCGCAGTGGTATCATCGCGGCCATGAAGACTCCCAACTGGCCGCGGCGCCACTTCCTGGCGACGCTCGCCTGCAGCGCGGTATCGCCTGCCGCTGACGTCCCCTACGTCCATCCACGGAAAGTCCTGCTGTGGGAGTGTACCCGCAAGGAGATCCGCGAGCTGTTCGAAGAGGGACGGCTCAAAGCCGCCATCCTGCCCACCGGCTCGACCGAGCAGCACAACGAGCACCTGGCGATGATTCAGGACACCGCCAGTGCGACGCTGGTGGCGCAGCAAGCCGCCCTGCGGCTCTATCCGCAAGTCATCGTGGCCACGCCGGTGGCAGTGGGCATTTCGCCTTACTGGATGGATCGCAAGGGAACGCTCACGCTGCGCAAGGAGACCTTCCTGGCTGTAGTCTATGACATTTGCGAGAGCCTGGCCACCCACGGCATCCGCTGTGTCCTGATCCTGAACGGCCACGGCGGCAACGAGGCCGCCCTCAAGGAAAGCGTCCCTGAATTCCGCCGCAAGCTCGGCATTCGGCTGGAGGCTCACTCGTACTGGGAGGCCTACTCGCCCGAAATGGCAAGGCAGTATCTTGCCACCGCACGGATTCCGGGTCACGCCGCGGAGTTCGAAACCTCTTTCGCGCTGGCTGCATTTCCCGAGCGCGTGCGCTGGGAAGGCGTGGACTACGAAAAGGTCAAAGGCAAGCTGGGAATCAAGGATCCCAAATCGGCCGCCGAAGACGAACTCTTCGCCCGCGAGGCCCGACTGGCCACGGCGGCCAAAGGTCAGGCGCTCATCGGGATCGCCGTGGACTGGGTGGTGGCGCGCCTGCGCGCCATGATGGCGGCTTGAGGCCGAAACCCGGCGGGTCCCTCAAATCGCCTGGCGGCGTCGTTTCTGGTATTGCTCGAAACGTTCGCGGTATTCCTCGAAGCCCGGCCGGCCCATCAGGCCGTAGGTGAAGCGCTTGCCTGCTTCGACGCCCGGCTGATCGAAAGCGTTGACGTCGAGCAGTTCGGCGATGAACGCCGTCTGGAACTCGAGCAACTGGAGGAACCCGCCCAAGTGCTCCTCGTCCAGCCGCTCCAGCGTGTACGTGCAGTTGGGCCGGCCCGCCTCGGTCAGGGCCGCCTCGGTGGAGAGCCGCTCGACCTCCAGCAATTCAGCCAGCTTGCGGCCAGCCAGGTAATCGAAGCTGTCCAGCTTGTAACGGGTCTTGGGGATGCGGCCCTCCCAGCCCTGTTTTTCCACGGCCCAGAAGCTGAACACCTTGTCGTTGGGCCCTTCGACATAGAGCTGCACCTGCGAGTGCTGGTCAGTCGTCCCCAGAGCAGCGACGGGCGTCTGCCCGATGTGAACATTTTCGCCCGCGCGCGTTTTGGACTTGCCGAGCGATTCCGCCCAGAGCTGCCGGAACCAGAAGGCCGTCCCCCACAGGCGGTTGGAATACGGGAACGCCACGTGGATGGTCTTGCTCTTCGCAGTCCAGATCAAATGGTGAAGCAGCGCCGCCCGTAGCGCCGGATTGCGCCGCGGATCCGTTTGCCAGCACTGCTCGGTCATGGCGGCAGCGCCGCGCAACAGCTTTCCCACGTCCAGCCCGATCAGCGCCGCCGGCAGCAGCCCGACCGCCGAGAGCACGCTAAACCGCCCGCCTACATTTTCCGGGATCGCGAAGATCGGCCACTTTTCCCGCAGCGCAAGCGCGTAAAGATCTCCGCGACCCGGAGTCGTAATGGCCACCGATTGCCTCGGCGCGCGTTTGCCCAGCCACTCGCGCACGACCAGCAAAGCGGCCACCGTTTCCGCCGTGCCGCCCTGCTTGGTGACGGCCAGCACCAGCGTCTTGCCGGGATCCATGACTTCCAGCGCGGCACCCACCAGCGCGGGATCCACGTTGTCGAGGATCACCAGCCTCGGGTTCTTGCGGGAGAAGGGCTTCTGCACGGGGTGCGGCCCGCGCAACGCGCAATCCAGCGCCCACGCACCCAAAGCGCTCCCCCCGATACCAAGCACGCACACGGTATCGTACGAACCACGGACCTTCCGGGCGTAGGCCTGGATCTGCTTCAGGGCGTCCGTCTGGAAGGGCAGCGACGGAAAGCCGACCTCGCCGCGATCCACCAGCTTGCGGAAGGCCTTGACGACTTCCGGTCCCCGCCGCATCTGTGCCTTGTACTCGGCCGGGGTCACGCCGTGCGCCTCGCCCACCATCGAGGCGAGCAGGTTGGTCTCGTCAAAGAGGATTTTCATGGCAGCTACTGATTTTTATTCGACCACAAGCCGGAGATGCGCGGCGCGGCCTCAAGCGGAGATCTCGGGTTCAGGTCTCGTCGGCACACTCGACCACGCAGGTCCGCGAAATCAAATCGTGCCAGGTGTGTTTTTCGCGGGAGAGGACAGCCCAAAGGACGCCCGCGCCCAAACCGCCGACGCTCACGCAGGCCGAGACCAGCCGGATGAGCCGTTCGCGGACGCCCGGCGGGCGACGATCGAAGCGCAGCAGGCGCAGCCGGCTGAGCCTGAGGCCAGGCGAATCGCAATTCAGGATCACCGGGACCGCCTTGTAGGCGAGTCCCAAGGCGCCGAGCAGGACGGCATAGGCCCGTAGAAAGTTGGGCGCCACGGAAAAGGGGACCCCACGCCAAGCCGCAACCAGCAGGATCACACCGAAGGCAAGCAGCACGAATAAGGCGTCCAGCGCAGCCGAAAGGAAGCGACGCCCCAACGGCGCAGGCGGCAACCCGGGACGATCCACGGGCCGCTCGGCTGCCGGCAGAGAGGGCAACGGCTGCAAGTCCAGCCAGAGCTGTCCGGGCGGCGAAGGTTTGCGACGGGGTGCCCGCCGCGTCTGCGTGCGCCGCGCAGGGGGCGCCGGTTTGGCGAATCGCTCGGGCGCGATCCAGTCAATGGACACCACTTTGGGCCACTCGCCGCGCAGGTCCAGACGCTGCTGAACGGGCTCGGGAGTCAGGCGCGACTGGCAGCGAGTACAACGACGCTCCGCGGGAGGGTTGATCTGGCCGCAACGCGGGCACCTTACGCTGCCCGCCGAGGGCGAAGGCCGCCGCATGCTAGGATGATCGGTTGAGCCAAAAGCGGTCATCGGGCTCTCGCTTCCCTCTAGCACTAAGTAACATAATCGGCGGAATTTGTCACGTTCTTTTTTTTCTGCTTCCGGTGGCCGCCCTGGCCCAACCCGCCCGAACGCGCCCCCCGCTCGGGCC
>JAPWUP010000133.1 GCA_028275505.1 Bryobacteraceae bacterium
CCCGATCCTGTGCCTCCGGCCGAAAAGTATCTGGTTCGTATTCTGGGCAACTACATTGCCGGCAATGCCAACGTGGCCGCCTCCTCTGGCGCCTTGCGCGTGACTATGGAAAGTCGGGTGCTGTTCGTCAACAATGTTGTGGTGGGAAATCTGGGCCCGGCGCGCTTCCAGCGATCCGAAGTAACCGTGGTCAATAACACCTTCCTCGATCCCGTGAGTTACGACGAGGTGAGGGAAAAGTTCAGGCAGCCGCTCTTCGCGAATAATATCTTTCACGCTGCGTTCGCCGCGCCGCCCGGCGTCGCCGTCCGTTACTCCGCGCTGCCCGCGCAATATCCTGGGGAAGGGAACCTGGACGTCAGGTGTGGATTCGAGGAAGCGCCGTGGCTGACAGTTGCAACTCTGACAACCTACCGCCCTGAGCGTTTCTGGACCGAGTTTCTGATCATGCCATCTTCGGCTCCGGGAGATCTGACTGGTCGCCCAATCAGAATCGCCGCGCAGTGGTCGGCCGTGGCGTGGCACAGCGGGAATCGCCTTGCGGTCTGGGGAGACTTCCGGGAGGACCGAGTCCTAGAGGTTTTCCCGTGGTTCCGCCTTCGTCCGGATTCCCCATGCATTGATGCCGGGTCGAATCAGGATTCACCCGACGAGGACCGCGAAGGCAGGAAACGGCCACTGGACGGAGGACGAGGGATGCGGGTGGATCTGGGCGCCTACGAATTCGATCCACGTGAAAGGAGGTAAGCAGTGTTGCTGCGGCGGTTTGTCTTGCTCGCCGTGCTCTGCCCATGGCTGTGGGCTCAGCCTGATGCCACATGGACGCCAAAGAGAATCAACAAGTGCATCGAGCTGCTGGAGATGGGCCAGCCGATTTACTACACTGCCGCTTACGGGGGCTATGAAGAAGGCCGTAAACTCGCCAAAACCTGGGCCGACTACATCACTTACGATATGGAACACAACCCCCTGGATTTCGGTAAGCTGCGGGATTTCATGCGCGGCCTTGTGGATGGCGGGCCGACACCCAGCGGTCACCGCACGCCGGGCGTGATCGTGGTGCTGCCCGTGCTGGGCCTGGACGGCCCCACGATGCAGGCCGGGGCGTGGATGGTTCAGCAGGCTCTGGCGCAGGGCGTGCACGGGGTGCATCTGGCGCGGGCGCGCGACCCGGAAGCTGTGAAACGCTTCGTGCAGGCGGCCCGCTACCCTTTCCAGAAGCGCGGCGTGGAAATCCTGGGGTGGGGCACTCGTGGATGGGGAAGCCAGGAGTTCGCCGCTTGGGTGTGGGGAATAACTCCCCGACGGTATCTCGAGGTTGCTGACGTCTGGCCCCTGAATCCGGAAGGCGAGCTCATGTTGGGCGTCAAGATCGAAGACTGGCAAGCCCTGGAAAAGGCGGAAGAGACCCTGGCCGTGCCCGGAATCGCTTTTGCCGAACACGGGCCACGTGACATGGGCCTTTCCTACGGGTATCTGGAGGGGCGCGCGGATCCTCCCGTTCCGGAAGAAGTAAGGCGCGCCGGCGAGCGCGTGCTGGCTCTTTGCAAGAAATACAAGATTGCCTTCCTCGATAACGTCCTGCCCGAAAACGTCAAGCAGCGCATTGACGAGGGCGTCATGATCGGCGCCGGACGACGGCAGGATTCGGCCGAAATCGGCCGGCGTTATACCAAGCGCAGGATGCCCTGGTAGAAAACAAAAGGGCCCGGCGCCGCAAGACGCCGGGCCCGGTTACTGGAACCGGTCAGAAGTAAAGCTTCAGCGAAAGCTGGATGATCCGGGCATCTCGAGCACCCGTGAACGCTCCCACGTTCGGGTTCTGATTGACTCCCTGCGGGTCGAAGCGGAAGGTGGCATCGAGGCTCGAGAACTGGGTGTGGTTCCAAGCGTTGAACATCTCGGTGCGGAACTGGATGAACCGCTCCTCGGAGAAGAGCGGGACGCGCTTGGAGACCGCGATGTCCCAGTTGTTCACGCCCGGACCATGCAGGTAATTGAGGCCGCTGTTGCCGAAGTCCCGCTGCGGCGTGCGGCGGAACACGTCGGTGTTGAAGTTGCGGTAGAAGGTCTTTTCGCTCTTCTTCAGGCGCGGGTTGCCCACCACCGTGATGCGGGCGCCCTCACTGGAACCCGTGATGTCCATGCCGTCGGTGGTGGAGAAGCCCGGCGTGAAGGGCGCGCCGGTCATGAACGTAGTCATGCCCGAGACCTGCCAGTGATCGAGAATCCAGCCCAGCGGTTTCACACCGAGACGGTGGCCGACCTTGGGCAGATCCCAGATGTAGTTCAACACGAACACGTGGGGACGATGCCAGGCCAGCGGCCCGTAGTTGCGTTTCCGCGGTGAGAAGTACGGGCTGATGGATGAGTAGTCGTCGCCCACGATGCCCAGCGTCTTGGAGAAGGTGTAGGCCACGCCGAACTGCAACCCGCGGGTGTAACGGCGGTTGGCGGCAACTTGCAGCGAGTTGTAGTTGGAAGTAGCGGCGAACTCCTGCAAGTTGATGTCACCGTACCCCTTGATCGGGCGCAGGAAGTTGTCCGGCAGCGGACGCCCGGGCTGTGTGGGATCCTGGTTGGCCGGATCGAAGCGGGCGTACATCGGGATCGGGTTCAGGTTGCGGCGAATGATGAGGTGCCGGCCCAGCGTGCCCACGTAGGAGACGTCAATCGTTGTGCTCCAGATCTGGTGCTGGATGCCGAAGCTGTAGTTCATAGTGGTGGCGTGTTTGTTATGCCCCAGCAACGTGAGCAGGTTGGTTGGTCCGATGGCGCCGCCGGCGCCTGCATACGAGTCGAGGTTTCCGTAGTAAAGCGTCGGCGTGTACGCTACAGGCGGGTTGCCGTTGGCGTAGAAGGTCGGGTTGCCCTGCGGGCGGTCCTTGAACATGCCGAACCCGCCACGCAGCGCGGTCTTGCCGTTACCGAACAGGTCAAAGGCAAAACCGAAGCGCGGGCCGAAGTGCAGCCAGGAGGTGGTGTAAAGTCCCGGCGGGTAGCCGTCCACGCCGCCGACCTTCATGCCGTTGGCCGGATCGCCCGAGCTGGGCACGAACAGGCCGATCATAGGTTGCGGCGCGAAGGCCTTTGAAACCGGGTCCTGCGCCACCCGGCGGCCCTGCGGGTCACGCGCCGGCATATAAAGGGCCGGAGCCTTCTTGATGTCATAGTAGTTGGGATCCCAGGTGGAGATGGTGCGGTTCAAGTCCTCCATGGGCGGCTGGTGATAGAAGCGGATGCCCACGTCCAGCGTCAGGCGCCGGTTCACTCGCCAGTTGTCCTGTACGAACCACTCCACGTTCCAGAACCACCAGTCGCCATCCACGCGCGCCGTGGCTTCCAAATAAGAAGTGAAGTTACCCAGGAGCGCGTTGGCGAAGCTGTGGTTGGAATCGAAGGGATTGTTGGTGTCGCGCGAGAAGTTGAAGGCGCCGCGCCAGTTGCCCCCGCCCACCTGGAACTTGCCGGTGCGCTCGATGTAAATGCCGGCCTTGAAGTTATGCGGGCCCCAAACCTTACTCACGTTGTTGACAAAGCTGTAAATGTCGTTGTAGTTCAGATAGGGCACGTTGCCCAGGCCGAAAGCGATCGGGTTGGCCGGCTGGCCTCCGAAAGCGATGTTGGGAGCGTGGTTGGCTGAGGCAGCCGGCAGGTACGTCCGGGGACCAGCCTGATCACGGAACCACTGCGGCGGATTGCCCATCTTGGAGCGGTCCACCAGGCTCTTGTCCACCGGGTCAAAGTACAGGTTGTTGCGGCTCTTGCCGAAGATGAACTCGTTGACCAGCGTCGGCGAGAACGTCTTGGTGATGTGCACCACCTGACCCTTGCCGGGCTGGCCGAAACGCACCGGCGTCAAGTAGTAATTGATGGCCCCGTTGACCCACATGCCGTACGGCGTATCCTGCTCGTCCTTGTCCTTGATGTAGCGCCAGTAGGCCCTGAGTGAGGGCCAGATGTTCGAGTCAATCCGGATGACGTCTTGGCGCTTTGGGTAGGAGCCGCTGTAAGCCGAACGGTAGTTGCGCTGGTAGACCAGGCGGGGATCCGGATCCGTGTAGTTCGGCAACGGGAAGAAGTTCAGGATCGCCTGGCCCAGTTTGTTGATGCGGTCCTTCGGAATGATGTTTCCGGGGAACGGCTGGCCGGTGAGCGGATCGCGCACCGGGATCAGCGCGCCGTTGACGTCGCGGCTGTTGGAGAAGTTGCCCTCGCGCTCGAGCGCGGTCGGCGTGTTGACGAACCGGGTGCCGTAATCCCTCTTCATCCCGATGTATTCCTGGGAGAAGAAGAAGAACAGCTTGTCGCGATCCGTGTTGAACTTCTTCGGAACGTAAATGGGTCCGCCGATCGAGAAGCCGCTGATGCGATAGCGATAGGGCGATTTCGGCGTGCCTGTTCGGTTGTTGAAGAAGTTATTCGCGTTCAGGCTTTCGTGACGGTAGAAGTTGTAAGCGGTCCCGTGGAAATCGCGGCTGCCCGATTTGGTAATCACGGTGATGACGCCCCCGCCGCTGCGCCCGAACTCGGCCTGATAGTTCGAGGTCATGATCTTGATCTCGGCGATGGCGTCCATGTTGGGCTGGAAGTGCACGGTGGAATTGGATCCGGTGTCCAGGTCGGTGATGCCGTCAATGGCGAGATTCTTCTGGTTTTCGCGTCCGCCGTTGATGTAGGTGCCGCGGATGGAGTCCGGCGAGAGAGTCTCGCGGCGCTGGCTGAAGTTGTCCACCACGCCCGGCACGGTCAGCAGCAGGGCGAAGAAGTCACGCCCTTTGACGGCGATGTTCTGGATCTGGTCGCCGGTGATGGTTCCGGACTTCTCGGCGCTGGCCAACTGGATGGCTGCGGCCTCGGCGGCCACGCTCACCGTTTCACGGACTTCGCCGAGTTGCAGGGTGATGTTCCCCAAGGCGCGCACCTGGTTGGCCGTAACCACGATGTCCTTGGTCTCCAGCGTCTTGAACCCGGTGGCCTCGATTTTCAAGGTGTAGGTCCCGGGCAAGACGTTGGGGAAGACAAAGGAGCCGTCGGCGCTCGAGGTGGCCTTGAGCACGGCGCCCGTGGTCTGGTTCGTCAGCGTGCATTGCGCCCCCGGGATGGCCGCGCCGGTCGGATCCACCAAGGCGCCACGGATCGAACTGGACACAACCTGCCCGAGCAGAAGGGAGCAGGCTAGCAGACAAATCACAACAACCCTGATCGGTGCCTTCACAGTTAACCCCCTTGCGCTTTCATATCTCGGGCGGGACCCCAAACCCGCCCGGTCAATTATATTTCAGGAGGAGTCCAATAAACAAGGGGGATGCTGAGGGGAGCTACTGCCCGCCCGCTGCGCGGCGCAGGCGGTCCAAAACGGGGATCCACTCCGGCGCCTCCGGCGGTTTTTCCACGGCAATCCATTCCCAGCCTTCCGCATCCAGCGCATGAAGCGTCTCATAAAGCCGGGCTGCGTAGGCAGCGGCTTCCGCTGGCATTTGCACGGAGCGCGCCGCAGGCGCGGGTCTTCGGATCCAGAGATAGGCGCCGCGCCCGGCGGGAAGCGCGCCGTCGGTCACCAACAGCAACCGCGTTTTCGGACTGTAATGCCGCGGGTGCATGCCAGGTGAGGGATGAGGCGCGCCGTTCTCGATGCGCCCGCTGACCTCGACAGGGCCGATCAACTCTTCGATCTGCTCGCGCAGGATCATGCCCGGTCGCAGCAGCCGCGGCGCCCCGGCCAGCGAAAGCACCGTGGATTCGATGCCGACTTGAGTAGGACCGCCGTCCAGGATCATATCTACCGCGTCGCCAAGCGACTGGCGGACGTGTTCGGCGGTCGTGGGAGACAGGCGCGTGAACGGATTGGCGCTGGGCGCCGCAATGGGTACGCCAGCCGCCCGGATCAGAGCCAGCGCGACCGGGTGGGCGGGCATCCGGATCCCCACGGTGTTGAGCCCGGCGGTCACCTCATCCGGAATGACCGGAGCGCGTGGCAGCACGAGAGTGAGCGGGCCAGGCCAGAAACGGTTCGCCAGCTTCTCGGCGGACTCCGGCCATTCGCGCACCAGCCTGCGGGCCATGTCCAGCGAGTCCACGTGGACGATGATCGGGCTGGTCGAGGGCCGGCCCTTCACTTCGAAGATCCGCCGGACCGCAGCCCGATCCAGGGCGTTCGCGCCGAGGCCATAGACGGTCTCGGTCGGGAAAGCGACCAGTCGTCCCTCGCGGATCAGACGGGCCGCGCGCTCGATTTCCTGCTGGGGAATCATGCTGGGCGGCTTCAGTCCGGCAACTCCTGATCCTCGCCCGCCAGCTTGCCCGTCTTGCGCCACACCAGATAGGCCCGCATGAAGGGATCCAGGTCGCCGTCCAGCACGCGGTCCACGTCGCCGACGGCCAGTTTCGTGCGCAGGTCCTTGACCAGTCGGTACGGCGCGAGGACGTAGCTCCGAATCTGGCTACCGAAGTCAATATCGGCCTTGCTTTCCTCCAGCTTCCGCTCCTCTTCGCGGCGCTTTTCCAGCTCCAGTTCGTAGAGGCGGGCGCGGAGCTGCTTCATCGCCATCTCGCGGTTCTTGTGCTGGGAACGCTCATTCTGGCACTGGACGACGATGCCGGTGGGCAGGTGCACGATGCGCACCGCCGAGTCCGTACGGTTGACGTGCTGCCCACCGTGCCCGCTCGCGCGGAACGTATCAATGCGCAAATCTTCCGGCCGGATCTCGATC
The DNA here is from genome assembly GCA_028275505.1 of Bryobacteraceae bacterium. Lineage (GTDB taxonomy): Bacteria > Acidobacteriota > Terriglobia > Bryobacterales > Bryobacteraceae > DTHT01. The sequence goes on from JAPWUP010000133.1 coordinate 6,714, forward strand.
TTGATTTCGTCGTCCACCTGCGGGTAGACGAAGACACTGGCGAAAGAGGTGTGGCGCCGGGCGTTAGCGTCGAAGGGCGAAATGCGGACCAGCCGGTGCACCCCGATCTCGGACTGCAACAGCCCGTAGGCGTATTCGCCGTTAATCTCGAAGGTGACCGATTTGATGCCGGCCACCTCGCCGTCCAGACGATCGGTGATGACGGTTTCGAATCCCTTGCGCTCGGCCCAGCGCAGGTACATGCGGAGCAGCATCTCCGCCCAGTCCTGGCTCTCGGTGCCGCCGGCGCCCGGGTGAATGGTGACGATGGCGCTGCGGTGATCGTTTTCACCTGAAAGGAGCATGCGCGTCTCCAGGTCTTGGAGGCGCTGGGACAGGCGTTCCATCTCCTGGCGGATGTCCGGCCCGACGTCCTCGCCTTCGCGGCCCAGCTCGATCAGGGTCTCGAGATCCTCGAGCGCCCGCGAGATCTCGGCTTCCTCCGCGATGTCCTCCTCCAGACGCTTGCGCTCGCGAAGCAGCTTCTGGCTATGCTCGGGCCGGTTCCAGAAATCGGGATCCGCGATCTGCTTTTCGATCTCGGCCAGGCGGGCTTTCTTGCCGGGGACGTCAAAGATAGCCCCGCACAGCTTCAGCCTGCTGGCGGAGCGCCTCGTATTCCCTTTCGAGTTCTTCGAGCACAGTCATAGGAGTGGCTCTCGCTTCTATTCTATCGCTGAAGTGGCCGGTGATCCGCCGCCGGAGCGCGAGCAGGTTCGGTTACCGGCTGAGTCGCTGGAGTAACTGGTTCACCACTTCCAGGCGTCGCTTCAGTTGATCACGCATCTCGCAGGTGCGGCAACGGTGAATCTGGGCGGGCAAGTCCGCCCGCTCGCGCTCGAGAAGCTCCACCAGCAGGTCCAGTTCTTCGCGGCTAAAGACCGGAACCATTTGTGCTGCGGCCCCCATGGCTCACCTCCCGAATGCGGTCCCACGATCAATTTAGCACCGGTTCACCGGGAAGGGAAGGGGTGTTCTTGAGGGTGTCGGGTTCAGAGCGGAGGCAGCTCCAGCAGATAGCCTTCTTTGCCCACGTTGAAGGCCTGGGTCCCGCCCAGGCGTACCGAGGCGCCTGCCGCCTCGTGAATATGGCCGCACAGCAGATAGGCCGGCTGGTGGCGCTCGACGAACTCCCGCAGTGAGCGGCTCCCTGCGTGCACCCCCTCGCGGATGCGGTCGAGCGGGGTCCCGTAAGGCGGGCAGTGGCAGATCAGCACCAGCGGCTTGAGGGCGGCGAACTTCCGGAGCCGCCGGGCGATCTCGGCCTCGCTGTACTCCCCAGGCGTGTTGAACGGAGTCGGGTTGGAGTAGCCGAAGCCCGCAATGTGGTACCCGTTCAGCTCGAAGCTGCGCTCGTGGAAATCGTTCAAGCCATAACGCCGCGCGAATGCAGCGATCGTTTCGGCTGACTCGTGATTGCCGGGGAGGACCCAGACGCGTCCCGCGCGTTTCGCCAGCACTTGACCGAGCCGGTCCAGGCCATGACCCCAGCTCGTCAAATCGCCCGCTGCAAAGTAATGATCGGCCTCGATCTCCATCAGGCGGGCCAGGCGGACCTCGTCACCATGAATGTCCGAGAACACCAGTAACTTCATAGCGGCGATCGAGCGGAGGCGCGCCGACGCGCGATCACTCCGTCAATACTCGCAGATTAGCGACCCTGGCTTCGACGCGCAACTCCACTTGGTGCTGATGCGCTCCCGGCCGCAACCGCCAGACCTCGACGCCGCCAATCTCTTGTCTCTGGGCGTTGGGAACGGCGGACGCGGGGACAACGCCCAGCACGAAGGCGACCCGGTCCACAACAACTTCGCGCGGTTCGCGTTTGGGCGGCAGCCCGCTCGGCGCCACCGGCAAGGGCAACGCGAAGGATTGCTTGAGCGAAGCCCCGGCATCCAAACGTGAGGCGTAAAATCGGGGCGGAACTGCATAACTGATGCTGGGGTCGAGGGGCGGGATCGCGCTCGCTAGCACTAACTCCCCGGTGCTTGCCAGGGCCGCCCTCGGCGTTGCCGGCTCGACGGTAGCGCCCTGGGAAGTAACCCGGATGGAGACGTTGATCACATACAAAGGTTCGCGGCCGGCGTTGGTGACAACATACTCGACTTGGAGCTGATCGGCCGTGGTTCGAAAGTTTGCGGTCAGCGTGGCTGGGAAAGCCATCTTTTGTCGTCTCCTTGGTGGATCTTCACCCGGTTGCTGACCGGCCAGGGGCATCGTTGCCAGCAGGCACAGCGTGGCGAGCCCGGCCGTGGTCCGCATGCTTCAGAACGGGGGCGGATCATCCGCGTAGTAAGCAGGCCGAGGCTCCGGGGGACTCCCGGTTACCGGCGAGTTCATTCCACGCTCGCGGTATTCGCTGCGCAAGCCGTTTTCTGTGTACGGTTGCCCGGTCGTGTCGGGCAAGCCGGCGCCGTCCCAAGAATCGCCGGGCCAGTTGTAGTTTTGAGCTGGAAGCCCGACCGTATTGCGCTCCTCGTTCACTGCGACGTCATTGTGCCAGTTGTCGCCGTGGGTGCCCGTGGCGTTATGCGTAGCATGAATGAGTTCGTGCCCGAGAATCACGTCGGAGCCGGGTTGCTGCCAGTCCGGCGTAGTGCCCGGGGGACCGAAGCCGTGCACATCAGGGTTCCAAACCACGGTGGAGTCCGATCCCCGCTGGGGATCGAGTGCGCCGTGGATATCGTGGGCGCGGCAGTAAGCGTTATAAGGATCCTGGCCCGCTCCGGCGTGGTAGTTCTCAATGGTCACGCGATGGCCGCTGGCTTCGATCGCATCAAAGGCGCTGTGCATGTTGTTGGTCATGTCCAGCCGGATCAGAGCTGCCAGGGCACGGGTCTGGAACGTCGGATCGTCAGGGTCGGGACGGATCTCGATGGCGTCCCCGTAGGTAAGTCGCCATTCCCAGGGCGGCAGTCCCCAACGCAGGCGCATGACGCTGCCTACGGGACGAGCTGTGAAGGTCGGGCCTCCGATGAGGACCGTGGGCATGCCGGTCACGATCACCCCGCCGTGGACCGTGGTATCGCCGAGTCGCGCCGCAGGCAGCCCTTGTACCAGAACCGTTGCCGCCCCTTGCGCAATCATGTCCGGCGGGCCGACGCAAGTGGCCATGTCCGTCACGCGAGCCTGGGGCACTCCGCCCACGAGGACCGTAGGCGCGCAGGGCGGCAGAATCGGTCCGCCCACGTGCGGCACCGGCGGCGTACCGGGAGTGGCCATCGGGCAGGTGTGCATGTCGGTGACGCGTGCAGCCGGCGGCATCGGTGTGCTCAGCAGTTGATCTTCACCATTCCGCCCTTGATCGTCACTACCGGGCTGGTGATGTCAATCGTTCCGGGCGTCATCTGAATGGAACTGGCGCCGCAGACTACCTTCACGGTGGTCATTCCCGTGACCTCGATCTGAAGTGCGGTGGTGCTGTGCGTGCCGGCGGGCGCCTTGATGGTAATGTTACCCATCTGAACCACCAGGCTGTCGCTGCCCTTCATCAGCGTGACGTCGCGATTGCCTTGCCAGAGCTCCAGCGTGTCGTTGCCTTGCTCCAGCGTTTCCTTGCGGTTGCCTTCGCTGATGGTCAGCGTTTCGTCTTTCTTGATCGCGGTGGTCCGTTTCCCGTAGACCGTCCGGGTCTCGTTGTTCTCTACCGTAGTCGTGAGGTTGCGCTCGGCGTGAATGACAATCTCCTCGGCGCCTTTCTTGTCCTCGAAGCGAATCTCGTTGAAGTTCTGGGTGCTGCCTCCCTTGGAGCTGCGGGATTTGAAGCCGCTTTTGGTCTGCTCGGCAGGCAGCTCATAAGGCGGCATCTGATTGGCGTTGTAGACGCGGCCCGTGATGATGGGCCGGTCGGGATCGCCCTCGAGAAAATCTACGATGACTTCCTGACCGATGCGCGGGATCCAGATGCCGCCCCAACCCTTGCCCGCCCAAGGCTGGGAGACGCGGATCCAGCACGAGCTTTTCTCGTTGTACTTGCCCAGCCGGTCCCAGTGGAACTGCACTTTCACGCGTCCGTACTTGTCTGTGTAAATTTCCTCGCCGGAAGGTCCGACTACTATGGCCGTCTGGGCGCCGTGAACCACGGGTTTGGGGGTTATTCGCGGCGGGCGGAAGGGCACCGAATAGGGGATAGCAGTAAACAGGTTATCGTAACTGGCCTCCTGCGGGCCGCCTACTCCCGAGTAAAATCCGCCCTCCGTCGCGTTGTGAGTTACGGAGGTGATCAGATACATCCCGTTTTGATCTTTTCGCTCGTGATCGTAGAATTCGAAGCGGTATCCGGGAGTGAAGGCGCGGCAAACGCTGGCCCCCTGTACGACGGCGTG
>JAPWUP010000194.1 GCA_028275505.1 Bryobacteraceae bacterium
ACGCTGAGATTCTGGTAAATGCGGCAATCCGTGGTGCGGGTGAGAAACCACAGGCCGGGGACCACCTCGGCCTGGTATCGCGCCAGCCGGCCAATGCCAGGCAACTGGGCGAATCGGCTGATGAAGCCGTTGAAGTACCGGTAGGTTTCGCCATCAGCCAGAGTAATGGCGAACGTGACGTTCTGGCCGACCAGATCGTCGAAGTTGATCGTCGAATCCTCCGAGAGCAAATCCAGTTGGAAACTGAAGAGCTCGGAGATGGCCTCGCGCCCCGTGAAAGAGCGCAGCAGGAGCTTGTCAGGCCCCAGCGGGGTGGCCAGCCGCAGCAACCGGTACGTCTGTGCGAACGAGCTGCCCATGGGTTACCTCTCTTGTCCTGACTGGCGCGCAGCCTCAGGTGAACTCGTAACAGAAAGAGCCGTCAGCCCCGACGCCCGCGCGAATCGAACTCAGTTTCTCGCCCTCGGCCATGCGGGCCAGCAGTTGGCGCGAAATGTCCGGCAAAAGCGTATTGGTCAGGATATTGTCCACGTTGCGCGCCCCGCTTTCCACCTCGGTGCAGCGCCGCGCGACCTCGTCCACCAATCTGTCGTCATAGGTGAACTCGATGCGGTGGTTTTCGCGGACGCGGCGACGGATCTTCTCCAGCTTGAGCACGATGATCTTCTTGAGCGCCTCGTCGCGCAGCGGGTAGTAAGGGACAATGACGAGCCGGCCCAGGAAGGCCGGTTTGAAGATCTTGTTGAGCTGGGGCTTGATGGCTTTGACCAGAGCCTCCGGCGACGGCGTGGTTTCCGGGTCGGCGCACAGCTTCATGATCTCGTCCGTGCAGGCGTTGGTGGTGAGCATGATGATCGTATTCTTGAAGTCAATCTCACGGCCCTCGCCGTCTTCCATCATGCCCTTGTCAAAGACCTGGTAGAACAGCTCGAGCACGTCGGGATGGGCCTTTTCCACTTCGTCGAGCAGGACGACCGAGTAGGGCCGGCGCCGCACTGCCTCCGTCAGCACGCCTCCCTCGCCGTAGCCGACGTAGCCCGGGGGCGCACCCTTCAGCGTGGACACGGTGTGGGCTTCCTGGAACTCGGACATGTTGATCGTGATCAGGTTGCGCTCGCCGCCGTACAGCAGATCCGAGAGTACGAGCGCCGTTTCCGTCTTGCCCACGCCGCTGGGGCCGACCAGCAGGAAGACCCCCACCGGCTTGTTGGGATCGTCCATCGAGGCGCGCGCGCTCACGATCCGTTCGCTGATCACCTTCAGCGCGTGATCCTGCCCGATGATTCGCTCGCCCAGGACCCGCTCCAGCGAGAGCAGCGTTTGCAACTCGTCCTTGACCATCTTGCCCACCGGGATACCGGTCCAGGCCGAAATCACTTCGCTGACGATCTGCGCGTCCACGCACACCTGCATGAGCGGCTGGTCACCTTGCAACTCGGCCAGTTCCCGGTTCAGGGCGTCCAGTTCGGCTCGCAAGGCCTGAATGCCGTCGCCGGCTTGCACCGCGGTCGCTGTTTCGCCAGCCGGCTGCCCGTCACCGCCTGAAGACTGCCCATCCCCGCCGGCCGCTGCTACGTTGGCAGCCGCGAGGCTGGACATGGATTCCAGCCGCCCTCGTACGTCGCGAATGCGCTCCACCAGGCTGCGCTCTTTCTCCCAACGCTCGGTGAGCGCTTTCAGACGCGCTTCCAGTTCGGGAATTTCGCGGTCAATGGCCTGGAGGCGCTCGCTGTGGTCCGCGCCCACGGCGGCCTCGCGCTCGAGCACGCGTTTCTGCACGCGCAGGTCGTCGAGCCGCCGTTGTGCGTCCTCGATGGGAGGCGGGGTCGCCGCCTGGCCCAGAGCCAGCCGGGCGCACGCGGTGTCCAGCACGCTGACGGCCTTGTCGGGAAGCTGCCGTCCCGCCAGGTAGCGATGAGAGAGTTTCACCGCGGCTCGCACGGCTTCATCGAGGATGCGCACGTTGTGATGCTTTTCCAGCGTGCCCACGATGCCGCGCAGCATCACCATGCACTGCTCTTCGGTGGGCTCGTCCACTTTGACCACCTGGAAGCGGCGGGCCAGCGCGGCGTCCTTCTCGAAATACTTCTTGTACTCACTCCAGGTGGTGGCGGCGATGGTGCGGAGCTCGCCGCGCGCCAGCGCGGGCTTGAGCAGGTTGGCGGCATCTCCCATGCCTGCCTGGCCCCCCGCGCCGATCAGCGTGTGCGCTTCGTCAATGAAAAGGATGATGGGCGTGGGCGAGGCCTTGACCTCCTCGATCAGGCCTTTGAGCCGGTTCTCGAATTCGCCCTTGATGCCGGCGCCGGCTTGCAATAGTGCCAGATCCAGCGCGCGGACGCTGACGTTACGCAGCGGCGCGGGCACATCGCCTTGCGCCACACGCAGCGCGAAGCCCTCCACCACCGCGGTCTTGCCCACGCCCGCCTCGCCCGTGAGGATCGGGTTGTTTTGCCGCCGGCGCATGAGGATGTCAATGATCTGGCGGATCTCGAAATCGCGTCCCAGGACGGGATCGAGCTTGCCTTGCCGCGCCCGTTCGGTCAGGTCAATCGTGTACTGATCCAGGTACGGCGTCTTGCCCGGAGCCGCGGCGCGAGCGGGACCGGCCGCGGGCGTTTCGCGCATCGGTGCAATGGCGTCCTCGTGCGAGCCGGCCACGATAGCCGAAAAGTTCTTGCGCAGGTCTTCGCCGGGAATCTTCTGGAACTCGCGGCTCACCTCGTTGATCAGGCGGGCCAGCTCGTCATTGGTGCGCAAGGCCAGAATCGTGAAGCCGCTGCGGATCTGGCCGGCGTTGAAATCCAGCGTGCCGATGGTCCAGGCTTCGGTAAGCATGCGCACCAGCCACTGGCTCAGGGCGGGGCCGCGGGCGTTGCCGCGCCGCATCTTGTCCAGGCTCCGCGTGAGCTCCTTGCTGAGCTGCGAGGTATCCACCCCGTAATGGTGTGCGATGCGCGCGAAGTCGTTGTCGGTGAAGTCGAGCAGCTTCATCAGGTAATGCTCGATTTCGACCTCGTAGTGCGTGCGCGCCACACAGAGGCCGGCGGCCGCCTCCAGGGCGCTGCGGGTTTGTTCATTAAGTTTCTCGATGAGTGATTTCAAATTCACTGGCATATTCTGCTCCCGAGGGCCTCTGCCCTCGCTTACAACCTCAGTACGGTCTCCCCGGGGTCGCGCGTCATAGGCGACCACCGCGTCCAACTTACCCAGCCCAAGCGGGGCGCAGCCTTGGTCTCCGCGCCCAGTTCGCAATAAGGCACTTCCTCGCGCTTGAGCACCAGTTGCACCTCGAAATCGAACTGGTCACCGGCGAAGAAGCGGATCAGGGCGCGCAGCGGTTCAAAGGCCGATCCCGTGGGCAGAAACTCCAGGTACTCGTCGAGCGTGAGCGGGCCCAGCCGCACCCGCACCCGGGCTTGCGATTCCCAGACCTCGTCGCCCAACACCGTGCCCACCGCGAGTTGCTCAGTTTCCTCTCCGCCGCCTTCCAGGCGACTCAGCACTTGCGGATCCAGCCGGTACCATCCGCCGACAAACTGCTCGACCTCGACGGGCACTTCGAAATAGTCGGCCAGGATCTGTTCGAGCGCCGTGGCCGAACGGGGGAATTGCGCCAGCAAGCCCGTGTAATAAAGCAGCGCTTCGTCTTCTACGGCCTGGCGCTTTTGCAAACCCGGCGTTCCCAGGCCGATGAAATCCATGAGCAGGGCGGAAAGGCGGTCCTGCTCGCCCCGTTCGTAGGTGATGCCGAAACGGTATCTCTCCCAGGCCCGGTAGAACAGGGAGATCATGCGGTGGTTGAACAGATCCAGAAAGTCGCGCAGGGCGGTGTCGCGCTCGCGAATCCGGTGGATGACGAGTTCGGTATAAGGCTGCGGAAGGACGCCCACTGGACCAAAGAGGCCCATGAAGTTCACCACCATGCGCGCGGGACTGCCGGGACGACGTTCCAGCGCCTGGATCTGGCTGGCAGGAAACACCAGGGAGGGATTCGCGGCAAAGCGCACCACTTCCTGTTGCGGACGGGTGAAACGCCCCACCGGCTTGCCGTGCGGATCCAGCCGCTCCAGCAATCGCACCGCCTGGAAGAAATCGAAGCGCCAAGGCTCGCGTTCCAGCGCCGCTTCCACTTCGGGATGCCGGCAGGCCACAGGCGCCGGCACGATTTCGTCGCTTACAGGAGGATCTGCCGACCGGCTCTCGGCGGCCATGCCCGCATCACCTCCTTTCTTTGTTCCGTGGACACCACGACCTGCACAAAGCTGTTCAGCGCCACGTACAAGCCCAGGAAATTCTCCAGCACGCTGGCGAAAAGGTAAGCTCCCCCGCCCTCGAACTGCTCTTCGTCCAGAGTAATATGGACGCGCAGGCCGCGCGCGAAACTGATGCCGTACTCCGAACGTACGCGCGCAAAGTGCTTTTCGCTTCGCAGCTGGGTAATGCCTGCGATTTGTTTGTCCAGATAGGCGGAGTCGGCGAAGTTATAAAGCCGAAGAATTTCCTGCAACGCCTCTTTGCCTTCTTCCACCAGGGAAAGGTAGTTCAAGGCAAGGTGCGAGACCAGCCGCCACAGTGCGCCGCGACCGCCGGGCGGCCGGATCGTGGCCGTGGGTTTGTGCAGGCAGACGATCTTTTCCAGCGCCGAGACCCCCTCCATTTCGAAATCGCCCATCTCGCTACCGAAGGGCAGGCGCGACGGCAAATCGCGGTTGGTGCACGTGCAGCGAACGGTCAGCGTATCCACCGAGGGACGCATGGGTCGCCCGGAAAGATCCACCAGCATCAGATAAACATCGGCTGCGCTTTCTCCTACTTGCTCGGCGGCGTGTCGCGTCGTCATCCAGAAGGTCTGGCGTTTGTCCCGGCGGACTCCGTGGCGGAAGGAGTAGAAGGGTTCGAAGCGGATCACCTCCGGGGAGCGCGGGCTCGAGCTGACGACCTCGTCCACGGAGAACACTTCGGTAGCTCGCCGCCGCCGGACGTCCGGGATCACGGGGTATTCGTAGCGCGTCTGGTCGAGCAGGATGGGCTCGGCGGTCTGGGGGAAGAGATTCACGATCGGCGTGGTAGCCGGACGCAAAGTGCGTTCGGAAACGCCCAGCTCGAGCACTTGGTGCCGTTCCGGCCGCTCGAACGAGGAGATCAGAAACAGGATCTCTGCCGTTTCCTGGAACTGGCCGGTGCGCAGGGCATCCAGTCCCTCCAATTCCACGAACAGGAATTTCTCCGGGAAAGCGAAATACTCCTGGAGCAGGCGATAACCCAGGAACGAACGGCGCGGGTAAGGCAGCACACCCTCGTCCAACCGGAAACCTACCGGACGCAGGGCCTGACGGCGCAAGCTCACCGGCTTCACGCGCGATCCCGGCGTCGGATCGCGCAGCAGGATCTCCATCGTGTTGTTGAGCAGCAGCTCATACAGCGCGAAAACGACTTGACTGTCTCCGTTCAGATAGAAGCGCAGTCGGTCGAGTTCGAGCTTTTCGAACGTGACGTCGGGCAGGCAGCGCAGCTCGAGCCGCAGCACGGCAGCGGCGGACGATCTCAGAGGCGGGCGGATGCGGTCCGGCGTCGTCCACTGGGTGGCGGTCACGCGCACCGGCCACAGGACCGTGTCGTAGCAGGTGCGGAACTTGCAAGGGAAGCCGTCCACCGGACGCGAGTACAACATGGTATCGCGCGGGATCTTCAAGCCCGTGGTCAGCTTTCCCTGTTCGGGATCCAGATGAAACTCCACCACGGACATGGACGGGATGGGACGCAAATAGTGCGGATAAATGATGCCCAGCAGCGCCTCGGTAATTTCCGGGAAATCGTCGTCAATTTTCAGGTGGACACGAGCGGCCAGAAAAGCGAAGGCTTCGATCAGTCGCTCGACGTGCGGATCCTCGCAACGATCCGGCTCCAGCAACAGCCGGGATGCGATTTTGGGGTACTTTTCGGCGAACTCCGCGCCCAACTGGCGCAAGAAAGTCAGCTCGCGCGTGTAGTAACCTAGCAGCTCATCGCGCACCGGGCTCTCCCATCACCTGATAGCGACCGCTGGACAGCTCCAGAACGGTGTCAAAACTCACTCGCTCCGGCGCCGGGTCTACCCGCAGCAGGCCTTCGATCACGAAGCGCAGCAGGCGCGCGTTCTCGGTCAACGGCTCCATCCGGACGCGCACGCTCATCAGGCGCGGCTCGAACTGCGCGATCGTGGACTCCAGCATTTTGAGCAGCTTTTGCTGGTCGCGGGTGGATCGCAAGCTCAAGCCGATAAAATCCGGAAGTCCGTAGTGGTAGACGGAACGTTCCAGTTCGCTGGCGCCCGGCGGCGCTTCCTGGATGGTCCGTCGCGTGTTCAGCAGCCATTCCAGATCGCGTTTGACGGCAGCCTTCAGCCGGCGCAGGGATTGCGCGCGGGTGGGCGGGGCTTCCGTATGGTGAGCCGGCTCGTAGTCAATCAGCCGGTCCAGCACCGATAACGTGATGGTTCCTTCCGTCTCCGTCCTGGCCATAACGCTCACTCAGTCTGAAGACGCCGTCTGCCGCCGGTCTTGCAGTCCGCCAGCCGGCCGTCACCTCCTATCGCCCGCACGCCAGAGCCTGGACGGGATCCAGGCGACAGATGCGCGCGTAAATCCTTTGCTTTTCCTCGCTGTCCCGATCCAGTTTGGACAGGCAGCGAAACAGCAACGTCAGCGGATGCGCCAGCACCTCGGGCGCCTCCCACTCTTCGAGCTTGCGTTGCTCGATCTCCTGCGCGATCTCTTCAAGGATTGGCCAGGCTACCGCCTCGTAGCCGGCAGCCATGCAAATTTCCGCCAGTTGGATCCTGCGCTGGAAGCGCGCGCGCCCCGAGCGCTCCTGTGCAGCCTCACGCGCCAGAATTTCGACGGCTTCCTTGCGCTGGCCCGAGCGCAATGCCTCCAGCGCCAGCATGTACGCATCGGGCGGCTGTTCTTCGCCTTCTGCGGCGGCCGCCGCCGGCTCCTGCCAGGAGACGGGGACGTACGGTTCTTCAGCTTCCTGACTCGGCGGCGCTTCCTCTTGCTTCGGCAAAATCTCTTCCTGAAGCCACGCCTGGGTTTCGGCGTTCGCCACCGGCGTATCGTCGCTCAGAGACCAGTTCGGCAGTTCGGGATAGTCGGCCAACAGCGCGCGCAGCTCCGCCCGCAACGCGTT
>JAPWUP010000266.1 GCA_028275505.1 Bryobacteraceae bacterium
AAGGGAACCCGTGGTGGCCAGGGAGGGAATCGCTCCGTCTACTGGCACTCCACTCGCGCAAGTTGTTGGTTTTGCGTCATGCCAGTCCTGCCAGACTGTCCAGATCAGCAAAGATCTGGCACAATTCTGGCACAAAGCGTAGCCGGCTGGTCCTGCCTCTCCCCAATGAACCGCCGGGCGGGTGGCGGAGAGGAGGTTTCTAATGAGAGAGAAAACCAGCCGGACATCAAGGCCAAACTCACAGCCTGAGGACCGCCAACCGGTCCTTCACGCAACGGCGCAACAAGTTGTCCTCGATTACCTATCCCATCCAAGCCGTGGTGGCGGCGTTTTGCTGAGGACTTTAGTCCGCAAGTGCCTGCCCTATAACCGCGGCCTACTCATGACCACCCTTGATTGCCTGGCTCGCAGTGGCGCCATTCACATGGAGCCTCAAGCCGGCGACATCCTGGTGCGCCTGGTGCGCGAGCGGGAGGTGCGCAATGATGCCGATCGCTGAAATCATCGCCGAAGCCTTGCACGCCAAGCGAACCGGACCTGGCCGCTGGATGGCACGCTGTCCGGCGCACGATGACCGCACCCCGAGCCTAAGCATTACCGAGCGGAACGGTAGCGTCTTGGTCCATTGCTTCGCTGGCTGCCGGCAATCCGAGGTGATCGAGGCGCTGCGTGCCCGCGGTTTGTGGCCGGAACGCAAGACGGAGTGGCTGCCTCGCGAGCAATACCGCCAGGAACGTAAGCGCCGTGATTCTTACCGCGAGGCTGAGCGCTGGAAAAACGCATTGTTGCTCGTGCTTGAACACGCACGGCGCGACGCGTGGCATGAGTTTCTGGACTGTGACGCGGCCGGCAAGAAGGACGAACGAGCTGAGGCACTGACTCGCCTGTTCGAGCTGGCCAGTGAGCACAGGCGCATTCGGAACCTGAACGGCGCCGAGTTGCTCATGGCTTATGCTGAGAGCCTCGAGCGGGACCCGAAAGGCGTGGCGGCAGTTCTCAACTACGCCTTGGACGATGACCAGAATGCGCGGGACGTGACCGCGGCAATAGTGGCCATGCTGGCGCTGGCGCAGCAGGCGCAATCGGAGCGGAGGGTAGCATGAACGCGACATCTACCCCAATGGATGCATCGCGGGTCGAGCACTTCCTGGAAGAGCTGCGCTGGGCGCACGGCTTTCTCGACGTTCCGCAGTGGCCCGACCCGATGGGTGATGCAGCCTTCCACGGACTCGCGGGCGAATTCGTGCGCACGGTTGAACCGCACACAGAAGCTGACCCAGTGGCGCTGCTGGTGCAATTCCTGTGCGAGTACGGGAACGTCATCGGCAGGAACTGCTACGTGCAGGTCGAGTCGGACCGTCATTACACCAACTTGTTTGTGGTGCTCGTGGGGCAGACCGCAAAGGCCAGAAAGGGCACATCCGAGCGGAACGTCCGCACCATCATCAAAGCCGTGAGTGAGGACTGGGGATGCCGCGTCATGTCTGGCCTGGCCAGCGGCGAAGGACTGATCTGGCAAGTGCGCGACCCGATCGAGCGGACGGAACCGGTCAAGGAGAAGGGACGGGTCAACGGATACCAGAACGTCATCGTGGACGAGGGCGTGAGCGACAAGCGGCTCATGATCGTGGAACCAGAGTTGGCACGGGTGTTCCGCGTCCTCGAGCGTGAGGGTTCGACCTTGTCTGCGCTCATCCGCGAGGCGTGGGATTCGGGCGACTTGCGGACGCTCACCAAGAACTCGCCCGCGCGAGCCACGAACGCACACGTCTCGATCATCGGCCACATCACGCGAGAGGAACTGTTGCGCGTGACGACCGAGGTCGAGATGGTGAACGGGTTAATGAATCGTTTTGTCTGGACCGCGGTGCGGCGCAGCAAACTACTCCCGCGCGGCGGAAGGTGGGACTCAATCAACTGGGCGCCCTTCCTGCGCAAGCTGGCGGTGGCAGTGGACTTCGGCTCGAGGCCACGAAGGATGGACTTGGACGCCGAAGCATGGGAGTACTGGGATGCGGTCTACCCGGACCTGGCCGACGGAAAGCCAGGCCTGCTCGGTGCAATGACCGCGCGGGCGGAAGCGCAAACGCTGCGCCTGGCCATGATTTATGCGCTGCTCGATCTGGACGAGCTGATCCGCGTTCCACACTTGGAGGCGGCGCTGGCAGTCTGGCGCTACTCGTACCAAACCTGCCGGTGGCTGTGGGGCCAGAGGCTGGGCGATCCGGTGGCGGACGCCATCATGGCCGCATTGAAGCGGGCTGGCGATAAGGGACTGACCCGTACGCAGATTTACAGCGACGTTTTCCACAGGCACGTTCCGCGCGAGAGGATCGAGGCGGCTTTGACGGCGCTAGCCGGCGCAGGCCTGGCGCGAGCGGAGAAACGTTCCGGCGGCGGAAGACCAATCGAAGTCTGGGTCTGTCTTTCTACGGATCCTGCGCATTAAGCGCAAAAAGCGCAATAAGCTGATTCTAAAGGACTTATCGTGCGCATTATCTGCGCATTAATGCGCAAAAAGGGTCAGGGCGGGGTGGACTTATTGCGCATTAATGCGCAGTTATTGCGCAAAGGAAGTGCTTTGTTTTCAATTTAATGCGCTTTTTGCGCATAATGCGCGGGTTACATTATGCGAGACCTCCCGGGTAGTGGAGGGATACCCAAGCACGTACGTTCGAGTGTTGGATTCACCAACTGCAGGCACCCTACGTGAACGTTTTGACAACCCGCTCTCGATGGTGTATTCTGACCGTGGATGCTGCTTGGCTCGCCCATGGCTAGGCAGCACCCCAGCCCGCATGGCGCGGCTCGGCTGGCTTGGACCGGCGTGCCACGGCGTGGCACGGCCAGGCGTGGCATCGCGCGCCGTGGCGCGGAGTGGCGCCGCTCGGTTTGGCCTGGCGGGTCGAGGCTAGGCCTGGCGAGGTATGGCCAGGCGTGGTAGGGCTTGGCAAGGCACGGCTTAAATGGGCAGGCCAGGGTCAATGACCCTGGCCTTCGCGTTTTGTGGTGGCGACGCTCCGCTCAGAGATTCCCATCTACGATCCCCAAGGGCGGCTGCTGACCTTCGCGCCTATTTCGTTTGTCCACGCAAATTCCGGCCATTTCAGAATCGTGCGCTCGCGAAAGGGCCATGTCCGCCGTTGTTATCTCCGGGATGACGACGGGCTACTAGTGCGATATCTGCTCGCCGCGAGAAAACACTCCAAATATGGGCACTCTTTCCTTCAGCGATTAAGCTGCGGGCAGGTATGGGCGCTGTCTGGCGTGACCGGCTCGGAAAATGCTTGACATGCTGCGTTTCGCCACTATATTCTGGACGTGGCCGCGAGGCGCGGCAACGCCTCGCGACCACTAACCCGCACCGTGGGTAGTCACGATGCAGGCTGAGATCATTTTACCCATTACCCCTCCCTGCATATTTCCCGCCCGCGGTGACAACCAACCTAGAGGTCAAAGACGATGCAGGAAATCTCAATTCGCCTCGCTTGGGAAGTGGCCGAAATCCTACAGCACGATACCGCTACGATCATCCGATCGGTGGCCACGCCAGAGGAGCGGGTAGCACTCTGGTCTATGCTCTGCCTGGCCGCGCGTGGTCTCGAAAACCGGTTTTCTGAATCAGACCCCACACCCACAGAAGATCTATTGTGCGGTTTCCTTGATGCGGCCACGGAGGCATACCGAACGCTCACGGGCAAGACTTGGGGCAGCGGCAGCGTTTCTGCCACGGCTGGAGCGGATCAGCGCATCTGAACCGCGAAATAGCCAGTCGCGCTGACCGGTGACGGGTCCTTCCCGGAGGCCGGCGCGGGCGGGTGAGTTGGTTGGCACAGCCGGCCTAGCTGCCACCGCCTAAAAGTGAGGGGATTCGCCTGGTACGCCCGTAACTATCCACGAATCAACCGCTTCCCGTGTACTCGACTCTTCACCGAACGGTGACATCCTGCGCGCTCCAGTCCTGTAAACGATGCGCGTGCCGGGCTGGCTTTCGTAGAAAAACTGTTGCGAATGCAACGAAAGTGTGGTAAGCTGAAATCGTGGCGCGCTTGAGCATCGAGGCTATAGCCCACGGAGCCGGCGTTGTATCCGCAACACTGCGATCCTGGCTCCATCGTGGCTATCTGCCGCGACCGGTTGTGTGGCAACCCGAGGACGCCACCTTGGTGCGCGCGATGGCGCACCTGGTCTCCCTGGGTTATGACCCCGACGTTGCTGGGAGTATCTGCGACGGCTTCAGGCGCGAAATCTCCCGTGGCGAGGGCTGGCTAGTTCTGACCCGCGGGTTCGATTTCAGCGTGCTCGGCGTGGGAATGGACGGAGCGGTTATCCGCGGCGGAAGTTCGGTCTTAACGCGCAAGGAAGACGTTCAGGTTCTCTTAGCGCGGCTGATCGACGCAGGTATGGACGTCTGCCAGGCCGTGCTGGTGGACCTGCGGCGGCTGCGCGAGAAAAGCGAGCTTTCTCTGGCGCACTTTAAAGCCAACGCGCGCCCGAGGGGCCGGCCACGAAAGCATGAGGTGAGGAATGATTCTTAAGCCGGGCTTGTACTGCGACCGTGAAGGCATTGTGGTCGTCGCTGAAGACCGCGACGGCGAGGTAGTGGTGGTGCGGGTTCCGCTTGACCCCGACGGGCTTTTGGAGGCGGCTGAGCGCATCGCCGAGGCCGCGCGACGCTTGAAACAGGCGCAAACTGCGCCCGGGGGCGAGAAACCGAAGATCGTTGAGCTGCGGAGGGCGGCGCCGTGGAACTGAGCACGGTTGAGCGCTTGCGACTGTCCCCACC
>JAPWUP010000267.1 GCA_028275505.1 Bryobacteraceae bacterium
GCGGGGCTCGACCCACTCGCTGATGATCGCGTAGTCGCTGCGCCCCAGAATTTCACGAACAAAACCGCGGCGTCGGCTATCGCTGGACTCACTCATGATCCGCTGACCATCCGGTAGGTGGAAGCGAGGAAGCCGCGGATAATTTCGCTCTGCTCGGCGATATCCACCAGAAAGGCGTCATGGCCGTAATTGGACGGGATCTCGCAGTAAGATACGTCGCGATTCAGGGCGCGCAGCGCATTCACGATTTCCAGGGACTGGTAACTCGGGTAAAGCCAGTCCGAGGTAAAGCTGATCACGAGAAAGCGGGCGCGGACGTTGCGGAAAGCCTCGATTAGCGAACCGGTCCCGTTCGTGAGATCGAAGTAATCCATCGCCTTGGTCAGATAAAGGTAGGAATTGGCATCGAAGCGATCCACGAACTGGCTTCCGCGGTAGCGCAGGTAACTTTCCACCTCGAAATCCACGGAAAAATCGAAACCGAATTCCTCTTTCTGGCGCAGGCGGCGCCCGAACTTCACGCGCATGGATTCGTCGCTCATGAAGGTGATATGGCCGATCATGCGGGCCACCGCCAGTCCGCGGGCCGGCGGCTTCTTGCCGTAATAGTCACCGCCGTTCCAGTCCGGGTCGGCCATGATGGCCTGGCGTCCCACTTCGTTGAAGGCGATCTGCTGCGCGCTGCTGCGGGCCGTGGTAGCGATAGGAATCGCCGAGACCACCATCTCCGGGTAAGCCACGGCCCATTCCAGAGCCTGCATGCCGCCCATGGAGCCGCCGCAGACGGCCAGCAACCGCTCCAGCCCCAGATAGTCAATGAGCTTTTTCTGGAGCCGGACCATGTCGCTGATGGTGATCACCGGAAACGAGAGACCGTAGGGGCGGCCCGTCTTGGGGTTGATCGAGGAAGGCCCTGTGGTGCCGCGGCAGCCACCCAGCACGTTGGAACAAATCACGAAGTACTTGTCCGTATCGAAGGCCTTCCCCGGCCCGATCATGTTATCCCACCAGCCGGGTTTGCCGTCCGTGCGGGAAAGGCCGGCCGCGTGTGCGTCGCCGGAGAACGCGTGCAGAATCAGAATGGCATTGTCCCGGGCTTCGCTCAGCTTCCCGTAGGTCTCATAGGCCACGTCCACAGGGGACAGAGTGGCGCCGCAATCCAGAGACAGGGAGTCGAAACGGACGTACTGTGTCTCGACGATCACGGCCAGACCAGCTTGATTTCCATCTTAGCAAAGCGACGCCGGCACCCTTGCGCAGGCTCAGTTCAGACCACAGGCTCCGGGAGTCGGACAGGGACCGCCCGCAGGGCACTGCGGCGCATCGCCTTTCGCCGCGGATGAGCTGCGGTGCGTGGCGAAGACCGACAGTTGCAATGCCAGCCGCGTCCCGCCACAAGAAGGACAGCTCAGCGCCGCCTGCTCCTCGGCGTTGCGGATGAGCTTCTCGAAGCCCTGTCCGCAATCCTGGCAGCGGTATTCGTAAATGGGCATGGCTTCGGCTTACTCGACCAGTAACAGCGCTATTTTATCAATAGCCGCCCGCACCTCGGCAGCTGCAGCCAGGGCGTTGTTGGCCAGGATCGCAAACGCCACGGGGCCGCCCGGCGAGTCCGCGTAACCAGAAAGCGCGTTGGACAAACTGAGCGTTCCCGTCTTGGCCCGGATGAGGCGCGCTCGCGCAGCGCCGCCGAAGCGGGCGCTCAACGTGCCGTCCTCCCCTCCGATCGGCAGCAGGGACACCCACGCTTCACGGTGCGGGCTGCGATACATGAACTCCAGCAATCGGACGATGGCGGTCGGCGTCACCAGATTGAGCCGCGAAAGGCCGGAGCCGTCGAGGAAGCGGTACTCGGTCCGGGCAATCCCGATCTCGTCCAGGAAGGCCGCTAGCTCCGTCAGTCCTGCCTCGCGGCTTCCCTCGCCGCGCACGACGCGGCCCACCTCGCGCAGCACGATTTCCGCGTGCAGGTTCTGGCTGACCTTGTCAATCACGCGCAGCACTTCGATGAGCGGCGGCGATTCCCGCCGGGCCAGCTCCACGTTTCCCACCGGCGCCATTGCCTTCTGGTTGGCATAGCGGTGCCGCGCAACAGCCCTGCCAGCGACCACCACGCCCCGCCTCCGGAGGGCATCCCGGAAAGCCCTCGCTGCGTAGAGCGCCGGATCCACGATCGCCAGCGACACCGTCCGCTGCTCCTTCGGCGCCAAGGTTCCCCAGACGCGCAAGTGGTGCGAACCGGGCAGCCGCTCCACCCATACCCGCCCGACACCGGCCTGGACCTGAATGCGCACGTCGAGCAGGTAGTAATCCAGAGAAGGGAAAAGACGGACGGAAACCGGCTCGTCTTCGGAAGCCGCCCGCAGTTGCACCTGAATCACGTTGTCGTTGACGGTTAGCGCGCTCACCGGCGCCCCGTATTCCCAGAGCGCATCGTCGAGCGCCCAGCCGTCCGGATAGGGCTCCCATACATAGGCGGTATCGTCGCCGACGACGTCGCCCTCTACTCGTCGCACGCCGGCCTGGTAAACCTGTTCCGCCAGCTCCTCGATCCCTTGCAGAGGATTGCCGGACTTCGGGCCTTTGACATAGGGATAAGTGCGGTTGGAGAGCGTGGGATCGCCGCCGCCGATCAGGTAGAGATCGCCGCGCAGCCGGCCCTCGGCATCCGGCTTTTCCGTCGCAGCCACGAGGGTGTGGAAGCGATAGTCCGGCCCCAACCGCATCAATGCCAGAGCCGTAGTGAACAGCTTCGTGTTGGAGGCGGGCAGGAAGAAATGCTGCGGGTTGACCTCGGCCAGAACCTGGCGGCGCTCCAGATCGAGAACCTGGATTCCCCAGAACGCACGCCGCGCGGGAGAAGCTTCCAGCACCTTCCCGATTCTCTCGGGCAGCGGCTGCGCAGCCACCACCAGCGCGCAACAAAGCAGCAGACCCAGCCGCCTCATTGCCCGCGATTATAATGCAAGTCGGCCGCGGCATGACGGCTGCCAAGCACCACCCCGTGGCCCAGCAATCCCCGCAGCGCGGTAGCCTTCGACGCATCCCCTCTGGCCGGCCCGAGAAGGAAGTGGGTCTCTTTGCGGCCTTCCCGACGGAACGCGCGTGACCTCCAGGCCGCCGCGGCGGCTCGGCTCCGCGCGACGTCCGCGAAGGTAAGGATATTTAGCCGGTGGGACTCAAGCTCGGGCCGAGGTACTTCAAAGCGCGAGAAAGAAAGCCAGGTGATGACCGATAAAAGACGCGTCGCTAGTTTGCCGCGGCTTTCAAATCGCGCATGTAGGTTTGGATAGCTTGCCATACGTCCCAGGCGAAAAAGAGCACCTGGAGAGTTACCCCGACTCCTTTCCAAAAATTGACGGCCTGTTTGTGCGAGGAAAGCTCCTTTGTGTAATATGTCACTTGTTTCTTTACATCGGCCTGGATGGAATCAAGGGTCACTTTTTTGGCGCTGACCCCTTGGCGAACTGCCCACTCCTCGGTATAAGCCCACTGGGCAGGGTTGCCAGTTGCGTCCCGCGTCTTCGAAAACTCGATAGCAGTCTTGTTCCAGTCATTCCCAAGGCGTTTGGACAACTCCGCAATCTTTAATTCCGCTTCCCTGATTAACGCCTCCGTTTTAGCGACCCGAGTTAAGGCCGATTCGACTCCTTTATCCGCCCCTCGGGAAAGGCCCTCTTGCCCCAGGGCCGTGGATACGCATTGCGCCGTGCCTGCCCAATCCCAGCTAGGAATGTTGGTGATGAGCAGGTTGAAACCCAGGGAGACCCCGGTGAACGCCAGAGAAGGAGCACCCAGGGCGATTTGCAACGAGCCTGTGCCAGCGACCGTGAGCCCTGCGACGCCGGCGATTCCTGCGGCCAGGCCAACACAGGCGACGCCCACCGTCCCAACCAGTTTCACGGTGGACCAGGCCTTGATCGCGGACGTCAACAACTGATCCACATACTGGTTGATCTGCCCGGCGGCCTGCGCTCGCATGCGGACCGTTTCGAGGTGGCCCTGCCGGATCTTCTCCAGATTCTTCAGGTATTCGACCCCGCGCTTGGGATCCTGGGCGAACCGTTCGATCGCTTTAGCCTGCCAGTCGGCCGCATATCCGTAAGCAAGCTCGTAGAGTTTGTCTCGTTCAGCGATCGTGTACACGGCGTTGCCGGGCGGCTCCTTCCATGGCATCGCCATGTACAGTAATTTGAGCAGACCGCTCAATTTGGTGCGCTGCCATTCGAGGTCGGATGTCTGAGCCATGGCGCGCGCCATTCCTACACTGAAACAGAAGTTACTGATCGTAGGGATGTCGAGCGTGAGATTGCGAATAGGCAAGCCGCCAAGAGAAATCACCTTTCCTTGGGACATGGTGTGTGCTCCGGACGAAACATCGCAACTGGCGCCGACTGGGATTCCGACCGCGGGGCCGAGTCCGATGCGTGGTCTTCCAGATTCTTTACCTCAACACGAGATTACTTGTCAAGAGAAAATCGGCTAGCCGGCCAGTCAGCAGACGAAGCAGCACGATTGTAAACCGCTCACCCGGTCAGGAGAATTAGGATACCGGCCTCTGCAAGAGTTAATTGGGCATCCGGGTTCGGTCGAGTATGAGCTTCCCCGAACCCCCACGGCGCAGCCCGTTCAGGCTAGAGAGGCTCGAAGGACCTCGGGATGGTGCGCTTCGCACCGGGCACGGATCATGGTGGCTCCCTCCGGCGCGACAAGTGCCTCCCAGTGCAGAATGGAGTTATGGCCCCGCGCTGCCTGCTCCTC
>JAPWUP010000081.1 GCA_028275505.1 Bryobacteraceae bacterium
TCCAGACCGCCTGCGCCACCTCTTGGATGCTCGCCGTGGCATCAATCACGCGGAAGCGCACCGGCTCCACGCGGGCCAGCTCGCGATAGCCCTCGCGGACTTTACGGTAAAAATCGCGCGTCTGCTCGTCCATGCGGTTCACAGATCCCCGCCCGCGAGCCCGGGCCAGACCGACCTCCGGATCCAGATCCAGCAGGAGCGTGAGATCGGGGAACAGATCGCCGCAGGCGATGAGGTGCAACTGGCGGACGACCGCTTCGCCCAGCCCGCGCCCGTAGCCCTGATAAGCAATGGTCGAGTCCGTGAAACGATCGGCGAGCACGATGGCGCCACGCTCAAGGGCGGGACGGATCACCTCGGCCACGTTCTGCGCGCGCGAAGCGAAGTAGAGCAACAGCTCGGTCTCCGGCGCCAGCCCGTGATTGTTCACGTCGAGCAGGATGGCGCGGATCTGCTCACCGACGCGCGTGCCGCCTGGTTCGACGGCGATGACGACTTCGCGGCCCTGGGCGCGCAGCCGTTCGGCCAGCAGGCCAATCTGGGTCGTCTTGCCGCTGCCATCGAGGCCCTCGAAGCTGATGAAGAGGCCGCGCCGGCGCTCAGTCGTAGACATAGTGAAAGAGTTTCTTGAGGTCCTCCCAGGCTTCCCGCTTGGCGTTTTGGTTGTAGGGGCGAAGCAGGTAGGAGGGATGATAGGTCACCATGACGGGGATGCCTCGCCAGCGATACCAGCGGCCCCGCAGCTTGGTCACGCCTTCGCGCGTACCGAGCAGGGCGCGCGCCGCCGTGGCGCCCAAAGCGCAGATGGCTTTGGGACGAATGGCAGCGAGCTGGCGGAACAGGAACGGGCTGCACGCTTCGATCTCGTCCGCCTCGGGCGTGCGGTTGCCGGGCGGGCGGCATTTCACCACGTTGCAGATGTAGACATCGGACCGCAACAGGGGGATGCCTTCGCGCCGCGCAGTATTTTCGATCATCTGCGTGAGGAGCTGGCCGGCGCGCCCGACGAAGGGGATGCCCTGGGCGTCCTCATCGGCGCCCGGTCCCTCGCCTACGAAGACCAGCTTCGCTTTGGGGTTGCCGTCGCCGAAGACGATCTGGGTGCGACCCTGGTGCAGACGGCAGCGTGTGCACTCGCCCAGGTCGGCGCGGATTTGCTCGAGTGTTTCCGCCGGCGGCTCGGGTTCTTCTTCCAGGAGCAGCGAGGCCGGCGAGGCATCCTGCGCTTCGAGGAGCGGCGGCGTTTCGTTCGTTGCCGCCGGGGACTGGGGCGCGGGGGCGCGGCGGTACAGCTCCCGGATACCCAGATCCTGGAAGTATGCGAGGTAGCGACGCAGCAGCTCCGTATTCATCGGGCCGCGTGAAGGCTCAGCCGGAGCTGGAGCAAATAATCGAAGATCTTGTCCGCCAGTTCGCGTTTGGAGGCGCGGGGCAATTCGATCACTTCGCCGGTGCGAAGCACAAGAGTGATCTCGTTGTCATCGGCGCCGAAGGCCTCTTCCACGCGATTGGCCACCAGCATGTCGCAATTCTTGGCTTGCAGCTTGCGACGCGCTTCGGCGACGAGATTCTCGGTCTCGGCGGCAAAGCCCACCAGCAAACGATCGCCCTTGATCTGGCCGAGTTCGGCGAGGATGTCCGGGGTGGGATCCAGCTCGAGCGACCAGCGCGCGGCGGACTTCTTGCGCTTCTGGCTGGGCACCTGCGCGAGGTAGTAGTCCGCGACAGCTGCGGCCTTGACCACGATGGTGGCTTCGGGGAGTCGTTCGAGCACAGCGCGGCGCATCTCGGCCGCTGTTTCCACGCGGATCAGCTCGGCCCCGGCGGGCGGAGTCAGGTGTACGGGTCCGGACACGAGGATGACCCTGGCGCCGCGAGCCAGGGCGGCGGCTGCGATGGCGTAACCCATCTTGCCGCTGGAGCGGTTGGAAATGAAGCGAACGGGATCGAGCGGCTCTTGCGTGGGGCCGGCGGTCACCAGCACGCATTCGCCTTCCAGATCCCGGGTTCGCGCGATCGCGGTGTTGACGGCTTCCGCGATGCGTGCGGGATCAGCCAGACGGCCCGGTCCAACCATCCCGCAGGCCAGCGGCCCCTCCTCCGGTTCCACGACGATGTGTCCCCGCCCGCGCAGCGTGTCAAGGTTGCGTTGCGTGGCCTCGTGTCGCCACATGTTCGAGTTCATGGCCGGCGCCAGCACCACGGGGCCGGTGAAGGCAAGATACATGGTGGTCAGGAAGTCGTCGGCGATGCCGTGCGCGAATTTGGCCAGCAGATCGGCTGTGGCGGGCGCCACCACGAGCAAAGCCGATTCCTGCGCGACACGGATGTGCTCGGTGGCACTGTCCAGCGTGTCCGCCGCGTTTTCGCCTGGGAAGAGGCCGGTGATGACCTTGCGGCCCGTAAGCGCAGCGAAGGTCAGCGGGCGGACGAACTCCTGTGCGGCCCGCGTCATCACCACCTGCACGGAGTGCCCGTGCTCCATGAGCAGGCGCGCCAGCTCGGCGGCCTTGTAAGCAGCAATGCCGCCGCCGACCCCCAGTGCAACGTTCATGGCGTGTCGAGGCTGGTGAGCAGCTTGTCCTCTACGGCTTCGCCGGTCCGCTCCGCTTTGCGCGCGGGATCTTCCCACTTGATCAGCCCGCGGCGAACCTCTTCCATCGCGATCACCGTGGGCTTTTTGGAAGCCGTGGGCAGCAACGGACGCTGCCCGCTTTGCAATTGCCGCGCCCGTTTAGCGGCTACGATGACGAAGCGGTAAGTGCTCTGCTCCGGATCGTCCGGGATTGCGATCACATCGTCACGTCGGCTGCGGTTGCTCATACCGGTTTGCTTTCCTTCCCCCTCCTGCGATCAACCCTCGGCACACGCTCAGGCCGGGAAGCTCGCCAGGATGTTCCGAACCACAGGCTCCATCCGGCTGCGTCGCAACCGTTCCGCCTGAACGATCGCCGCCAGCCGGCGCGCAGCCTGGTCCAAGTCGTCGTTGACCAGCACATAATCGTAGGCAGTATAAGCCGCCATTTCGCGAGCTGCCTCGCTCAACCGCCGGCGGATCGCTTCCTCGGTATCCTCTGAGCGGGTGCGCAAGCGGCGTTCCAGCTCCTCGCGCGAGGGCGCCAGAACGAAGACGGAAACTGCCTCGGGTACGCTACGTTTCAATTGTCGCGCACCTTGCACGTCAATGTCCAGTACCAGATCCAGCCCTTCCCGGGCGGCGCGGTCCAGGTAACTGCGATGCGTTCCGTAGTAGTGACCGAATACTTCGGCCCACTCCAGGAACTCCCCGCGGCTCTTGCGCTCCTCGAATTCTTCCCGGCTGACGAAGTGGTAGTGCTGGCCCTCCCGCTCCGAGCCGCGCGGCGGGCGTGTGGTGTAGGAGACCGAGAACAGCAAGCCCGGCTCGGACGCGATCAGCTTCCTCACCAGGCTGGATTTGCCCGCGCCGGAAGGCCCGGAGACGATGAAGACGACAGGTTCGCGTCGGTTCATTCCAGGTTCAGAGCTTGCTCGCGCAGTTTCTCGATTTCCGCCTTGGCGGCCAGGGCGAGGTCCGTGATGGCAAGTCCCGCCTCGCCCGTGTTAGCGGTCTTGGCCAGGATGGTGTTGGCCTCCCGTTGCATTTCCTGGAGCAGGAAGTCCAGCTTCTTGCCCACCTCGCCGCCCCGCTCCAGCAGTTCCTGCACCTGCGCGGAGTGGATCTTCAGGCGCGCGATCTCCTCGCTGACGTCGCTGCGCTCGGCCAGAAAGGCCAGCTCCTGTGCCAGCCGCTGAGGGTCTGGAGCCATGCCTCCGAGCAGCTCCTGGGCACGCTCTTTCAGGCGGGAATGCCAGGCCGACACGACCGGCCCCGCCAGTTGCTCCATTCGCTCGACATGCTCCTGGATGAGCGCGTTGCGCGCCCGGAGTTCCGCCGCGATTTCACGACCTTCGCGCTCGCGCTGCTGGTTGAGCGCTTCCAGCGCCTGCTCGAGCGCTTCCGCCAGACACGCCTCCATCTCCACCGAAGGCTCTTCCTCGATGATTTCGAACATTCCCGGTAGGCGCAGCGCGGCGTTCAGGTCGGGCTCGCCGTGGAGGCCGTGAACCGCCGCGGCCCGCCGGAACGCGGTCAGGTAAGCATCGAGCAGAGTGAGATTCAGGACTACGGGCGCGCTCCGCCGGAGGTTGACCACCCGGACCTGGATTTGCAGGTGCCCGCGCGCGACGTAGCGGCGGATGATGGTGCGCAACGAGGGATCGAAACGCTCCAGGTCCGGAGGCAAATGCAGGTGTACGTCGAGCCCGCGGTGATTGACGGAGCGGATGCGGATGGTCAGCTCGGCGCCGTCGAGGTTGCGGCGCACGGTGGCGTAGCCGGTCATGCTGCGGACGCTCATGAGTTCACCAAGGGATCAGGTTCGAGGAATTGCAGTTCGTGGAGACGCTGGTAGACGCCGCCAGCGGCGACCAGTTCCTCGTGGCGACCCGTTTCCACGATGCGGCCCCTGTCGAGCACGACAATGCGGTCCGCCCGACGCACGGTGGAGAGACGGTGGGCGATCACGATCACGGTCCTGCCCGCCATCAGGTTGGCCAGCGCGCGCTGCACCAGCAGTTCGGATTCGGTGTCCAGATGAGAGGTGGCTTCGTCGAGGATCAGGATGGGGGCGTTCTTGAGCAGGGCGCGGGCGATGGCGATGCGCTGCCGCTGGCCGCCGCTCAGCTTGACGCCGCGTTCGCCGATCAGGGTGTCGTAGCCTTGTGGAAGCTCGAGGATGAAATCCTCGGCCAGCGCATTGCGCGCAGCCTCGCGGACGGCTTCCATGCTGGCGTCGGGCCGTCCGTAGCGAATGTTGTTGGCCACCGTGTCGTTGAACAGGAAAGTGTCCTGGGCCACGATGCCGATGAGCTTGCGCAGGGACGCGAGCTGGATGTCGCGGACGTCGTGCCCGTCAATCAGCACAGCGCCGCTGGTGACGTCGTAAAAGCGCGGCAGCAGGTTCACCAGCGTGGTCTTGCCGGCGCCGCTGGGTCCCACCACGGCCAGCACCTCGCCCCGGCGCACTTCCAGCCGGATGTCCTCGAGCAGGAAACCGTTGGGCGAGCCGGGATAGCGGAAGGAGACGCGATCGTAGACGATGGAATGCTCGAATCGCTCCAGGGGACGGGCGCCCGGACGGTCGCGCACCTCTTCGCTCCGGCTCAGATACTCGAAGACCTTCTGGGAAGCTCCCAGCGCCTGCTGGAAGATGTTGTGGATGCCGGTCAACCGCTTGACCGGCTCGTAGAGCATGAGCAGGGCGATGACGAAGCTGGTGAACTGCCCGGTAGTCATGGCGCCCACCTTGATCTGGTTGCGTGCGTAGGTGAGCAGGCCCACGATGGTCACAGCGCCGAAGAACTCGATCAATGGGGAGGCCAGCGCCTGCTGCGCCACGTATTTCAGGTTGTTCGAGCGCAGGCGGCGGGCCGCGGCCCGGAAACGGCGCGATTCGTACTCTTCCGCGTTGAACGATTTGACGACCTGATAGCCGGCCAGAGCCTCTTGCAGGATGTGCGTCAGTTCCGCCGCCGCATCCTGGGCGTGCCGCGTGGTGCGGCGGATGCGCTGCCCGATGCGTGCGGTGGGCAAAAGCACAAAGGGCAGCAGGGTCAGGCTGACCAGCGCCAGTTTCCAGTCGTTGTAGAGCAGGACCGCGAGCAGCCAGATGACGGCGAACGACTGGCGCAGGAAATCGGCCAGCATGTGCGAGGTGGCAACCTGGACCTTTTCGATGTCGTTCATGATCGAGGAGATCAGCCGGCCCGTGGAGTGCATTTCGAAAAAGTGGAACCCGTGGCGCAGGACCTTGTCGAAGACGCGCTGGCGCAGGTCAGTCACCGCCGAGAGGCCGACGAAGTTGACCAGGTAGTTTCCGGCGTAATCGGCAGCGCCCTTGACCAAAAACGTGCTCAGGATTCCGAAGGCGACCATGGTCCAGACGTTGCGGATGCCCTCGGGCACGAACTGGTGCAGATAGACGGGGCGCCCCAGGACCGGGATCGTGAACAGTTGGACGGGCACGTTCGGGGCGGCCGGGTTGAGCACGCGATCGAAAACCGGGCCCACCAGCAAGGCGATCATGGCATGAGCGGCGCCGGCGATCGCCATCAGCAGGACCGAGGCGATCAGTGCCGCCCAGTATGGGCGGACATAGCCGAGCAGGCGCCACAAGTCCTTCATGCCGCCATCCTCAGGCGCAGCAAGGCGCCGAAGACTTCCGCTTCGCTGACCTTCTCGATGCCGCCGCGGGCCACCACCACTTCGGAGACGGTTTTCCACGGCCTCCAGACCGGAACGTCGGAGTCGCCGAAGATCACCAGCACGGGGCGTCCGAGGGCGGCCGCCATGTGAGCCGGGCCCGAATCATTTCCGACGAAAAATGTCGAGCCAGCGATGAGCGACTTGACTTCCCCAAGCGGGGCGCCGACGACGCAGCGGAAGGCGGCGAAGGCGCTGAGGTCCTCGCCGGGGCCGGCGATGAAGACCGGCTCGAGATCCCACTCCTGCCGGATCCTATGCGCCAGGCCGAGGAAGCGCTCGGCGGGCCAGGTTTTCGAAGGGCTGGAAGCCAGCGGGTGGATCACGACGTAAGGCTTGCTGGCGGTTCCTTGCGGCGAGCGGGCGAACAGGCGGGCGCGGGGGATCTCGCCGCGGGGCACGCCCAAATAAAACATTGCCGAGGCGATATGTTCTGCCGTGTGGACCTTGCGGTTCACCTCCAGGATCTGCTGCGCGGTCGGGATGCGCACGTTATAGAGCCACCGGTAGCGGAAATGGCCAAAGCCGGCCCTCCAGCGGGCGAGCGAGGCCGCGGTAAGCCAGGCGCTTCGCGGCCCGCCGTGCAGGTTCACACACAGGCGAGGGCGCCAGCGGGCGGCGACGGCCAGTTGGGGATCGAGCAGAAGGTCCACGTCCGGGTTCTCTTCGAACACGGCGCGGAAGCGATCCTCCACCATGACCGCCACGCGCAGGTCGGGACGATGACGCTTGAGAAGTTCGAGCGCTGGCGTGGTCAGCACGCAATCCCCCAGCGAGCGCAGCCGGATGATCAGCACCCGCGCGCCCGGCGGCAGCCTGTCCAGGAGCTTGGGCGGCGCCTTCACTCTTCGATGACGGCCTCGTCTACCAGCATGACCGGGATGTCATCGCGAATCGGGTAGACGCGCTTGCAGGCGACGCACTTCAGGCCGCTCTGGTCAGGCTTGAGCTCGACCGGCTGCTTGCAGAGCGGGCAAACCAGGATCTCCAGCAATTCCTTGCTGATAGGCATAGCCGGCCTTTCAGTGTAGCAGAATGCCGCCGGGGCCGGTTGCGGGAGGTCTCAGCGGCAGCGGTCGCCGCAGTGCGCCGCGATCAGCAATTGAAGGGCGGTGAAGTACTCGGTCCCGCTGACGGCGCGGGGCTGGGCCTGAGCTGCCCCGCCGGAGCCGCCGGCCCGCGGCTGCTCGGGATCCGTTTTGTGAGCCACCACCATGTCCAACGCGGGCAGCACGGTAATGTACTGGCCGTAAGCGCCCATCCCCGTGTAAGCGCCGGCCATGGGACCTCGCTGCCCGGGCGCGTCCCAGACCCACCACATGTAGCCGTAGCCCCAGAGCTGGCCAGAGCCGTAAGCATTCTGGCGCTGCGCCAGGGGATTCAGTTCGGCCACCGGGGTGACCAGCGAGACGATCTTGCGCGCCCATTCCCGGGGGATGACCTGGCGGCCGGCCCAATTGCCCTCGCGCAGCATGAGATAGCCCAGGCGGGCCATGTCCCGGGTAGAGAGCCACATGTGATAGGCGGGATATCTGGAACGCTTCAGGTCACCCGCTTTCTTCTGCCGGGAGCGATCGAAATCCTGCATGCCGATGGGCCGGGCCAGATCGGTTTCCAGCGCGTCGTAGATGTCCCGGCCCGTCAGCTTCTCGAAGATGGCGCCGGCAGCGTTGAAATCCCAGTTGTTGTAGAGGAAGTAGGTGCCCGGTTTTTGAGAGCCTCGCGGCGGCGCCATTGCCGTGTGATCGCCGGGATTGGAGGCGGGGTGATAGATCCCGCTGCGTGCGGTCAGCAGGTGTTCGATGGTGGCCTCCTGCTCGATGGGCAGCAGTCCTTGAAGGTCCGTGAAACCGAGCTCGCGCAAGGTGCGGTTGAGCGGAATCTTGCCCGAAGCGACATAGTTGCCGTAGAGCATGGCGAGCACGCTCTTGCGCACGCTGGCCAGATAGCTCAGGTGCGCCAGATCGCCGTACTCGAACAGCACGCGCCCGCCGACCACAACCATCATGGCAGTGGTATCGAGGGTGCGAAGGTACGATCGAAGGACTTCCAGCCGCGAACGCGAGAATCCGACGGACTCCGGGTCGCGGATGCGCTCCCAGTCCTTGCCTGGAAAAACGGCAGCTGGCCTTTGCGCGGCGGCCGAAAGCGCGAAGGCCAGCGCCGCCAAGCAGGCTGCCCGACGCGTCAGGCTGCCGCCCCGCACGTTCCCCCCTTTCAGGCCGCCGCCTTCATCTCCTCACGCGCCCGTGCAATGACGGCCAGGAACTGGCGCGCCCGCTCAGTGATGACGTCGTAACGGCCCTCTTTCAGGCTCTTGGCGTCCACCAGCTCGGCGCCCACCGCCACGGCGCAGGCCCCGGCCTTGAGGAACTCGCCCGCCGTTTCCAGGTTCACGCCGCCGGTGGGGATCATCTCAATGTGCGGGAACGGCGCCTTCAACGCCTTGATATATTTGGGGCCGCCGACGTTGCCGCAGGGGAAGATCTTGACGATGTCGGCGCCGGCGTCCCATGCCGCCAGCACTTCGGTGGGCGTGAGCGCGCCCGGGATCGAAACTTTCGAATACCGCCGCGCCATTTCGATCGTGGCCAGCTTCAAGCCGGGCGATACGAAGAACTCGGCGCCGGCCAGCATGGCGGCGCGCACGGTCTCGGCGTCGAGCACGGTGCCTGCGCCAAGGACGATCTTGTCGCCCAGTGCGTCGGCAACTTTTTCCAGAGCGCGCAGCGCCCCGGGAACGGTCATGGTGATTTCAGCGGCTCGAATGCCGCCGTCGTAAATGGCCTGGACTGCCCGCACAGCGGCTTCCGCGCTGGGGGCTCGTACCACGGGAACGATGCCGATTTCGATGATGGACGAAAGAATCTCCTGCTTCGTCATGATGCTTTGATCTTAGCAATCCGCGCCGCAGGCAGAGCGGGCGGCGGCGCCACTACCAGTCCACCACCGAGCCGTCGTCGGCGTCGTAGGTTTCCGGATTGCGCCAGTCGTGCCCGATCTTGTCCGCCATCGCGTTTTCGTCCAGTTCAATGCCCAGGCCCGGCCCGGTGGGAATGTCCACGTAACCGTCCTTGACGACGAAGGGCTGCTTGAGATAGCCCTCGCCCAGGCTCACCTGTTCCTGGCAAAGGAAATTGGGGATGGAAGCGGCGAGCTGGATGCCGGCGGCAAGCGAAATGGGTCCCAGCGGGTTGTGCGGCGCGATCGTCGCGTAGAAGGCTTCGGCCATGCCTGCGATCAGGCGGCACTCGGTGATGCCGCCGGCGTGGCACAGATCGGGCTGAAGCACTTTGGCAGCGCCCTTCTGAAGCACTTCGAGGAAGCCCCACTTGGTGAAGACGCGCTCGCCGGTGGCGATGGGCAGATAAGTGGAACGCGCGATGTCGGCCATCACGTCGTGGTTCTGGCACTGGCAGGGTTCTTCGACGAACATGGGCTGGTAGGGTTCCAGCGCTTTGATGAGCAGTTTGGCGGTCGCCGGGCTGATGGCGCCGTGGAAGTCAATGGCGATGTCCTTGTCGTTGCCGGCAATGCGCCGGAGTTCGGCAAAGTGCTCGGCGGCGTACTGCACTTCGGCAGGCGTCTCGATGTAGCGCGAGGGCCGCCGCTTGGCAGGTCCGCATTTGAAGGCGGTGAATCCCTGCGCCATCCGTTTCTTGAGCAGTTCGGGAGTGCCGGCGTGCGCATAGACGCGGACGCGGGTGCGCGTGGGTCCGCCCAGCAGCTCGTAAATGGGCACGCCGAGCGCCTTGCCTTTGATGTCCCAGAGCGCCATGTCTATGCCGCTCAAGGCGCTGGTCAGGATGGGGCCGCCACGATAGAAGGCGTGCCGGTAAATGGCCTGCCAGTGATGCACGACCTGGCGCGGATCTTTGCCCACAAGATAGGGCTCGATTTCTTTGACGGCTTCGGCGCAGGTGCGGGCGCGCCCCTCGAGAATGGGTTCGCCCAGACCGACGATTCCCGCGTTGGTGTGGATCTTGAGAAACAGCCAGCGCGGCTTGACCAGGAACGTTTCCAGTTTGGTAATGGCCAGTTTTTCTTTCGGCGAAACCGGTGCGTTGCGCGCGATGCGCTCCTGCGTTTCAGGCTCCAGTGCGGGCAGCGCGGCGCCAGCCAGCGCGGCTGCGGTTACGCTGCGACGGGTCATTTTCTCGCTCATGGTTGCGTCCCCCAAGGCACGCATTCACTCTATCGCAGGGAATCTGCCAGAATCAACACATGCGGGTGCAAGTGCGGGTCAAACCGAGTTCGCGGCAGGTGCGGATCGAACGCTCACCCGACGGCTCGCTGACGGTTTGGTTGCACTCGCCCCCCGCCGAGGGTCGGGCCAACCGGGAGCTGATCGAGCGGCTGGCCGAGTATTTTCAGGTGCCGCGCACGCAAGTGCGGATCGTTTCGGGCGCCGGCAGCCGTATCAAGCTGGTCGAGATCGGCTGAGGCGGACCGTTCGAGCAGACTGGCCCTGAGCGCCGGCGGTTACACTGGTGTTCTTCGGTGGATCTGAGCACTCCGCTGATGTACGTCAAAGGTGTGGGGCCGGCCCGCGCCGCCATGCTCGAAGCCAAGGGTCTAAGTACGGTCGAGGACCTGCTCGTCTACCCGCCGTTCCGTTACGAAGACCGGACCAACGTCAAGACCATCGCCCAACTGGCACCCGGGGAAATGGCGACGGTCATCGCCGAAGTCCGCACCGCAAAGCTTTCCACGTTCCGGCGGCGGGATCTGGGCCTGTTCGAAGCCACCTTTACGGATGCCTCTCGCGCCGTGCTGCTGGTGAAGTGGTTCCATGCCGCGTACCTCGCGGACGTCCTCCAGCCCGGCCAGCGCGTGGCCCTCTACGGCAAGGTCGAGTACGACAGCTACGCGGGCCAGCTCAGCATGGTCCACCCGGAGTACGAGATTCTTTCCGAGGAAGACGAGGCGGACGCCGCCCTGCACGTGGGCCGGGTCGTGCCGATTTACGAGGCAGCGGGCAAGATCACCACGCGCGTGTTTCGTCGCCTGATTCACGGCGTGCTGGAGAGGCTGACGCCGCCGCCCGACGCTTTGCCGGCCTCCATCCGCCGGCGCCTGCGCCTGCCGGATTTGTGGACCGCTCTGCGCAGCCTTCATTTCCCGCCCGAACAGGAGGATCTGCGCCTGCTGAACGCGTTCCGCACGCCCGCCCAGATCCGGCTTATTTTCGAAGAATTCTTCTGGTTGCAATACGGCCTGGCGGTGAAGAGAAGCTCGGCCCGGCGCGAGAGCGGGATTGCTTTCGAGCTGAACGACCGAGTGCGCGAGCGGATCAAGCAGATGCTGCCTTTCAAACCCACGGCGGCGCAGAAGCGCGTGCTGGCGGAAATCGCTGCGGACATGGCCCGGCCCCATCCCATGAATCGCCTGCTGCAGGGCGATGTGGGCAGCGGCAAGACGCTGGTGGCTGCTGAAGCCGCCATCATCGCCATCGAGAACGGCTACCAGGTGGCGATGCTGGCGCCCACTGAGATCCTGGCGGCGCAGCATTATTACTACTTCCGGAACCTTTTCCAGAAGCTCGGCTACCAGGTGGGCTTGCTGACCGGTTCCTCCACGAAACGCGAAAAGACGCTCATGAAGAAACTGCTCGCCGAGGGGCTGGTGCATTTCGCGGTGGGCACGCATGCGCTGCTGGAGGAGGACGTGGAATTCCGGCGGCTGGGGCTGGCCATCATTGACGAGCAGCACCGCTTCGGAGTGCTCCAGCGGCTGCGCTTCATCCGCAAAGGGGTGCGTCCGGACGTGCTGGTGATGACGGCCACCCCGATTCCGCGAACGCTGGCGTTGACCCTTTACGGGGACCTGGATGTTTCCGTGATTGACGAGCTGCCGCCGGGTCGCAAACCGATCATCACCCGGCACGTCACCGAGGACCAGATCGAGTGGGTCTGGAGCTTCCTGAGAAAGCAGATCGAGGCGGGGCGGCAAGCTTACGTGGTCTATCCCGCGATCGAGGAGTCGGAAACGCAGGCACGCAAGGCGGCCGAAAAGATGTACCGCCATCTCTCCCAAGTAGTGTTTCCCGACCTGCGCGTGGGATTGCTGCACGGACGCATGCCAGCCGAAGAAAAGGAAGCGGTGATGGAAAGCTTCAAGCGCGGGGAGACGCAGATCCTGGTCTCTACCACGGTGATCGAGGTGGGCGTGGACGTTCCCAACGCCACCGTCATGGTGATCGAGCAGGCGGAGCGATTCGGGCTGGCGCAGCTTCACCAGCTTCGCGGGCGCGTGGGACGGGGTGCGGAGCAGAGTTACTGCATCCTCGTGACGGGGCCGCTGAACGACGTCAGCCGCGAGCGAATCCGGACGCTGGTGGAGTCCACGGACGGCTTTTACATCGCGGAGATGGACTTGAAGCTGCGCGGTCCCGGGGAGTTCTTCGGGACGCGGCAAGCGGGCATGCCTTCGCTGCGGGTGGCCAACATCGTCCGGGACGCCGAGCTGCTGGAGCTGGCGCGGCGCGAGGCGTCCGATTTTCTGGCTTCCGGTCCCGAGGAGGAACAGCGGCGGGCGCTGGAGTACGTGCGGACTCACTGGCAGCGACGTTTCGGATTGGCGCAGGTGGGCTGATGCGAGTCATCGGAGGACAGTTTCGCAGCAGGCGTTTGAAAACCTTGCCGGGCGAGGCGCTTCGCCCCACGCCCGACCGGCTGCGCGAGGCCTTGTTCAACGTCCTGGCCCCGGAGATCGAGGGAGCGGTCTTTCTGGACGCTTACGCAGGTTCGGGCGCCGTGGGAATCGAAGCGCTCAGTCGGGGCGCTGCGCGAGCCATCTTCATCGAAGCAGACCGCGCGGCGGTGCGTGTGATCCGCGAGAACCTGGCCTCACTGGGCCTGGAAGACCGCGCCGAAGTCGTGCACGGGCAGGCGCTCAAGAGACTCGGGAACTATCGCGCCGACATTGCCTTTCTGGACCCGCCTTATGCTCTCTCGCGCGAGTACGGGCCGGCCCTGATGTTGCTGGCGCAGAACCCGCCGCGGCTGGTGGTCGTGCAACACGATCGCCGTCACGAGCTGGAGCCGCGCTATGGCTGCCTGCGGCGGGTGCGTCAGCTCCGGCAGGGCAACAACGCACTGAGCTTTTACCGGCCCCAGGACGAAAGCTGAGGCCGCTCAGAAAGCAAGTCGCGTTTTCGCCGAGAAATCGCCTTCGACGGGCGTGATCCGGTAACGGTAGCTGTACGGCTGGTCGCCCGGCAGCCGGTAGGCGGGCAGCGGCAAGGCATTCGGGCTCCAACTGTCAATGCCGCCGACCCCCATCTGACGGTAGTCGAGATTCAGATAAATCTCGGGGCGCCGGCGCAGCTTGAACGAGTAATCGGCTTCCTCGATTTCGGCTTTCGTATAATGCGTGGCCCCCACGCTCAGCTCCGGCATTCCCACGGCCAGCAGGCCGATGCCTTTCCCGTTGGTCAGAGCTACCCACCGGACCTCGGTTTTGTTGCCATTTTCCTGGGGCCGGGAGTATTCCACCCACTCCGCGTCCACCGTGGACGAGTAGACGCCAATGCGTTCGAAATTGCGGTCCCAGTAAGTCGCGGCGGGCCCGCGCCCGTACCAGGTTATTTTTTCGAGTCCGGGCGCAAGCACCCACTCCATGCCGAAGCGAGGCATCATGGGCAAAGGCGAAGCGCCCGGCTGATAGGAGGCTTCGACCAGGATGTCTCCGCTGCCGTAAATCGTGTAAGTCAGCGAGTAAGTGGATTTGACTTCGGGAAGCTGGGCGCGGATGCGAATGCGGGCCGAACGAGCGTCCAGGCGCTCGACCTCGACTTCGCGGGGTTGCCATTTTGGCCCGGCGTCGCGCCAGACCATGAAATTGCGCGCCGGGTCCTTGGCCCAGGCGCGGCCCACGGCTTTCCACGCGCCCCGATCATTGTCGGTCATGGCGCGCCAGAAGTCCGGGGTCGGCCCGCGCTCGACGAGCTTGACGCCTTTGTAAGTGAAACCGGTGAATTGCGCCAGATGCTTGTCGAACAACAACACAAAATCCTTGCCCGAGAACCGGACCTCGTCGCCTTGTTCGTCCATATCGAGCGGCGGGAAAGCTGCGAGGTCAGGCGAAGGGGCGGGCGCGCTGACGGGCAGCTTGAATTGATCCCAGGCCAGCTCGTGACCTCTGGGCGCCCAGGGGAGATCGCGGCGGGTGAGGAATCGCAGATCCAGCCAGTACTCGATGCCGGGTTCCGGCCGGAGCGCAGGCAGGGGCAGGCGGAACTCGCGCGCCTGGCGCGGAGGCAGGTCGAGCTCGGGGAAACGGCCTGAAGCCACGACCTTTCCTTCCGCCTTGACTTCCCAGACGCCCTCGGCAATTTCAGCCGCGTTGAGGAAGTCGTACCAGTTAGTAACTTTGATGTGGCCGCTGGCCAGATCCACCGGAGCGGCGTGAAGATAGCGGTAGACATACTTGATGGCGAGCAGGCCGGGCCGGACCGTGCGGTCGGCAGCCACCAGGCCGTTCATGCAGAAGTTATTGTCGTTGCGGATGCCGGCTTTGTCCTCCCACCAGCCGCCGTAGGCGAAGAAGGTATCGCGGCCGGAGGTGGTGCGGTATTCCGGCGGGACCGGCTGGCGCAGTCCCTGGTCCACCCAGTCCCAGACGAAAGCTCCCTGGGCGTTGGTGCCTGAGTAGAAGATATCCCAATACTCCTTGAGGCCACCGTTGCTGTTACCCATGGCGTGCGAGTATTCGCACAGGATCAGGGGCATGTTGGGGCGCTCGTTGGCGCGCTTGATCACCAGCGCGGGCGGCAGGTACATGAAAGAGTTGATGTCAGCGTGGGAGCCGCCCGTCGCCGTGCTGCTTTCGTAGTGGAACGGGCGGGTGGGATCGCGCCGCTTCACCCACTCGTAGACCGCGGCCACGTTAGAGCCGTCGCCCGATTCGTTGCCCAGGGACCAGATGATCACCGAGGGATGATTCTTGTCCCGCTCCACCATGCGCTGGACGCGATCCAGATAGGCCGTGCGCCATTCGGGGTCGTTGCTGAGGCGATTGCGCGAGTGGGCGCCGTAACCATGCGCCTCGATATTGCCTTCGTCAATCAGGTAGAGGCCGTAGCGGTCGCACAGCTCGTACCAGGCCGGCGCGTTGGGGTAATGAGAGGTTCGCACGGCGTTGATGTTATGCCGCTTCATCAGGAATATGTCGCGCCGCATCAGCTCAGGCGGGACGTAGTGGCCCTGCTCCGGGCTATGTTCGTGCCGGTTGACGCCTTTGAGCAGGATGGCCCGACCGTTGAGGAGCAGGCGGCCGTCGCGAATGGTTACTTCACGGAATCCCACATTGCAGGGGATGACTTCGAGGACGCGTCCTGAGGCGTCTTTCAAAGTCAGCAGCAGTGTGTAGAGGTAAGGCGTTTCCGCGCTCCATTTATGGGGGTTGCGAACCGCGACGGAGAACTCGACGGATGATTCAGCGCCGGGGCGCAGGTCGGTGCTCCGGACCTGGGGCGGAAACACGGCCTTGCCTTGCGCATCGAAGAGTTCGGCGGTCACGCTGACGCGGCCCGGCGATTCCGCGTATTGAATCAGTTCGGCCTTGACGGTGAGGGTAGCGTCCCGCCAGGCTTCGTCCAGATCGGTACGCACCTCGAAATCGCGAATGTGGCGATTGTCGGTGCTCCACAGATAGACGTCCCGATAAATTCCGCTCAGGCGCCACATATCCTGGTCTTCGAGGTAGGCCCCGTCCGGGAAGCGGTATACCTCCACGGCCAGCAGATTGGCGCCCGGTTTCACGTAACGGGTAATGTTGAATTCGGCAGGAGTGCGGGAATCCTCGCTGTAGCCGACTTTCTCACCATTCACCCACACGTAAAAGGCCGAATCCACGCCGTCGAAGACGAGGAAGATCTGCCGCCCGGACCAGTGAGCAGGGATCCGGAACGTGGTGCGGTAGGATCCCACGGGGTTATAGTCTTTAGGCACGACGGGCGGACCTTTCGGGTCGTAAGGAAACGGATAAATGATGTTAGTGTAAATCGGAATATCGTAACCCTGGAGCTGCCAGTTGGAAGGCACGGGGATCGCGCCCCAGCGGGAATCGTCATAGTCGGTTCGGTAAAAGTCGGCGGGACGGTCCGCGGGGCGAGCTACCCAGTGGAACCTCCACAGGCCGTTCAGGGAAAGAAACCACGGCGAGCGCGAGCGGTCACCCTGACGGGCCAGCGCGGCGGTGGGGTAGACCATCATCGTGGCGTGCGGTTTTTCCCGGTTGACGCCCACCACTGCCGGATCGTCCCATTCGGGCCGCTGTTGCGCGCCAGCGACCGTCCAGAGGCAAAGGCCAACAACTGCTACCAGCTTGTAAACGTTGCGCATGGCGACCAATCTCCTTCGGGCCAGCTCATGGTTGCACTTGTTGGTCGGGATACTCCTCGACCTGGTCCTCCCAAACCACCAGCTCGACGCCGGCGGCCTGGAACAGCTCGCGGGTATCCTTGCCGGCGTGGTAGCGGCGGCGAGCCACCACGCGCCGGATGCCCACACTGATCAGCAGCATGGCACAGACGCGGCAAGGCTCCATGGTGCAGTAGACCGTGGCGCCTTCCAGGGCGATGCCGTAGCGCGCTGCCTGGCAGATGGCGTTCTGCTCGGCATGGGTGGTGCGAACGCAATGCTGGCGGACGGTCCCGTCCTCGTCCACCACTTTGCGCAGCAAGTGGCCCACATCGTCGCAGTGCGGCAGCCCCGGAGGAGAGCCCACGTAGCCGGTCGCGATGATCCGTTTGTCGCGGACGACGACGCAGCCCGCGCGCCCGCGGTCGCAGGTGGCGCGCTTGGCCACGTGCCCGGCGAGTTCGAGGAAGTACTCATCCCAACTGGGCCGGCTCATGCCTTGCCCTCCAGTCCGAGTTCGGCGGCGCGGGCCTGCATGGCGCGGGCGCAGAATTCGATATGCTCGTCGAGATCCACGCCGAGTTCCTGGGCACCCTG
Organism: Bryobacteraceae bacterium; assembly: GCA_028275505.1. GTDB lineage: Bacteria > Acidobacteriota > Terriglobia > Bryobacterales > Bryobacteraceae > DTHT01. The sequence continues at coordinate 17,245 of JAPWUP010000081.1, forward strand.
GATGATGTCCTCGCGGCTGACCGAGCGCGCGAAAGCTTTGTCTTTCATCTTCTTGCGCACCGAGCGAGCATCCACTTCCGCGAGGCTGCGGTTGGGTTTGACCAGGGCGACGGCGATGATGAAGCCGGCCAGCTCGTCACAGGCAAACAAGGCCTTTTCCAGCAGCGACTGCCGCGGCACGCCGGTGTAGCTGGCGTGCGAGAGGATGGCGCGGCGGATCTCTTCGCTGACCCCGCGCTCGGCCAGGATGGCTTCACCCTTGAGCGGGTGATCGGGCGCCTGGGGATGGATTTCGTAATCGAAATCGTGCAGTAGGGCGGTGACGGCCCATTTCTCCTCGTCCTCGCCGAATTTGCGAGCGTAGGCGGTGAGGCAGGCTTCGACCGCCAGCGCGTGCTTGCGGAGATTTTCCGATTTGGTGTATTCGCAAAGCAGTTGCCAGGCTTCTTCACGCGTCATACGGCACAGGATAATACGGCCCGCGGGCTGCCGGTGGTCGGTCTAAACGTAGACTCGTTTCACGCGGGCGCGGATGCCGCACAACACGTCGTAGGAGATGGTGCCTGCCAGCCGGGCCAGTTGCTGCGCGTCCTGGCCGGCCTGGCCTTCCGTGCCGATCAGCGTGATGGCGTCGCCGGGGCGGATCTCCGGGCAGTCGCTGAGATCAATCGTTGTCAAATCCATGGAGACAGCGCCGAGGATGGGGACGGCGCGGCCCGCCGCGATCACCTGTCCGCGATTGGAGAGCCGGTGCGGCAGTCCGTCGGCGTATCCGACAGCTACGATGCCGATTCGCATGGGTCGTGGCGCCTGGAATATTCCTCCATAGCCGATGGACCAGCCGGCCGGAACGGTTTTTACCGACAACACGCGCGCTTTCCAGCTCAAGGCGGGGCGCACGTCGAGCAGCCGGGGCGGCGCCGGTCCGCGGGTTGGGGAGACGT
>JAPWUP010000268.1 GCA_028275505.1 Bryobacteraceae bacterium
ACCAGACCTTCGGAAGGCGTGCTCCTGGACATCTGGGCCAAGGCGCTCGCACTGGAAGACGCCGCCGGATCGAAGTCCGTCCTTGTCTCTGCCGAAGTTCTGGGCTTTTCGCGCGAGATGTCCGACTACGTTGCGCAGCGCATCCGGGAGCGCTACGGGGTGCCGCGTGAGCGGCTCATCCTGGCCGCGACGCACACGCATAGCGGGCCGGTCACTGGAAGCCTTTTGCAGCCGGCCTATCCTTTGGACGACGCGCAGCGCGAAGTCATCCGTCGTTACACGGCCTGGTTCCTGGATCAGGTGGTGGAACTGGTGGGCCGGGCGATCGCCGACCTTGCGCCTGCACGCCTGGAATTCGAGCAGGGCCTCGCTGGCTTCGCCGTGAATCGCCGTCGCGTTGGCGCGCGCCACCGGCCCGGCCCCGTGGATCAGGACGTCCCCGTGCTTGCGGTGCGCTCGCCGGACGGCAAACTCCGCGCCGTGGTGTTCGGCTACGCCTGTCACAACACGGTGCTGGCCGACTACGTGATCAACGGCGACTATGCCGGCTTCGCGCAGGAGGCAATCGAAAAGGAATACCCCGGTGCTACCGCCTTGTTCGTGGCCAATTGCGGCGCCGACGCTAATCCCCTGCCCCGCCGCTCCGTGGAACTGGCGCGCATGTACGGCCAGATCCTGGCGGCCGCGGTTCGCGAGGTCCTCAATAGCAAGATGAGGCCGGTGGAACGTCCCTTGCGCGCCGCTCTGGAGTACGTCGAGCTGCCCTTCCAGGACCCGCCCTCCCGCCAGGAACTCAATGCCCGGCTCCAGGACAAGGACGCCATGCACCGCCGCTGGGCCGCGCTGATGCTCGAGACGCTCGATCGCGAGGGGCGCCTGCCTGACCGTTACCCGTATCCCGTGCAGGTATGGCAGTTCGGCCCCGGCCTCACCCTGATCGTGCTTGCTGGCGAAGTCGTGGTGGATTACGCGCTGCGCTTCAAAGCGCAGTACGGCTGGGACACCACCTGGGTCGCCGCCTACTCGAACGACGTTTTTGCGTACATTCCCTCGCGCCGCGTGCTCGAGGAAGGAGGTTATGAAGCCGGAGGCGCGATGGTCGCATACGGGCAGCCCGCGCCGTTTCGCCCCGAAGTCGAGGAACTGGTGATCCGCAAGGTGGACGCCCTGGTCTCCCGGGTCCGCAGCGCCCGCTGAGATTCGCAGCACGCCTGCCGCTCGCTGCGATTTACAAGACGCGCGCCGCGTGCACTATACTTTGCTCGATTGCCATGTGGCGCCATACGCTTTTTTATGCCTGCATCCTCATGCTGGCTGCCCGGGGCGTTGTCAGCGCGCGCAAACCGCGAAAACCGCGGGGAGGCTGGCGCCTGATCACCCTGGACCCTGGCCATTTCCATGCTGCGCTGATCCACAAGCGCAGCTATCCGCAGGTTTCTCCCAAGGCTTTCATCTACGCGCCCCTGGGGCGTGACTTGCTCGCCCATCTCGCCCAGATTCACCAGTTCAACACGCGGGCCGAGAATCCCACCGCATGGGAACTCGAGATTTACACCGGCGCGGATTTTCTGGACCGGATGCTTTCCGACCGCCGCGGCCACATCGTGGTCCTCTCGGGCCGCAACCGCGACAAGATCCGCCGCATTCAGGCCTGCTTGGATGCGGGCCTTCACGTGCTCGCCGACAAGCCCTGGATCCTGGACCCGACCGAGCTGCCCGCCTTAGACAAGGCTCTGCGAACCGCCCGCCGGCGCGGCCTGATCGCGTACGACATCATGACCGAGCGCTTCGAGGTCACCAACATGTTGCAGCGCGATCTCGTCCAGGATCGCGAGGTCTTCGGCCAGGTCGAACAAGGCTCGGAAGCGGCGCCCGCGGTGATCATGGAGAGCGTTCACCACATTTACAAAACCGTTGCCGGCGCCCCCGTCTTCCGGCCCGTCTCCTTCTTCGACATCGAAGAGCAGGGCGAGGCGCTGAGCGACGTCGGCACGCACCTGGTGGATCTGGTGCAGTGGATCCTCTTCGCCGACCAGGCGCTGGACTGGCGCAAGGACATCGCCGTGCTGAGCGCGAAACGCTGGCCCGAATCTCTCAGCCGCGAGCAGTTCGCGCGCGTCACCGGCGTCAGCGACTTCCCCGATTCGTTGCGCCGCTGGGTCAACGGCGACAAACTCGACTATTACTGCAACAACCGGGTGCACTACACGCTGCGCGGCGTGCACGTGCAACTGGACGTTCTGTGGCGTTACGAAGCCCCGCCGGGCGCCGGCGATACCCACTACGCCGTCTTTCGCGGCTCGCGCTCGCGCATCGAGATCCGACAGGGAGCGGCGGAAAACTTCCGTCCCGAGCTCTACGTGATCCCGAATCGCGAAGACGACCGCGAGGCCCTGCGCGCCGTGCTCGCCCAGCGCGTACGGCAGTGGCAGGACCGTTACCCCGGCATCGGTCTCGGGGACCGCGACGGTGCCTTGTGGATCACGATTCCCGACGCTTTGCGCGTGGGCCACGAGGCGCATTTCGGCCAAGTGGTGGAAGACTTCCTGCGATTCCTGGAAGACCCGTCGCGAATGCCGGCCTGGGAGACCCCCAATATGCTCGTCAAGTACGCTGTGACGACGCAGGGGGTCGCGCTGGCGCGCCGCAGCCAGTCAGAGCAAAAGCAATGAGCGTCTCGACCCCGCCCGCGTCGCCCAAGATCTGATCTTCGAGGCCCTCGGGATCCACCGCAACGCGGCACGCCTCGATCTCTTGGGCAGACGCGTCGCGGAAGCACAGGCGGCAGGGCGGCAAATCCTGGTCGCCAATGCGCACGGGCAGCCCGAAGGTCCGACACGAGAGCGGACGGGCCGCGTAGAGTTCGCACAGCCCCGTTTCGGGATCGAGAACTGGGCAGGGCAAGGTCGCGTGACGTTCGAAAAAGCGATCCTCGGCCTCTGTGTCGCCGTTGAGCAGGCCGGTTGCCAGGTCGCCGGGAAAATCCTTGCTCATCTCGCGGATGGCATTGCTTGCCCGCTCCCGGATGCGCGCGGCGCGTTGTGGGTCATTTCGCTCCAGTTCTTGCAGAGCGCGCTGCAAACGCCAGGCATCGAGCAACGTGATCGGGAACGGCCCGATGCAGCACTCGATGCAGCCGGGCCGGCACGCCAGGTGCGCTCCGGCGCGCGCTGTGCCCTCTGCCAACGCCCGCTCGAGATTCTCCAGCAATTGCCGGTCTGCGGCTTCCCAGTCCGTCATCCCCGCTGATCAGCCTAACAAAGGCGCGACGCCACCCGCGGGAAGCGAAGCCCGCGCACGAGCCCGTATGCTGAAAATTCAAGGGCAATGAGTTTGAATTACGACGAAATCCTGCCCGAGCTGATCGTAGGATCCTGTCCGGACAGCTACCAGGACGTACTCGAAATCAAGGATGCCGGCGCCACCGCACTGCTCAGCTTGCAGACGGACCAGGACCTTGCCGAGCGCGGCCTGAGCTGGAGCGACGTCGAGGATTGGTGCCGGGCCGCGGGGATCGTGGCGCGGCGCGAACCGGTGCGCGACTTCGACCCCGAAAACCTCGCCGAGCGTCTGCCGGATTGCGCGCGGACGCTGGATGAGCTGATCGGCTCGGGACACCGCGTCTACCTGCACTGCACCGCCGGGGTAAATCGTTCCCCGAGCGTAGCGATCGCGTGGCTGGTCTGGAAACGTGGCAAGACTCTCGAAGAGGCCTACGCCTTCGTCACGCGCCGCCGGTACTCGGAGCCGAATCTGCACACGATCCGCGCCGCGCTGCGCGCTTGCCCCGTGCTGTAGCTGCCTGCGGGCGTGCTCACCGCTTGCTCAGGTCGCGGATGAAGATGTCCTTGAATTTCATGTTGCCTTCGCCGCCCGAGTGCAACTGCAAGGCGATGTAGCCGTCGAAGGAACGCGGCGCGGGGTCCGTGAAGTCCACCATGAGCACGCCATTGAGCTTGCAGATGTACCGGTTGCCTTCGACCTTCATGTACATGTCGTTCCAGTCGTTAGGCCGGATGACCGTCTCGTTCTCGGGCGCCGGCCAGACCACCCAACCGCGTCCGTCGCCGTACACGCCGCAGGTGTGATGGTTGAGCGTGCGATCAATCTCGAATTGCAGACCGTGCGCCACCTTGGGGGTGTCGCCCTCGAATTCCGTCCGGAAGAAAACGCCGCTGTTGCCGCTGGCCTCGGCCTTGAAGCGCAGCGACAGCTCGAAATCCTTGTACATTTTCTCGGTGCGCAGGTAGCCGTATTCTTTGGTGATGCCCTGACCGTGGATGACGCCGTCCTCCACTTCCCATTTTTCGTTGCCCACTTTGACCCAGCCGGTGAGATCCTTGCCGTTGAACAGCGAAACCCAGCCGGTCTCGGGAGGCTTGGGACGGTCCGTCCAACGCGGCGCCTGGCACCAGATCAGGCTCGCGCCCATCGCAAGGCACGCCAGAGAGTTCAGCAAGAGTCGAAGCATTGCAATTTCCTCCGATCCGTCATGATAGCCCGAGGCGGTGGCGCCTCGCCCGGATCGCCGCCTTCCCTGCCCCGCTCGCGTTAATCTGACTGACATGAGTTACGGCCTCACGCGTCGCCAGTGGCTGGCCGGCCTGGCCGCTTCCGCAGCCCCGAGCCGCCGGCGGCCGAACATCCTGCTGGTGGTGGCCGACGATCTCGGCTCCGCCGATCTTTCCTGCTATGGTTGCCCGGACATTCGCACGCCGCACATTGACTCGCT
>JAPWUP010000269.1 GCA_028275505.1 Bryobacteraceae bacterium
CAACGCCATCGCCATTGACTGCCTGGGCGGTTTCGGGCGCGGCGATCTGCCCGCTTACCCGTGCATCGCTTTCTCGAAGTTCAACGACGCCGGCCTGTATGGCGTCTGCGAGAACGATCTGGATTCGACGATGACCCAGCTTCTGGTTACTTCCTTTTCCGGCAAACCCGGCTTCGTGACCGATCCGGTCTTCGACACCAGCCGCAACGAAGTCATCCATGCTCATTGCGTCTCCGCTACGCGCCTGCGCGGCATCCACGCCGAGCCTTCTCCTTACCTGGTGCGGTCACATCTCGAGGATCACAAGGGCGCGTCCATGCAAGTGCTGGCGCCGGCGGGCGATCGCGTGACCGTGGCCCGCTTCGCGGGCCCCAAGAAGTTCCTGGTCTCGACCGGGGAGGCGCTGGGCAACGTGGACGACGAGCGCGGCTGCCGCACCAAGATCCGCACGCGGGTGGCCGACGCGCGCAAGCTCCTGTTGTCGTGGTCGGCTGCCCTCAATACCGGCTCGGGCATGCCGGGCACGCGGGACTTGCTCCATCGCGTGCTGTTTTACGGCGATCACGTCGAGGCCATCGAACGGCTGGGCCGTCTCGCAGGTTTCCAGGTTGTGCACGAAGGCTGAGGCAGGGTTCGCCCCCGGGGCCGCCCAGCGGGTTCAGGAACCCTCGACCACGGCGACGTCGCGCGGCGCCAGCGTCAGCCAGCGCCCCTGGAACCGGAACCCCACCGTGCGGTAGGACGAGTTGAACAGCGTGTAGACGGTCTGCCCGCCGCCGCGAGCAGCTACCAAGTCGGTTGGTCCACCTGCGCCGTCCGCAGCCTCGGGCGCAAATCGGTTTCGGAAACATGAGTGCTTCCGTCGGCGTTCTTCGTCCGCTTGACTTGCGCCAAGGGCGGGAGTAGTCTAGCTGCGGGAGGGCCAATCGCCGTGCAACGATCCCGAGGACTCCGCCTCGTTGCCATCATGCTTCTGGGCGCACTGCCGTGCCTGCCCCAGGCTTCCACCGGTTCTGTCAGCGGGACCGTTCGCGATCAGAGCGGCGCCGTGATCCCGGGCGCCGCCGTCGCGCTGACCAACACCGCCACCAACGTTACCTTGCGAACCACCACCAACGAAGCCGGCCTTTACCGGTTCCCCGGCGTCGTTCCCGGCCCCTACCGTCTGACGGTGGAGGCTCCGGGAATGCAGAAGTTCGAGGCCGGCCTCACTGTTCAGGTCCAACAAAGCGCGGTGGTGGACGTCACGCTTCGCGTGGGCGCCACCGTCGCCGAGGTGGTCGTTCAGGACGTGACCCCTCTGGTCACTGTTGACAGTCCTACGCTGGGGCGCGTCCTCGAACGGCTGCGTATTGAGCAGTTGCCTATCAACGGGCGTTTCGTGACCACGCTGCTGCAAACCGTGCCGGGCATGGAGGGCACGCGGGCCTGGGGCCTGCGGGAGGGCTCTCATGAGATGGTCCTCGACGGCGCCCCCATGAGCGACCGTCTGTGGGGAGGCACCGTGCGTCGCCCGCCCGGGCTGGACACCATCCAGGAGTTCAAAGTCGAAAACAACGCTTCCTCGGCGAAATTCACGCGTCCCACCACGATCGTTCTCTCCACGCGCAGCGGCACCAATGAATTTCACGGCTCGCTGTTCGAGACGCACCGCAACAACGCCATCGGCAAGGCTCGCCGGCGTCAGGACTTTTACCGCAAGCCGCCGCAGTTGATCCGCAACGAGTTCGGCGCCTCGGCCGGCGGCCCCCTGTGGCTGCCCAAGATTTACAACGGCAGGAACCGAACCTTCTGGTTCTTTGCGTACGAGGGTTACCGCAACATCAGCCCCTCGACCTGGAACGCTTCCGTGCCTACCGAAGCCATGCGCCGCGGCGACTTCCGCGGCCTGGTGGATTCCCAGGGACGGCAATACAGGATCTACGACCCGTATACCACTAACCCGGTTACCTGGGAGCGACAGCAGGTCTCGTATCAGGGCCAGCTCAACGTCGTGGATCCCAACCGCATCAGCCCTCTGGCCAAGTACCTGTTCAGCATCACCCCGCTGCCCACGCACCCGCAGATCAATCCCTTGGTGGACAGCAACTGGTGGGGCACGGCGCCCGGCTTCACCCGCCAGTGGACTACCACGTTCCGCTTGGACCATCGCTTCTCGGACCGCGACCAGTTTTATGCCCGCTACACCCAGGGCGATCTTTACACGTTCTCGCAGGACTGGAACCTGCCCATGCTGAACCAGGTTCCTGGCAGCGTCCGCCGTCTGACCCCCAACAAAAGTCTCGCTCTTTCCTGGGTGCGCACCTTCTCACCGACCTTTTTCAATGAGCTACTCGTCAGCGGCTTCCGGGAAGTCTGGTGGAAAGGAACCGGCGAGCCGGGCGTCAAGTACGCCGACCAGCTCGGCTTGCCCAACCCCATGAACGTTCCGGGCTGGCCTGGCCTGTACGACACCGGCCTGAGCGGCTACGTCTTTGAAACCGACAACACCCAGTCCTCTCCCTTCACCTACGTCATCCTCGACAACAACTCGACCAAAATCGTAGGCAAGCACGAACTGCAGTTCGGCTTCCACTACCGCTACGACCAGTTGAACGTGCTCCCCGACCAGCAGCAAAACCAGGGGAGCCATAGCTGGGCTACCGGCGCGACCGCCCTCTATGATCCCACCAGCTCGCGCACCAACCCACTGGCTACGCCTTTTACCGGCCATAACCTGGCCAATATGTTCTTCGGCGTGATGAATTACTCGAATCAGTTCGTGCGCGGCTACTTCTATATGCGCGCCCGCGAGTACGCTCTATATTTCCAGGACAATTTCAAGGTAACTCCCCGACTTACTCTCAACATGGGACTGCGGTGGGAGTTCTGGCCTGCTTTCCGTGAGAAGAACAAGGTTTTGACCACCTTCGACCCCAACCAGAAGGCGATCGTGCTGGGCACGGATCTGGAGACCATGTACCGGCTGGGCGCCACCCTGCCCTCCATCGTGAACCGGCTCACCTCGCTGGGCGCCAGGTTCATTACCTGGAAAGAGGCGGGCCTGCCCCAGACCTTGATGGATTCCACAGCGCGCGACTACGGACCGCGCCTGGGCTTCGCCTACCGTGCTTTGGACGGCAGTCGCTCCTTCGTGCTGCGCGGCGGCTATCGCATCTGCTACTTCCCCATCCCCCTTCGCCCCTGGACGGCCCGCATGCGCAGCAACGCCCCGTTGACAGCGCGCTTCCGCACGAGCTTGACCGACCCGGCGCTATCACCCGACGGCATCGGCAACTATGGTATGCGTTCCGTGCCGACCGTGATCGCAGGTCAGAACAGCCGCGACGTCGTTCGCCTGGACAATCCGGCCGGGTTGACCCGGGGTTCGGTCAACGCCAGTTACTTCGCCCGGCATCAGCCCGACCCCCGAGTGCAGGACTGGAACCTTACCCTCGAAAAGGAAATCATGCCTAACACAGTGTTCCGGGCCGGCTACGTGGGCAATCACGGCAGCCACCTGGAACAGTTCTACCGCTACAACGAGCAGACGCCCGAATATATCTGGTATGTGACCACCGGGGAGCGACTGCCCACCGGCGAATACGCCGGCGTCGCCCGGCGCTACTTCGACAAGGTGGTCTACGGAACCATCGAGGAGTACCGGAAAACCGGCTGGTCGAATTATCACGGCGCCCAGCTCGAGCTAGAGCGCCGTTACTCGAACGGCCTGGCCTTTCAGGTTTTCTACGTCGTGGGTAATGCCCTTGCCGCGGGCGGGCAGGAGTGGAGCGGAACTTCGGTGATCCCCGAGCTTAACCAGTTCCTGCCCGGGCTGGTTCCCACCGACGTTGACGCACGCAACCGCTTCCTGAACTATCAGCGCGACATCTCCATTCCCAAGCACCGCGTGCGCTGGAACTGGGTCGCCGACCTGCCTTTCGGCCGCGGCAAGTGGCTCGGACGCAACGCGCGCGGCTGGCTGGACCGGGTCATCGGCGGCTGGCAGATTGCGGGCATGGGATGGTTGCGCTCGAATTACTTCGCCCTGCCCACCAACATTTATCCCACGGGCGAGAAAATCGAGATCTACGGTTACAAGTACCCGATTCAGGATTGCACCAGCGGCGTATGCTGGCCGGGTTATCTGTGGTGGAACGGTTATATCCCGGCCAACCGGATCAACAGCTACGATCCGGTCACTGGCAAGCCGAACGGGATCATGGGCGTTCCCGAGAATTACAAGCCCGCGGGGCAGCCGCTCAATCCCTGGCCAAAGTACCCCGATCGGAACGATCCCATGTATCCCTACTATGGCACCAACACCGTCTGGGTGCGCCTGAAAGACGGCACCTTGCAGCGCACCACTTACGATGACGGCCTGCACCCCTGGCGCCAGCAGTACTTGCCCGGCGTCCGCCAGTGGAACCTGGACGCTTCGTTGTTCAAAACTATTCCCGTAACCGAGCGCGTGCGGATCCGCTTCAATGCCGACTTCTTCAACGTTCTGAACATGCCGGGCAACCCGAACGCGATCGGCGCCAACGGCGTGCTCTCGACGCGAACTTCGGGCCAGGCGGCCCGCGAGCTCCAGCTTACGCTGCGGGTGAGCTGGTAAGCGGGGCTGCGTCTTTTATGCTAGCCACCGCACCCAGACTTTGTGCAGCGTCATGAGCTCGCGGGCGCGGATGGCCTGCGGCTGAATCTCGAACACCGCCGGTCCGCGCTCCAAGGTCAACGTGCC
>JAPWUP010000270.1 GCA_028275505.1 Bryobacteraceae bacterium
GCCAGGCCCGCCCAGATGGCCAGGGTGATTCTCTTCTCGACCCCGAGGTCGGAAAGATAGAGATCCAGATCGGCCTTCTGCTGCTCCAAGTCATAGCACAGCCACTGTTGGAAGGCCTGGCGATGGGCTTCGCGGATCACACGGTCGGCCTCGTCCGCGCCCAGGAAAGATTCCAGATCGTAGTGGTGGTAGCGGCCGTCCTCGCGATCATAAAGGGAAGAAAGGTAAACGAGCCGCCCGTACTGGCTGAGGATTTGCAGGATAGTACTTTGAAACTTCTGGTACGGTGTGCGCCGGTCGGTGGTAGCCGGCATGCGGGGTTTGCCAGCTCCTTCCATTTTTCGCAGGCCTCGGGCGGCCCTCCGCTCGGACTTAGTTTACCACCACTTGCAGACAGATGTCTACAGAAATTTCAATCGCGGGGGCGATCAATCTAACCCTGACAACCGCACGGGGCCCCCTCAAAGGGGTAGTATCTCTTCGCGGACAGGGTCGAACCGGATCCGCCGCTTCTGCAGGTATGCGATGTTGCCCAAGTGCGACGCCTGCGCGGACCGGTGTCCGATCAGCACATCGCCATTCGGCAACTTGCGCGTGCGCACGCACTCCAGAAAGTTCGCGATGTGGTCCGCCGTCATGTCCGGGTTGGGCGCCTTGACCACAACCGGCTGGGCGCCCTTTTCGGCCGATTCAAACTCGAAGCGACTGCGGTCTATCCACAACCGCCCTTCCGTACCTACGAACTCGACAGCAGCGCCCCGCAGACCGGGCGCCAGCGTAGCCTCGAACGTGACGGTGAGGTCGTTGGGGTACTCCAGCAGAACGTTGATCGTGTCCGGAGCGGTGCGCCCGTCCTTGTAGACGTAGACGCCTCCGGCGGCGACCGCCGAAACGGGAATGTCCTGGCCCAGAAACATGTGGACGACGTCCACCCAGTGGGTGAACAGGTCCGTGATCTGGCCGCCGCCGAAGTCCAGGTACGCCCGCCAGTTCCAGTACTGCTGGGGGTCCCAGTCCCGCCACTTCACGGGTCCCAGGAACCGCGCCCAATCCAGGTTGGAAGGCTTCTGGCGCAGCCGCTCCGGCGCGCGGCGGAGGTGGTAAACGTTGCCGTGCCACCACGTGCGGGCCAGCGTGATCTTGCCAAGGCGACCGGTATCAATGTATTCCTTCTTGGCCTGAATGTAGTGCGGACCGGAGCGTTGCTGCATGCCGACCTGGCAGATGCGCTCGTTGACCCGCGCGGCCTTGACGATCTCAGGCCCCTCCTCGATCTTGAGCGTGAGGGGCTTTTCCACGTAAACGTCCTTGCCCGCGTTGAGGGCATCCATGGTGGTCTGGGCGTGCCAGTGATCGGGTGTGGCGATGAGGACGATGTCTACCTCTTTGAGTTCCAGCAGCTTGCGGTGATCCGTGAACGCCTGTGCGCCAGGGGCCATCTGCTGGGCTCGGTCTATCATTTCGCCGTAGATGTCGCAGACGGCCACCACCTGGACGCCGGTCTGCTTGAGGAAAAGGCGCATGTCCCCGCGGCCTCGCTCGCCGCACCCGATTACGCCCAAGCCGAGACGGTCGTTCGCACCGAGAATGCGGGAGTAGGAAGCGGCGGTGAAGGCCAGACTGCCGCGGAACAGATCGCGTCGTCGAATCGCCGTGTCAAACATCTGCGAAATTATAACTCCGCGAGACACTGCATGTAAGAGGGAGCCTGTTACGATGACACGAGTCTGGAGGATGGGCGTGGCCCTGCTTTGTGTGCTCGCCGCGGCTTGGGCGACGACCCCGCCCACCCGCGCTGTGCCTAAGCGGCAGGCGGGCGGCACCCAATTGAGCGACGCGGAGCTGGAAAAGGCCATCCGCGAGCGCTTTGCGCGCTCCAAGATCGCCGCCAATGGTTTCAGCGTGCGCGTTCAAGGCGGCGTGGCGATTCTGGAAGGGCGGACCAACGTCGTGCAGCACAAAGGAACCGCGACGCGGCTGGCCAAGGCCGCCGGGGCGCGCAAGGTGATCAACCGGATCGAGGTCAGCGAACAGGCCCGCCTGAAAGCCTCGCAGAACCTCGCCCAAGGCCGGCGGCGCGCGCAGATCAAGCGGAGCGAGAGCAACCCGCGGAGCGAACCGCGTTGAAGCTTTTCAGCGTCCCACTCGTTTCATGACCTGGCGGACTGCATTCACGACCCGCTCTTCAACGTCCTCATCGAACGGCCCGGGCATGCCGTAGTAGATCATGCTGTCCACAGGCTCGTAGCCGCCCTCTTTCAGAACGCGAAGGGACGGCACGTAGAAGGCGACGTCGTTCGCATAGCCTGCCACGATCAGGGGTTCACGCGAGCCGTACTCTTTTTGCAACCGCAGCTGATAGTCAATGACCACCTCCCCGCCCAGCGCCAGCAGCGTCAGGCTGCGCCCGAAACGGATCGCCTGGACGGGATAAGGCGCCGTGCGAATGGGACGCTGTTCATCGTACGCCTTGAGCATGAGCCGGGCGTGGCGGACGCGGTGCGGGTTGGTGTCCTTCAGGCGCTGCTCAAACATGTCGCGGGTGTGGGGTGCGAAGCGGAGATCGGTCATCAAGAAGGCGGCGCGCAGCGGCCCTTCCAGCGGCTTCATCTCGCCCGCCAGCACGCGTTCAACCTCGGCGGCGAGGCCCTCGCCATGCTGCCGAGCCAGCTCGAGCGTTCCGCGCGGGTGCGGATTCTGATCGCCTCCGCAGAGCATGAAAAAGATCGCCGTAGCCCCGGGATGTTTGTTTTCCAAGGCGAGCTGCGCGAAGCCGGAGTAATCGCCGGATATCCGGTAAAAGTCCTGCCCTAGCGTGGTGTTGTGACAGGCGTAAGCGAACAGCACGGCCCGCAGTGAACCGTCCGGAGCGGTGATCTTGATGACGGGCACGGTGTGGTCGGTGGGGCCGGATGGATTGACGCCGAGCCGGATCCCTTTGGGCGTGGGTTCTCTGCGATTGATGGCGAAGCTGCCTCGACCGGTCCCGAAAAACAGGCGAGCGGGTTTCAGATCGCCCAACGCAGCCGCCGCTGCGTCAAAAAGGGCTTGCGCCACGACGTCGCCGTACTGCTGGATGCGACGGGCGTTCTCGGCGTCCAGATCATACATGGCCGTGAGATTCGAGCGCACCACGGGGCCGGAGTGGGTGTGCGTGGCCGTGAACAGCACGCGTGCCCGCTCCAGGCCGTACTCTTTCTGGAGGCGTGCAGCCACCGGATCGGTGATGGCGCGCGGCAGACCGATGAGGTCAGCGCCAAGAATGACCACGCGGTTACGGCGCGAGTCCTCCAGCGCGAGCGCCTTCACCCACAGATCGTGCACGACGCCTTCCGAGGGCCGATTGCGAGCGGCGTAGCCGGAAAGCCAGATCGGCTCCTGCGGGGTAATCTTGACCCGCCCGATGCCGGCTCGGAACGCTTCGGCCGCCCCAAGCGGGGACAGGCAGGCGGCAACAAGGGAAAGCGCCCACGGCGCCCGTCTCATTTTGCTTTCTCCTTTCCGAAGGGCTAGTATAAACCTGAAAGCTGTGCAACCGGCCGGGGAGCGGCTGCGTTAAACAACTAGAGGAGGCGCCGCCATGAAAGCGGTCCAAATCGGAATTCTGGTCATGCTGGTGGTGGTCGCGGGCCTGCTGTACATGAACTACCGCAGCAAAGCTCCTGAGCCGGTAGCGACGCCTGCGTCCAACGAGACGGCGGCTGCACCGGCAGCGCCGCAACCAGCCCCTTCGGAAGCCGCAACGCCTTCGCCCGCACCTGCTCCGACGCCGGCTCCTGAACCTGCCAGGCCGGAGCGCAAGCGACCCTCACCCGCGCCCGTGAGGAGCACCGCGCCCGCGCGGACGACGGAGGCAGCCACCCAAACGCAGCCGGTTCAGAGCGCGACTTCGCCGGCTCCTGAACCCGCGCCCGCAGCGCAACAGGCAGCGCCCGTAGTGTTGACGCCGCCCTCGGGCACGCAAGCCGCACCGCCGCCTGCTCCCACTCCGCGCAAGGTGACAATCCCGGCCGGCACCTTGATCACGGTCCGGCTGAACGAAACGCTTTCCAGCGAGAAAAACCATCCTGGCGACACATTCACTGCTACGCTGGACCAGCCGCTGATCGTGGAAGGTCTGGTGCTGGCCGAGCGCGGTGCTCGTGTGCAGGGCAAAGTGCTTGAGGTCCAGCAATCGGGGCGCGTGCGCGGTCTGGCTTCGCTCAAGATCCACCTGGTGAAGCTGCACACGGCGGACGGGCAGGATATCACCATCAGCACCGAGCCTTTCGGCAAGACGGCTGAGGCCTCCACCGGCAGCGACGCCAAGAAAATCGGCGTGGGTGCTGCGATCGGCGCCGCGATCGGCGCCATCGCCGGCGGCGGCCGGGGCGCTGCCATCGGCGCGGGCGTGGGCGGCGCCGCGGGCACGGGAACGGTGCTGGCCACGCGCGGCAAGCCTGCCGTTCTGCCCAGTGAAACGCGCCTGACCTTCCGGCTTCAAGAGCCGGTCACCGTGGTCGAGAAACTGCGGTAGCCGCACGGCCTGCTTTCATGCCTGACCTGCTCTATCTGTCGTTGTGGATGCGCGATCATCGCGCCGAGAACATGCTGGACCGCTTCGAGCGCCTCCTGCGCGTGTTCCCTTTCTCGCGATTGCGCCCGGGCATATCTTCCCTGCGCGTGCAGGCTCTTGCCGAAACGGAACCACCGTTGTTTGAGCAGGCTTTCGCC
>JAPWUP010000082.1 GCA_028275505.1 Bryobacteraceae bacterium
CGCGGCCTCGGATTGACCATTGACATCCCGGGGGTCCTGGCAGTATACTCCGGGGGATACGAGGCAGGCACCGGTCAGCGGACTGGAGAGGCCTTGAGATCACAGGTGGGGCAGTGCTCCTGGGAAGCTGGGTGGGGAGCCGCTCGAAAGCACATGGAGGTTTGTACGTAAGTTGGGCATTCCGACTGGCAGTGGCGCTAGCAGGCCCAGTGTAGTCTTCCAAGGAGGTATGGCAATGAATCTCAAGCTCGTGCGTTGGGTTTCTGGTTTCTTCCGGGCGCTTGGGATTGCGGTGTTGCTGCTCTCAATGACGCTGAGCCGCCCAGGATGGGCGCAAACACCCACCGGCGCCATTGAAGGCGAAATTACGGACCCCAGTGGGGCCGTAATCCCTGGCGCCAAGGTTACGGTTACCGAGCTGGCCACGGGGCGGTCAGTAACTCTGACCACCAGCGCAGAGGGCCGGTTCGTGGTCCGTAACTTGCTGCCCGGTGTGTATAAGGTAACGGCAGAAGCAGCCGGGTTCGCAGCGAAAACACTCGAGAAAGTCTCGGTCTCCAGCGGCGCAGTGGTCAACGCGAGCATGAAACTGGAGCTGGGCAAAACGGGCGAGATAATCTCTGTGGTCGCCGAGGCGGTGACGGTGGATACCGCACGCCAGACGGTGGACTCCGTGATTACCGGTACCGAGGTCCGGAACTTACCCTATTTCTCGCGCAACTTTCTGGACATGGCGGCGCTGGCGCCAGGCACCTGGATCCGGGACGGCGGCTCGATTGACCCGACCAAGGAGTTTGCCTACCGCGTGGTGGGCGTCGTGGGGCGCTCCGGAACCGCCACCCGTGTCCAGATTGACGGCATTGACGTAACGGACGAGACCGTGGGCACCACGGTGGCCAACTTCTCGCCCGAAGCGATCAACGAGTTTCAACTCACGCGCTCGTCGCTGGACCCCTCCACCTCCTTCACCTCATCCGGGGCGATCAACATCATCACCCGCACGGGCGGCAACGAGATCCACGGCAACTGGTTCTGGGATTACTACAACCAGGACATGGGCGCGCGGCCTCACTATTTGACCAGGAAGGACCTGGAGGAATTCAACGGCAGCAATCCTCCCTTCAAGCGCAATCGCACGGGTGGCACCATCGGCGGGCCGTTCAAGAAGGACAAATTGTTCTGGCTGGTGAACTGGGAGCGGCACTATCAGACCGAGCTGCGGACTTCGCGGGTGCCGGAGTTTCCGCAACTGAACATCAGCCAGTCCTGGCCCGCCGGATTGCGCTTCACAGACCACCGGCTCGACTGGAATATCACCTCCAATACGCGTTTCTTCGGCAAGTTCCATCACGACTGGAACCTGGCTACCGGCGGCAGCGCGGTCTCGCCATTCCAGACCATTAACTGGACCAACCTCGTCACCTTCGGGCTGGACCATACAGGCCCGCGCATGACGCACACGTATCGTTTCGGGTATGTGAACTTCAACAACCGCATCGAATCCCAGGAGCTGAAGTATAAGTTTTTGCGAACCCCGCAGGGCATCCCATATTACCTGGGCGTGGGACCTTACGCCGCAGGGCCGAATTCGCTCGCCCCGCAAGCCACCTACCAGGACAACTACCAGAATTCGTATGAGGGGAGCTGGTTTCAGGGCAAGCACACCCTCCGCTACGGCTTTGACGTGCGGCGGATCATCCTGGGCGGGTTTGCGAACTTTGCTGGGCCGCTGAGCATTTACGGAACCTATGACGCGGCTACTATTGCGGCCTTGAAGGCGCGCGGCGCGAATTTGCAGGACCCCCTGGAGTATCCCCTGGAGTCCTTCACCACGGGCAACCAGAACGGCTTCTTCAACCTGGCGCCGGCGCACGGCTTGCCTCACGGCGGCCACTTCAATACTCGCACGGCCTGGTTCCTGCAAGACTCCTGGAAGCTCCATCGGAACTTCACCCTGAACCTTGGGGTGCGCTGGCAGTATGATACCGGTTACTTTGCGAGCAAGGAAGTGCCCCGCGAACCGGATCTGGAGCGTTGGGGCCGGGGTTTTTCCACGTACCCGGAGTTCCCCAAGGACGCCTTTTCGCCCTCGATTGGCTTCGCCTGGAACGTAAGGGGCGATAACAAGACCGTCATCCGCGCGGGCTTCTACAAAGCCTATGAAATGAACATCCTGAATAACACGATGTTCGATGAGTTCTCGATGCTGCCCCCGGGTCTGGGGCCCGAATATTATGACATCAGCCACGTGGCTGGCCCCGACGGCAAGCCGATCAACGTGGATGGCAAGCATCCCGACGGGAACTACGAAGACCTGATCGGCACGCCTATCAAGAATGTCGTGGGGCTTCTGGGCCAGATTCACGAGGCCCTCAATGCGGCTTACGCCAACTATCAGTTCGATCCCAAAAAAGGCACCTCGTTCTTCAAGCAGGCCCAGGGGCTGACTTACGGCGGCGTGATCCCGGGCAATCAGTTCAAGATCCCTTACGCCGTTCAGTTCAACGTGGGCGTTCAGCGCGAGATCGTGCCAGGCACGGTGCTCAGTGTGGATTACGTTCACAACCACGCCATCGGCCTGCCCAACTTTCTCGTGGACTACGAGCGGCGGCGCGACGCCGAAACGCTGAACGTCGCTGCGGCGCGAGCCCGGGTCAACTCGGTACTCGGCGGCAAAACGGTGGATGAGTGGATCGCCGCCAATCCCACGCGCAACATCAGCGCCTTTGGCCTGATCAGCGACACCACTTATATGGGGCTGTACCCGGATTATATCCGGGCTCGTTTCTTCACGGGCGGATTTACCCGCTATCGCGGCCTTCAGGTCAGCCTGCGGGGCGGCGGGCGGAGCTTCTGGCGCATCCGCGATGTCGGCTACAACCTGAGCTATGCACTGGCGCGCGGGGAATCGGCCAGCGCCGTCAGCCGCGTCGAGTTTCTGGCTACGCCGTTCGATAACCGCCGGTGGAACTGGAGGGAGGCTTTCGGTCCGAACGATCTCGACCGGACGCACACCCTGCGCTGGGCTCTCGTCATGACCGTACCCGGCGGCTTCCGCTTGAACTCGTTCTGGCAGTTCAATACCGCTCAGGCGCAAAACCTGACGGTGCCCAACCTGGGCGGCGCCATTTCCGGCGCCAACGGCTTTTTCGGCACCGACATCAACGGCGACGGCGGGCGAGGCACCACGCCGGCGGCGGATCTGCTGCCCGGGACCAAGGCCGGGGCCTTCGGTCGAAGCATCAAGGACTTCAAGAAGCTCAACCAGGTTATTCAGAGCTTCAACCAGAATTACGCCGGCAAGCTGACGCCTCACGGCGAGGCGTTGGTGCGCGCGGGCATCTTCACCGAAGCCCAGCTCAAGCGCCTGGGCGCTGTGATTCCCACCATCCCGCTGGTCCCGGAGAACAATCCTTGGCCGTGGCACAACCTGTTCACGACCGACGTGCGCCTGGACCGGCCCATCAAGCTCACTCGCTTGCGCGAAGGCATGGAGATCGTCCCCTTCGCCGACTTTTACAACCTGTTCAACCACGCGCCGGCCAACATTTACGGCGGCCTCACCGCCCGCTTCGGCGCGCTGAACTACGACTACGCTGCGGCGCCGGAAGGGCAAAAGGCCAGCGATCTGGACTACGCACGCGGACGGCTCAACCGCACGCGGCAAGTGTTGTTCGGCCTTCGCTTCAATTTCTGAGCCGGGCCCCGTTGTCCGACTTTTGCGGGCGACCCGATGCGCGCGAGCTGCAGGAGCATGACTGAGGGCGATCGCAGGTAGGGGCAGTAGCCCGGCGGGCGCTATCTGCGCTTTGGCAATGCGATCGCGCGGTGCAATTCCACATTTGCGCCCCGCCGGTCGGTTCTGAGCGTCGCGCTCAAGATGCGCGCGACCGCGGCGCCCGGCAGGCAAGCCGCGCCTACCAGAAACCGGAGAGGGTCTTCCAGCGATGGGAGCGGAGGGGCGGGGCCGGACGGCTCAGACGCCATGTTTCCTGTTTGTTTCCTGGAGGTTTGGGGCAGGACAGGGTTTGGCAGGCCGGTTGCACCACCGCAAAGTGAACAGACAGAGGGGCGACAATGAACGAAGTTTAATAAAGGAAGGACTTGTAGCCCGCCCAGGAAGTGCTAGAATCATTAGATTGGGCAGGCCGTGACCACGATCTTTATCTCGAGGAAAGGAAACCCATGAAACGCGTACCCTTAATTCTGCTCGTATTGCTGTGCGTAGTGACCGCTATCGCACAGGAAACCACCGGCGGCGTTCGCGGCACTGTGACGGATCCCTCCGGCGCTGCGGTGCCCAATGCTCGGGTTGAAATCAGCGGCAGCGCTCTGGTCCGCCCGCTCGCGGTGAACACCGACACCTTCGGCAACTACATCTTTCCCGCGCTTCCTCCCGGCGAGTACACGATCACGGTGACCGCCAGCGGGTTCCGGCAAGTCAAGCAGGCGGGCATCAACCTTCAGGTCGGTCGCCTGCTGACGGTGGACTTCCGCCTCGAGGTGGGCGCGGTGACGGAAAGCGTCACGATCACGGCCGCGGCGGCTCTGGTGGACGTGTCCCAGAGCACCAGCCAGGCCAACGTCAGCCGCAGTTTCTTCGAGTGGCTTCCCAAGGGCCGGACCTTCGACAGCCTGATCGAGCTGGCCCCGGGCGCCCGGCGCGAGGTCAAGCAGGGCGGCTACCAGGTGGACGGGGCGAGCGGCGCCGAGAACGTCTACACCATTGACGGCGTCGAAGTGACCAACCTGCAGACCGGCGATTTGCCGCGCAACAGCCGGGTGCCGGTCGAGTTCCTCTCCGAGCTGGTAGTCCGCAGCAGCGGCTTCGAAGCGCAGTATGGCGGCGCCACCGGCGGCGTGGTGGCCACCGTGATTCGCAGTGGCAGCAACGAATTTCACGGCCAGGCTTCACTGTACTTCGAGCACGATTCCATGAACGCGGCGGGCCGCCCGGCGCTGCGCCTGGATCCACTGGACGACAACCGCGCCAGTTACTTCCATGTAAACTGCAAGCAACTGGATCCGGCCAACGGTTGCGGAGTCAAGGACGGGTACCGCCTGCTGAATCCCGGCTTCGCACTGGGCGGGCCGTTCGTCAAGGACAAGCTTTGGTTCTTCACCAGCTACTACCCCGCCATGTGGCGCTGGGAGCGCCCGGTCTACTTCCTGCGTGAGCGCATCCAGAACACGTTCACCCGGAAGGACCGTCAGGATTGGTTCACGGGCAAGCTCGACTGGGCGCCCACGGATAACGTGCGGACTTACTTCTCCTATGTCTACTCCCCCTACAAAGTGAACGGGTTGCTGCCTACCCAGCAGGGTACGGATACCGCCTCCACGCCTTGGGCGGACCGGGGCAATCGCACGCCCGGCTTCACGACGGCATCCCGCGTGGACTATACCATCACGCCCAAGCTGCTGGTGAGCGTCTGGGGCGGCTATAACTACCGCAACTACAAGGATTACGGCATCCCGCGGGGCACGCCCCGCTATCGCTTCATGGCGCCGAACATCAATATGGTTCATCCCGACGGTACGCCTTTGCCGGTTCCGCCCAACTTGCAAGGCCCCACCGGGAACTTCACGCCGGACAACCGCCAGACGGTGCGCGACATCCAGACGCGCTGGAATTTGTATGCCGACGCCAGCTACCTGCTCAGCGCGCGCGGACAACACAACCTCAAGTGGGGCTACCAGATCAACCGTCTCCACAACGACGCCCTGGCCGGCACCTGGCCGGATGGCTACATCCTGCTGTACTGGAACCGCACGCGCGCCGGCATCACGCGTCCCGGTACCATGCGCGGGCGTTACGGCTACTACATTGACCGCTTCTTCGCCACCACCGGCGATGTGGCCAGCGACAACATGAGCCTGTACATCCAGGACGGCTGGAACGTGCACCCGCGGCTGCGCCTGAACCTGGGTCTGCGGACTGAGCGCGAGTATCTGCCGTCGTTCAAGGTGGCGCAGAACATTCCCTCCCGAGCCATCGAGTTCGGCTTCGGCGACAAGATCGCACCGCGGCTGGGCTTTGCCTGGGACGTCTTCGGCAATACCCGCTTCAAGGTCTACGGTAGCTTCGGGCTGTTCTACGACTTGATGAAGTACGAGATGCCGCGGGGCAGCTTCGGCGGCGACGTCTGGATTGACGTCGTCTACCCGCTGGACGATCCCGACTTCTTCAAGATCAAGCCCATGAGCCCCAAAGTGGGACCCAATGCCTGGGAGACGGTCGACTGGCGCATTCCCGCCAACGATCCCAACGACAACACGATCGATCCCAATCTGAAGCCCATGCGCGAGCGCGTCTACGATTTTGGTATCGAGCACGCGCTCACCGATACGCTCTTGCTGAACGTCCGCTACAACCACAAGAAGCTGGACCGCACCATCGAGGACGTGGGCGTGCTGACGCCGCAGGGCGAGAAGTATTACATCGCCAACCCGGGTTTCGGTCTGACGGCGGATCCCAAGACCTTTGGGCCGGGCATTCCCACCACGCCCAAGGCCAAGCGCGTCTATGACGCCATGGAGATCCGGCTGGACAAGCGCTTCAGCCGCGGCCTGACCTTCCAGGTCAGCTACACACTGAGCCGGCTCTATGGCAACTACGGCGGTTTGGCCAGCTCGGACGAGAACGGGCGCATGAGCCCCAACGTGAACCGTTACTTCGACCTGCCGTGGATGAACTACGACGCCAAAGGCAGGCTGGTCGAGGGGCGCCTGGCCACTGACCGCCCGCACGCCCTGAAATTCTTCGGCACCTACGCCCTGAAGAGCAAGCTGGGCGAGACGCGCTTTTCGCCCGTGTTCTTCGTCATGAGCGGCACGCCGCTGACGACCGAGGTGAACGTGATCTCGACCACGCCCATGTACGTGAACGGGCGCGGCGATTACGGGCGCACTCCGGTCTACTCGAACACCGACTTCGGCATCACCCATGACTTCCGTCTCGGCAACCTGCCCGAGCGGTACCGCGTACGGATCGGCTTCGAGGTGTTCAACCTGTTCAACCAGAGCACGGTGACCGACCGTTGGATGAACTACGTCCATCCCAACGACGGGCAGATCCAGTTCGAGCACGAGGCCGATGTCTTCAAGGGCTTCGATTACAAGGCCCTGATGAAGGAGCAGAAGCTGCGCGTGGACCCGCGCTACGGCTGGGCCAGCGCCTTCCAGGGACCGCGGACCGCTCGTCTGGGCATCCACTTCTTCTTCTGATTCGCGCCGACCCGGAATCCCGGAGCCGGGCCTCGCGGCCGTTGACGCCGCGGGGCCCGTTCCCTTTTTGGAGCGGCGGAAAGCTTGCCAAGGACGCGGGCGGCGACCCTTTGTGGTGAAATGAAGGCGATGGAAAGCTTGCGCCGGCAGGGTCGGAATGGCGAAGCGGGCCGCAGGGAAGCTGCGCCGGAGGGCGCCGGCAAGTTCTTTGCCGTCAACCGCTTGTCAACAAGTGGGCGATGGCTTAAAATTTTTGTCAAGACCCTCTGCAAGCCGTTGATTTTGAGGGTGGTTACGGGCGCAGGGGGTTAGAACGCGGACCTGACGAAGAAGGGATTGAGACTTGCTCGCAAATGACGTACGCGACAGGGACTGTTAGAACGCGGACCTGACGAAGAAGGGATTGAGACTCTGTTGCTCGCAGACAACGTACGCGACAGGATGTTAGAACGCGGACCTGACGAAGAAGGGATTGAGACCCTAACCTTCATCGCCATTCTCCTTGCATGCGTAGTTAGAACGCGGACCTGACGAAGAAGGGATTGAGACGACGCGGGCAAGAAGAACTTGCACGCGTTCACGGTTCGAACGCGGACCTGACGAAGAAGGGATTGAGACCATGAACCTCTCGTCCGCCTGCTCCGGCGGGAAGCCGTTAGAACGCGGACCTGACGAAGAAGGGATTGAGACAGGGGCGACCGCAACCAAGCCGCCCCTACGACCGTTAGAACGCGGACCTGACGAAGAAGGGATTGAGACCCGACGACCGGGCTGGAAGTCGAGGAGTGAAGTCGTTAGAACGCGGACCTGACGAAGAAGGGATTGAGACGCGCCCACTTGGAGAAATGCCCGAACCGGACCGTGGTCTGTTAGAACGCGGACCTGACGAAGAAGGGATTGAGACGGCCGCTGGCCGCGTCGGAATGCCCGAGGAAGTAGTTAGAACGCGGACCTGACGAAGAAGGGATTGAGACGCTCTCAGGCAGATGGACGTATGGCCCGGAGTAGTTAGAACGCGGACCTGATGAAGAAGGGATTGAGACTGATACGGATGTTCACCTTCACGTGTCCTCCCGTTAGAACGCGGACCTGATGAAGAAGCGATTGAGACAAGTTGACTTACTGATTCTCTTACTCATGTCGGCAGTTAGAACGCGGACCTGATGAAGAAGGGATTGAGACCCGCGCACGCGCGCACGCCCGCGAGACGGCAGCGGTTAGAACGCGGACCTGACGAAGAAGGGATTGAGACTTCGTGCTAACCGTCACCTTCATGCTTACCTCCGGTTAGAACGCGGACCTGACGAAGAAGGCATTGAGACGAGCGAAGCCAGTCCCGGCAAAGCCGCGGACCTGTGAGAACGCGGAGCTGCTGAAGAACCCATGAATGCCCCGGCTGCCTCTCGCTCCCGGCGCCCGCCACCCTGGTCACCACAGCCCCCGCAACAGCCACGCGGGAGCAAGCGCGGCAAGGGCGCGCACGGCGGAGGCGTTTACCCGCCCGATTGCGCGGCCGCGAACTCGCCCAGGCGCACGCGGAAACTGGTCCGGTCGCCTCGGTAGTAATCCTCCGCGTACTCAACAGGAACGCCATTGGCGTAGCCCGTCCGCCGGATCAGCAGCGCTGCCGAACCCGGGGCCACGCCAAGCAGGGCGGCCTGCTCGGCGGTCAGCGTCACCGCCTCGATGGTCTCGACGGCGCGCGTAGGTTTGTAACCTGCGCGTTCCATGATCCGGTAAACGGACTGCCGCCGCAGATCGTTGCGCAGGAAGCCGGGGAAACGCGCCTCGGGGAGCCACGTCGAAGCAATCACCAGAGGTTCGCCCGCGGCCGTGCGCAGGCGGCGGATGTAGATGACGCGGGAACCCGCGGGCAGGCCGAGCTCGCGCAGCACGCGCGATTGCGGATCGGCGATGCGCAGCACGCCGGCTTCGAGCAGCCTGGCGCCGGGCCGGAGTCCCTGGCGCAGCATGAACTCCGAGAAGCCGAACAGGCGGTCCAGATCCTGATCCACGCGGGGCTCGGCCACGAAGCTGCCCACGCCCGGACGGCAGTAAATCAGGCCCTGCCGTTGCAACTCGGCGAGCGCCCGCCGCACGGTTTCGCGCGCGGCGCCGAATCGTCGCGCCAGTTCAGGTTCGGAAGGCAGTCGCTGGTGCGGCGGCGCGCCACGAGCCAGAATCTCGCGCCGCAGCCTTTCAGCGATGACGCGGTAGCGCGGGATTCCCACCGGTCCCCTCCGTGGCCGTCAGCGGCCTCAGATTCCATGTCAGCGCGAGCAGGAGGATGGCGGCCAGGGCGCAGCCGAGCACGGACCACAGGGCCGCGTCCCAGCCCCAGTGCTCCACGATCCAGCCCAGACCCTTGCCCTGTACCGTGCGCCCCAGATAACCGAACAGGCCGATGAAGCCGGCGCCGGCGCCCACGGCTTTCTTGGACGTGAAGTCCAGGCCGGCCACGCCCAGCAGCATCACGGGCGGATAGACGAAGAATCCGATGACGCCGAACAGGACGAGATCCAGCCACAACATGTGTGCGGGAACCCAGAGAATCGCCGCGAACGCTGCGGCGACGGGAATCATGCACAGCAGGCTGACCATGCCGCGACGTCCTTTGAGACGATCCGAGAGCCAGCCCATGAGCAGGGTGCTGAAGATGCCGGCGAATTCCAGGATCGCGGTGCTCTGGCCTCCCTGCGCCACGCTGGCCTGCTTCACTTCTTTCAGATAGGTCGGGCCCCAGTCCAGCATGGCGTAGCGGGTGATGTAGACGAAGAAGTTGGCGATGGCGAACAACCACAGGTAGCGATTGAGCAGGATGTAGTCTACGAAGAGCTCGCGCGTGCCGAGCTCGCGCTCGCCGGTGCGCTGGATGGGGTCGGGTTCGTCGCTGCGGTACTCTTCTACCGGTGGCAGGCCTTCGGATTGGGGTGTGTCGCGCAATCTCCAGACCAGGTAGAAGGCACAGGCCAGGGCCAGCAGGCCGGGGACGAAGAAGGCGTTGCGCCAGCCGGCGGCTTGCGTGGCGTAAGCGGCGATGAGGCCGGCCATGCCGCCGCCCACGTTGTGCGCAATGTTCCACACCGCGAAAACGGTTCCGCGCTCGCGCAGGCTGAACCAGTGACCGAGCGAGCGACCGCAGGGCGGCCAGCCCATGCCCTGCACCAGACCGTTCAGCGTCCACAGCAGCAGGTGGACGCCGTAGTGGTTGCTGGCGCCGAACAGGAAGTTGCAGAGCGCCGTGAGCACGAGGCCCAGGGCCATGAAGTAGCGTGGATTGCTGCGATCCGACCAGGCGCCCATCAGGAACTTGCCCACGCCGTAGGCCAGCGCGGTCGCCGCCAGCATGTCGCCGATCTGGGTCTTCGAGTAACCCAGCGCCTCGCTCATCTCCTTGGCCACCACGGGGAGGTTGTTGCGCACGATGTAATAGGTGGCGTAGCCGATGAAGGTGGCCTCCAGGATTTGCCAGCGGAGGCGCGGGTACAGGCGTTGAACCTCGGAATCGGGCAGACGCGGCTTGTGGGGAGCGGGGCGGAGCCAGCGCAGGGGCGACATCGCCGACTACGATATCCCTGTCTAGACATCTCTGTCAAGCTGGCGCTATTGACGTGGCCACGTGGCGGCAGGATAATGGTTGCTGTCTAGACATGAGCCGCCTGCGCGCTCTCGAAGGAACGTTCGATCTGGCCATCATCGGCGGCGGGATCATCGGCGCAGGGATAGCGCGCGACGCTGCTCGCCGCGGACTCAGCGTGGCGCTCCTGGAGAAAGCCGACTATGGCTCGGGTACGACGGCGGGTTCGACGCGTCTGATCCACGGCGGCCTGCGCTACCTGGAGATGCTGGACTTCGCGCTGGTGCGCATGGATCTGCGCGAGCGGGAGACGCTGCTGCGCATCGCGCGACATCTGGTGCATCCTTTGCGATTCGTCCTGCCCTTTTACGCGAGCAGCCTGTTCCACCGGCTGAAGATGCGCGCGGGGCTGGCGCTTTATGACTGGCTGAGTTATGACAAGAGCTTGCCCGGGCGCGAATACTTCAGCGCCGGGCAGCTCGCCGAACTGGAACCCGGGTTGCGCCGGGAAGGATTGCAAGGCGGCGCTGCCTACTACGACGCCCAGGTGGATTCGCCCGAACGGCTCACGCTGGAGAACGTGCTGGATGCGCGCGCCCACGGAGCGGTGACCCTGAACTACGCCGAGGTCACAGGCGCGATCGTAGAGGGCGGGCGTCTGGCGGGGTTGAGGGTGCGCGACGTGCTCGAAGGCGTTGAGCGTGAGGTGCGCGCGCGCATCGTGGTGAACGCTTCGGGGCCGTGGTTCGATCGCGTGGCGGCGCGGCTCGGGCCGCATCCGCGCCGGCTCGTGCGCACCACCAAGGGCGTGCACCTGGCCTGCGATCCCGTGAATCACAACGCGTTCGCGATGTTCTCGCCGCTGGACGGGCGGCTGTTTTTCGTGATTCCCTGGCTGGGTTACTCGTGGGTGGGAACCACCGACACCGATTTCGAGGATGACCCGAGTCTGGCCCGCGCCACGGCGGAGGACATCGGGTATCTGCTCGAGTCTGCCGCGCATTATTTCCCGGCGCTGCGCAGCGGGCGCATCCACTGGACCAATGCGGGCGTGCGCGCTCTGGTGATGAAGCCGGGGTCGGCATCCTCGGTTTCGCGGCGGCATCGGATTCGCGCCGACAGGCCGGGTCTGATCTCCGTGCTGGGCGGCAAGATCACGGGCTATCGCGCGATCGCCGAGCAGGTGACGGACCTCGCTTGCCGCATGCTGCGCCACCGCCGCCGTTCGGACACCGCGGAAGCGCCGCTGCCCGGAGCCCGCGAGAGTTTCGGCGCGGGGTACCTGGATTCCGTTTACGGTTGCCGCGCCGCTGAGGTGCGCGCGCTGGCGGCGCAGAATCCCGAGCTGGCGCGCCCGCTGCATCCGGAGTATCCCGAGATCGCGGCCCAAGTCGTGTTCTCGGTGCGGGAGGAACAGTGCCTGCGGGTGGAGGATTTCATGCTACGGCGGAGCTTGCTGGGGTTCCGTCCGGACCAGGGCTTGCGGGCAGTGGAGGCTGTGGCAGACTGGATGGGACGCGAGCTGGGCTGGTCGCCGGCGCAGAGGGCGGCGGAAGTCGAGGCCTATCGCCGGCGGGCCCGGGAGGTGACGCCGTGATGAGCTTGTCGCATCCGACGAGGCGAAGCGTGGTGCGGTGGGCTGCGGTGGCGCCGCTGATGGCGAGGGGCGCCCAACGCAAGATCCTGATCGCGCATCGCGGCGCTTCGGCCTACGCTCCGGAGAACACGCTCCCTGCCTACCGGCTGGCGATCGAGCAGGGCGCGGACTTCGTCGAGCAGGATTTGCAGATCACACGCGACGGCGTGCTGGTATGCCTGCACGATGTGACTCTGGAACGGACCACGGACGTGGCGCGCGTGTTTCCCGACCGTGCGCGCACCGAGAGCGCGGGCGGCCAGAGTGTCCGGCGGTGGCCCGTGGTGGAATTCACGATGGAAGAAATCCAGCGACTCGATGCGGGCTCGTGGTTCGACGAACGGTTTCGCGGCACGCGCATCCCGAGCTGGCAGCAGGCGATTGACGCGATCCGCGGCAAGGCAGGACTCTATCCCGAGCTGAAAGCGCCGGAGCTGTACGAGCGACACGGTTTCCGCATGGAAGAGCTGGTCTGGGAGACGCTGCGGCGCAACCGGCTTCACGAGCCGGGCGCAGATCCCAAGACTCCGGTGATTTTGCAATCCTTCAGCGCGGAGGCCCTGAAGCGGATGCGCGCGCTGGGCTGCAAACTGCCGATGACCATGCTGGTGCGCCGCGGCGAACAACGACGCTGGCTGACGCCGGAAGGTTTGCGCGAAATCAAGAGCTTCGCTACCGGGATCGGGCCGGACAAGACTCTGATTCGCGAGGACCCTGGCGTGGTGGCGCGCGCGCACGAGGTGGGGCTGACGGTGACGGCGTACACCTTCCGCTCGGCGGACCCCGGTGGTTTCCCCGACGTGCGCGCGGAGATGGCGCACTATCTCTACAAGTTGGGAGTGGACGCGCTGTTCACGGACAATCCCGACCAGTTTCCGCGCCGCCCGTAAACGTTCAGGGCGCGGCTCGTCGCGCGGGGGCGCCAAACTCGCGCCAGCCTTGCATCAGCGGAAAGTAGAGGCCGAGGCGGATGGGCCGGCTGTCCATGAGCGACATGAGTGCGGCATAGAGCTCCAGTTGCTTGCGATAGCGTTCCAGTTCGTTGTCCAGAAAATGCTCGGGCGAGCCGCCCTCGTGGACGCCGGTCTTGTAGTCAATGATCCAGCGGATGCCGGAGGCGTCCACGAACGTCCGGTCCAGCCGCACGCGCCGCAACCGGCCGTTGACCCATCCCGTCAAATCGAGTTCGTTTTCAGCCTCGGCGTGAGACTCACTGAGGATCCACCGCCCGCGTGGGTCATCGAGCGTGGCGATGAGCGCGCGCTCGACTTTGGCCACGGCCTCATCCAGATCGCCCTCCGGCACGCCCAGCTCACGCAGCCGCGTGGCGTAAAGATGGCGCAGCGATGCGACGCGGGTTGCGCTCCACTGGCTCAGGCCCTCGCGCGCGATGCGGTGCAGCATGGCGTGAACCACGGTGCCGACGTCGCGCAGCGTTTCGCCAACCCAGACGTAGGAAACGGCTTCTTCAGGGGCTTCTGATTCCGGTGGCAGGCTTTCCGGCGCCAGGACGAGGCTTTCGGGCGGCGCGGGGCGCTGCCAGTTTGCGGGCAGCCTGCGCAGCTCGAGGCGCGGCGGGGCGGGCGCGGCGGCCTTCTCGCCGTTAGTGGAGTTCGCGGCAGCCTCCTCGAATTGCTTCTTCACGGCCGGCCAGAGGTGATTGAGCAGGGAACGTTTGTCCACTTTGAGTACCATTCCGGATTTGCTTTCCTGGACCCAGGCATGGCCGATGAGGTGAAGTTCGCGGCGGGCGCGCGTGGCTGCAACGTAGAGCAGGCGGCCGCTTTCGTGCTCGTCCCTCTGGTGCAGCAAGAACTTCACGAGGTCGCCGAGGGGATCTTCGCTGGCGCTTCTGGCGCGAGGCGGGGCGACCAGGAGGTGGCTGCCGGCGTTTTGCCCTGGCAGTTCGACCCAATTCAGCAAACGAGTCGGCTCGTGGCGGGGGCGCCGTCCCAGCGCAGGGAGGATGACCGCGTCGAATTCCAATCCCTTGGCCTTGTGGATCGTCATGACTTGCAGGTGCTCGGGGGCGTCGGGATCAGGCAGCGCCCACAGCGAGTCGAGTCGCTGTCCGAGCTGATCGAACGAAAGGTCGCCGCCGTCGTCGAGCGCTTCGAGCAACTCGAAGTAGGCTTCGGCGTTGTCGAGATCGGCGGGCTGCTGGATGCAGGCGGGCCCGCCCAAGGCGAGCCAGGCGGATTCCACCCACTCGCGCAGGGATCGGCGGCGGTGTTGGAAGCAGCTCTCGAGGACGGCGCGCAGGCGATCGAGGCGGACGCGGGAGTCGGGATCGAGCGACGCCGTGCGGGAGGGATCGGAGATGATTTCCCAGACGGTGGATGTGGGGTCGGCGGCGAACAGGGACTCCAGTTCGGCGAGCGTGAGACCGCACCAGGGGCCGCGCAACAAAGCGAGCCAGGCGACGCGATCGGCGAGGTGCAGCAGAGCGCGCGTGAGCGCGAGCAGATCTTGGACGACGGGGACCTCGGCCAGAGACTCGATTTCCACGGCGCGGTAACGCAGACCGGCCTGGCGAAGGGCGCGCAGGATGGCGGGCAGGTGGGTGCGGGCGCGAACCAGCACGGCGACGCTGGCGTGCGGGTCGCGTTCCCGGATCTCGCGTACCGTGCGGGCCACCAGCTCGGCCTCTTCGGCCCAGGTCTTCCTGCCAATGAGCGGGTGGACGACGATGGTGGCGGACTCGGGGGCGTCAGGGCGTGGCTGCGAGGGCGAGAATGGGATGGCGCCGGTGGCGATGTCGTCCGTAGACGGCAACACTTTCGGGAAAATTCGATTCAACCATTCGACAAAATTTTTGTTTGAACGGAAGTTGACCGTAAGCGAGAGCGGCTCGAGGCGCACCGGGCCGATACCCTCGCGCGCCGCTTTGAGGAAGAGGCCGACTTCGGCTTCGCGGAAGCGATAGATGGACTGCATGGGATCGCCGACGAGGAACAGGGTGCGGCCGTCGCCCTCGCTCCATCCGGCGGTGAGCAATTCGAGCAGGCGGAACTGGGTGAGGGAGGTGTCCTGGAACTCGTCCACGAGGATGTGTTCGAGGCGGCAATCGAGCGCGAGCATCAGGTCGGTGGGTTCGTTTTCGCTGCCCAGGGCCTGGAGGGCTCCGAGCGCGACCTCGATGTAGTCGGCCTGGCGTCGGGACTGGAACTCGAGCCGCAGTTGGGCCACGGCGAGTTTCAGGGCCTGGAAAATGGCGGCGATGATTTCCCACTGTTCGTCATCGAGGCGCTGCGGCAAGTCGGGGAGATCGGTGAATCGTTGTCCGTAAAGGTGGAGGACGGCTTGAAGAGAGGCCTCGAGGGTGGCGCGATCGGCGTTGAGGTGGCGCAGCCACTGGTCGCGGCGGGC
Organism: Bryobacteraceae bacterium; assembly: GCA_028275505.1. GTDB lineage: Bacteria > Acidobacteriota > Terriglobia > Bryobacterales > Bryobacteraceae > DTHT01. The sequence goes on from JAPWUP010000082.1 coordinate 15,810, forward strand.
GAGCATGTCGGCGAGCATTCGCTCGAGCGCGACCGTGTCATTGTCCAAGTGGAGCAGCAGGCGTGCGATCGGCTGGCCGTGATCTGTGGACTCGACCAGTTGCACGGTGGCGCGCGCCGCGGCGCGGTAGATCTCGCCGGGATCCTCGACGATTTCGGGAGGCGCGCCCAGGCGGGAGAGCCAAGGCATGCGCCGGACCAGCGCGGCGCAGAAGGAATCAATCGTGCGGATCTGAAGGCGATGGGGGTAAGCGGCGACTTGCCAGCCGAGCTGTTTGTCGCGCTCGCGAGCCTTAACGGCCAGCTCCCACGTGCGCTGCTCGTGGGGCTTTTCGGGTCGGGGGCCGGCGGCGCGCTCCAACGCTTCGAGTACGCGTCGGCGCATTTCGGCTGCGGCCTTGCGGGTGAAGGTGATGGCGAGGATGGATTCGGGCTGGCGCACGCGGGCGAGCAGGGCCAGGTAACGTTGCATGAGGAGCTCGGTCTTGCCGGCGCCGGCGGGCGCCTGGACGATGAAGGAGCGGGAGGTATCGAGGGCGCGCTCGCGGGCTTGCGCGTCGGGGAGGTTCATGCCGTTTCCTCCTCTTCCTCGGAGTAGAGCGGGGCTTCGTGAACGCGGCAGAAGGGATCGAGGCCGCAGTTGCGGCAGGTCTGGTTGCCGTCTTTGGGATCCACGGCGGCGTAGCCGGAGCGGAAGCTTTCGGCGAGTTGTGCGAGGATGCGGCGCCACTCGGCCAGGTGGTCGGGCGTAAGTTGCTCACGGGGGCGGCCGGTGGGGCGATCGGCGTACAGGCCGCTAAAACATAACTTGCCCGTTTTGGTTTGGCCGTAGAGGACGGCGGCGAGCGTGTTTTGATGCGTCACCGCGTAGAGGGGCAACTGGGGATCCGAGGGCCGTTCGCCCTTCCAGTCGCTGCGAGAGCAGCGGCCGGTTTTGTAGTCGAGGATGATGTCGCGGCCGTCTTCGAGGCGGTCTACGCGATCCACCTTGATGGTGGCGCGGACGCCGGCCAGCTCGATCTCGCGCTTTTCCTCGAGGGCCACGACCTCGAAAGGTTCGGGCCGCTGCCTTTCGAGTTCAAGCCAGGCGGCGAGCAAGTCTTTCAGGCGCTGATGCTCGAGTTCGAGCAGGCGTGGTCCGAGGTCGGAACGATGGGCGCGGATGCGCGCGAGGGCTGCTTGTACGGCTTCGTCAAGGAGCCGATCGAGTTCGCCCTGGCTCAAGGCGCATAGGCGAGCTTGGGTTCGGGTGTAGCGCCAGAAATGCTCGAGTGCGGCGTGGACGGCCTGGCCGCGGTCGAGGGGCTGCAGGCCAGGTTCGGGCGCGCGCAGGGCAGCGGCGCCGAGGCGCAGTTGAGCGAAGGCACGGAAGGGACAGAGGGCCTGGTACTGGAAAACGCGGCTGCCGCCGCGCGACCAGACGTTGGCCTGGACAGGCGGGGCCTGGAGTTCCTCGCGAGACTCGGTGACCGGGTTCTCGGCGAGAAGCTGTACAAAATCTGGACAAGCGGATTGGGGTAGCTGGTCATAGCGGATCTCGGGCCAATCGCGGATGAGCGGGCTGGGGGCCCGGTCCTGATCTTCGACGCGCAACGGCCAGCTCGCGATGACGAGCGGCGCCGAGGAGCGGAGGCGTGCGGTGAGGCGGCGGGCAAAGTCCAGCTCGCGCTCCGCGGATGAGTGGGGCAGGCCGTGCTTGCGCTGGAGGGCGATGGGCAGAAAGGGATCGGGAGCGGGCGGGGATGGCCAGGAGTCCTCGTCCATGCCGCAGATCCAGAGGGCGTCGAATTCGAGGCCGGCGGCTTCTAGCAGGCCGAGGATTTGAATGGGGGCGGGAGGACCTTCGGGCTGAAAGGGGGTGCGGGCGAGGATGCGCCTGAGCTGGCCAAGCGCCCCGGCGAAGGTGAGATCGGGCGTGATGCGATCCAGGCGTGCGAGCCGTGCCAGGGCCTCATTCCATGCCTGCAAGGTTTGGAACTCGTCGCTGTTGAGGGACCTTTCGCCTGGCCAGCCGAGGGCGTGGAGCAAGCGCGAGAAATCGCGCGCCCAAGCGC
>JAPWUP010000083.1 GCA_028275505.1 Bryobacteraceae bacterium
CCCAAGTTCCGTCTGGAGCTCGGCGTGCGCCACACTTACATGACCCCTTACTACTTCAGCCTCTGGGGTAACATTGCCGTCTTCGACCCCAAGCGCTACGATCCCGCCCGCGCCGCTGTGCAAGATCCGGCCACGGGTTACATCCTCAGCGGCGATCGCTACAACGGCATCGTCATCCCGGGCAAGGGCTGGCCGAAGGCGGCCATCGGGCGCGTCGCACTGGCGGATGATCGCAGCTTCGACCGCTTGTTCTCGGGCGGCCCGAATTACTGGGGCGAGCGCCAGTGGCTGAACTTCCAGCCGCGCCTGGGCATCGCTTACGCGGTCACCAACCGGGACGCCATCCGTGCGGGCTTCGGGCGCTTCATGGCCCGGCCGGGCGTGAGTGACAACATCTTCCTGGGCGGCAACCCGCCGCTTCAGCCCATGGTCTCGATCGCCAATGGCCAGGCCGATAATCCGGCCGGCGGAAGGCCCTCGTACTTCCCGCTGTTCTTCATGACCACGGACCCGATCTTCAAGATCCCCGGCTCCTACACGTGGAATGTGACCTACGAGCGCGAAGTGGGCTTCGACACCCTGGTGTCGGTAGCCTATGTGGGCCGTGTCGGCTTGCACATGGAGCGCGAGCGCAACCTCAACGCCTTGCCCGTAGGTACGCTTCAGAAGCCCGAAAACAGAGGGATCAACACAAACGTCCTGCGGCCTTACAAAGGCTTCGCGATCATCGCCTTAGGTGAAAACGCCGCGCGCAGCGAATACAACGGCCTCCAGATCGAGGTCAATCGTCGCTTCACCCGCGGCCTGAGCTACGGCTTGTCCTACACGTACTCCAAGAGCATGGACAACTGCTCGGGCCGCCGCTGCCGCATCGTCAACCCGTGGGATGACCGCATCATGTGGGGACCGTCGGACTTTGACACCCGCCACGTCGCCGTGATCAATTTCATTTACCAGTTGCCGCTGCTGCGGGGCCGCAACGATATCCTCCAGAAGACCCTGGGCGGCTGGCAGATCACGGGCGTGGCGCAGTTCCAGACCGGCGCGCCGTTCTCGGTCGTAACTTCGGACGACTTTGCTGGCATTGGCGCCGTGGGCGAGGCCCAACCCTGGGAGATGCTGGGTGATCCCAAGCTGCCGCGTGGTGAGCGCAAGTTCTCCCAGGGCGCAGGTGACCAGAATTTCTGGTTCCGCACCAAGCTGCCCGACGGCTCACCGCTGTTCACTCCCCCGGCCGCCGGTACCTTCTCCAAGACCCAGACCCGGAACATGCTGTATAACCCTGGATTCCAGAACTGGAACGTAGCGATCTTCAAGGACTTCGGCGTCACCGAAACTCACAAGCTCCAGTTCCGGGCGGAGTTCTTCAACTTCCCGAACCACCCGAACTGGGGCGGTGCGGACGCCAACCCGCGCAGCGCCACGTTCGGAAAGGTAACCAGCAAGGGCGGAGAGCGCAACATCCAGCTCGCGCTGCGTTACAACTTCTGATCCGACTCTGGAGGAGCCCGCCCGCCGCGCGCGGGCGGGCTTTTTGTTTTTTCAGGAGGTCAGTAGGCCCAGGCGCTGTCATCCGCGCGCCGGATCAAAGGCCGGTAACGCCTCAGGTAGGGGTACTTGGCCGCTGCCTCCTCGTCAATCTCGATGCCCAGTCCCGGCTCGTCCCCTATGTTCACGTAACCCTCGCTGTAAGTCGGCGCGCTGGAAAATACTTCCCGGGCGGCATCCGGCCAGTTCGTCCGGCACTCCTGGATCCCGAAGTTCGGCACGGACAGACTCACATGGCAGTTGGCCCGCTGAGCAATGGGCGAAATATTGCTCGGGCCGTGCCAGGCCGTCAGGATGCCGAACGGCTCCGCGATCGTCGCGATCTTCTTGCCGGTCGTGATTCCGCCGCAGTGGCAGAGATCGTGGCGCACGTAGTCAATCAGGTGCTCGGTGATCAGGAACAGGCCGTCCCACTGACCGGTCCAGATCTCTCCCATGGCGATCGGGGTGGAGCATTGCCGCCGGATCAGGCGGAAAGTGTCCGCATGCTCGGGCCGCAGAGGATCTTCGAGGAAGAAAGGACGAAACGGCTCGAGCGCCCTGGCCAGCCACAAAGCCTGACTGGGAGTAATTCGCTCATGCACGTCATGCAACAGCTCGATTTCCTCGCCCAAAGTCTTGCGCAGGTGCTCGAACAACTTGGGAATCGTCCGCACGTAGGCGTCCGGCTCCCAAGTCTCCACCGGCGGCACGCCCGCCTGGTGAGCTTTCTCCGTGGCCGCCCGCTGCCTTTCCGAAGGCGGCACGGCATAACCGGACTCCAGGCCCGGCGCTCTTACCTGAACTTTCAGGACTTTGTAACCGCGCTCGATCATGCGCCGCGCGCCCTCTTCCACTTCCCGGAAATCGCGCCCGCTGACGCTGGTATAGGTGAGTAACTTCGTGCGTGCCCGTCCGCCCAGTAACTCGTAAACAGGCAGGCCGGCCACCTTGCCTTTGATGTCCCACAGGGCCATGTCCACCCCGCTCAGCGCCGACATATGTACCGAACCCGAGCGATAGTAAGGGTGGTGGAACAGGGTCTGCCAGATATCCTCCAGGCGCATGGGATCGCGGCCGATCAACACCGGGCGCATGTACTCTTCGATGAATTTGGCCACCGCCAGCTCGCTTCCGGTGCAGGTGGCGTCGCCCCAGCCGTACAGCCCATCCTCGCTGGTCACGATTTTGACCAGCACGAAATTGCCCATGGGCGAGCGCTCGGGGTTAGTCACCACCACGCGAACGTCGGTGATCTTCAACCCGCGCGGCGCCCTGACCGCCGAAGCCGCCCCCGGCAACGCCACGCCGGTCAGCGTACGCAGAAATTCCCTGCGTCTCATGGCTCAACTCCACAAGCGGTCCCAGGACCGCTCCTTGTCCCATTCCGGCGTCGGTTCAAAGTAACCGGGCTCGGCCAGATGGGCCTTCACCGCTTCCTCGTTCAGCGTGATGCCCAAGCCCGGCCCTTCCGGCACCTTGATGAAGCCGCGATTGACGATCGGTTTCTCGACGCCCTCCACCAGGTCCTCCCACCACGGCACATCCGCCGAGTGGAACTCCAGCACCAGGAAATTCTCAGTGGCGGCCGCGCAGTGCACGTTCGCCATGCAGGAAACCGGCGTGCCTGCAAAATGCATGGCCATCGGCACGCCATACTCCTGCGCGGCGTCGCCGATCTTCTTGGTCTCCAGAATGCCGCCCGCCGTAGCCAGATCGGGATGAATAATGTCCACCGCGTGCCGACGGCATAGCTCGATGAACGGCTCTTTGAGATAAATGTCCTCCCCGGTCAGGATCGGGACATTGACTGCGTCCGTGATCTGCTTGAGCAGATCCATGTACTGCCACGGAATCATGTCTTCCAGCCAGGCCAGATTATACTTCTCGAGCGCACGGCCCAGGCGGATACAGGAATTGACGCCAATGTGCCCGAAGTGATCCGCTGCCAGCGGGATATCCCAGCCGATGATCTCGCGGATGGCGGCTACATATTCCGCCATCAGCGCGACGCCTTTATCGGTCAGCTCCATCCCCGTGAACATGTGCGGCGTCATCGCGAAATCGCGCGTGCTCGTGCCCAGCGGACGGGTAAGGGCGCCAGGCACTTTCTCGACCAGGTCCACGCCCAAATCCATCTTGAGCCATGTGAACCCGGCCTCCATCCTTTTCTTCATGCGTTCGGCATAGACCTTAGGATCGTGGGATTCCGGCGTATCAGCATAAAGGCGGATCCGGTCGCGGAACTTGCCGCCCAGCATCTGATAAACGGGGACGCCGTAGGCCTTGCCGGCCAGATCCCACAAAGCCATTTCAATAGCGGAAACGCCGCCTCCCTGGCGACCGTGGAACCCGAATTGTTTGATCTTGCGGAAAATCTTGTCTATGTTGCACGGGTTTTCGCCCAGGATGCGGCTTTTCAGCATCAGGGCATAGGTCTTGCTCGCCCCGTCCCGAACTTCTCCCAGTCCGTAAATGCCCTGGTTCGTATCTATGCGGATGATCGGGCACCGCATGGGCGCCTTGCCCACGACGGCTACGCGAAGGTCGGTAATCTTCAGATCGGTCGGCTTGGAAGCAGTGCGGGTATGTTGCAGCAGCGAGTCCAGCGTCTCGTCCGACCAGAACCCTGAAGCGCCCGCTGCCGCCGCGCCGCCCAGAAAGGCGCGACGCCCCACAACACCACGATCGCCCCTGCTCATTGACATCTCCATCACCTCCGTGCGTCAGTTTCCATGATTGCCGCCGCTCGCCGACGCCGCGACGTCGCGTGCGGCCGACAAATAGATCGCGTTCAAAACGAATTTGAACGTACCGAAAGTCTGCCCCCGGAACTGCGGGCGGAACCCGAATGCCACCACGCGCCCGCGCCCGTAACGCGCCTCGATCAAGGCCGCCTTCCCCAGCACCTGCCGTTCCCCACTCACCCAACCGCTGGCGAGCAGCCTCTCTTTGGCATAGCGGGCCACCACGCGCGTTTCCCGTTCCCCGCGATTATACTCAGCCGGCAGCGTCACATCCCACGCTTGCCCGCCGATCACGAACGCCACCGCTTCCTCAGGCATGCCGGCGGCCAGTGGGTGTGCGGTGTCCACCGTAATGCGCAAAAGCGAGCCGGGACACTGGAAAGCCCCCGCGCCAGGCCGGACCGCATTCCGAAGCGGCAGCGGAAAATACTCGACGGGCAGTTCCGAGGCCGCATCAAACACAATCAGCGTCCCGCCCTGCTGCACAAACTCCTCGATCGCCGCCAGCCCCCGCACGCCGATTCCTCCCGTGTACTCGGGTCGCTGGATGACCCGCGGCTCGGCCCGCGCTTCCCGCCCGGAAGGATCCTCGCTGTAGCGAATCCCGTGCAGGATCGAAGTTGCGCTCTGCGAGGCCAGAATCAACGCGTCGAACCGCTTGCCAAATCCGCCCCTCTGGATATCCTCGTTGTGCACGAGCTCGTACGGAACGCGGTAGTAATCGAGCAGCCACTGCGTCCAGCCCGTGTCTGTGTTGGCCGTCCAGGGCTCGTAGAGTGCCACCCGCGGCCTTCTGATCTCCCACCGCGCGGCCGACCCTGAGCTTCCCTGCCCTTCGACCATCAACGACCCATCGGCTGCACGCCACACCCGCCGGCCTTTTTCCAACAGTCCGGCCAGCGTGCGGAAACTCAGATTCTGCCGCGCGTCCAGGACCTCCGCGGGCTTGGGCAGGGTCGTGACCTCCTCCAGTTCGGCTTGGAACGGCTCGTCCACACGGTCCACCCGGACGCCCATGCTGAGCGGCAACGTCCAGCCCGCCACATCGTACGGCCTTCGCACCGGGCCCGAAGCATCCCCTGCCCGGATCTCGGGGAATTTTTGCGGTTCCATCAAGTCCACCAGGTACGCGCGGAACGGCTGCGCGGCAAGCAAAACCCAGGAACCGGCCGGATATTTCTTCCCCTGCGCCTCGAAATCGCGCCGCGCCCGATGGATCCGCAGGCCCCCGAGCTTCAGCCGCTCCAGCATCTCGACTGCGCTCGATGCGTCCCACTGCTCCGTGGGCACGACGTAAGCGTAAGGCTTGCCCTTGCTGCCCTCCTGGACCGCTTCCCGCGCCATTTGCCATGCCTTCAGTAACAAGTCAGAGGAGCGCGTGGCCGCGAAATCCAGCACCGCAAAATCGGCCGTCAGCATGTACTCGATGGCGTCGCGCAGGCTCCAGCGTCCGCCCATCCACGGTTTGGGATAGAAGATGCTCGGCGTCCGCGTGGGGATGCCGTTGGCGAAACGTTCGGGGAAATCCTTCGGATCGTAAGTGCGCGGCGTGGCATAAGCGTAGCCCGCGGTCTCGGTCAGGATCCCGTGCATGTTATGGAACAGAGGCGCCGTGCGCAATCCCCCGTTCCACCAGCCGTCGAAGGAGAGATAGGAAATAACTCCCGCCTTGTTCTCGCGTGCAAAGCGCTCCTTCATGACCGCTCCGATCAGAGTAACTCCCTCGGCGACCGCAGCCGGGATGTTGGGATTGAGCGGTTCGGCGTGCGGCGGCACGAAAATGCGCGCCGGAAAAGGCGGAGATTGATGCTGGTTGTAAACGATCTGGGGAAACCACTCATGGAACAACAGGCGACCAACATGCCGCGTTTCTTCCAGATTGAACATGAAGTAATCGCGATTGTTGTCATGCCCGGCGTATTTCTGGTAAAGCCAGGGCAGCCGCGCGTTCTCGTGCGGCGTGCCCACATTGCGGCGGTACCACTCCGCCACCATGTCCAGGCCGTCAGGATTGATGCACGGGATCTGCAACAGGATCACGTTGCGCCGGATGCGGCGCACTTCCTCGCTCTCGCCCGTCACCAGCCGCCAGGCCAGATGCGGAGCGTGCTGCGAAGGCGCCGTCTCGGTAGCGTGCAACCCGGAGTCAATCCATACGATAGCCTTTCCCTCGGCCGCCAGCCGCCTCGCTTCCTCTTCGCTTGCTTCGCCCAGCGCAAGCCGCCGGCTGATTTCGCGGTAGCGCTCCAGCCTCCTCAGATTCTCCGCGTCGGAAATGAAAGCCGCCACCATTGGACGCCCCATCGAGCTGCGTCCGAATTCCACCACCCGGATCCGGTCGCTGCCCGCCGCCAGCTTCCTGAAATACGCGACCAGCTGCCCGTAATCGGCCAGCTTGTAGTCATCCCCGGGATCAAAGCCGAAATGCTCTCTGGGAGCAGGGACCGCGGCCTGAGCCCAGCCGGCCGCGAAAAGCGTCAGAATAAAAATTCTTCGCCTCATGGCGTAACTGATATTATGCACACGCAGCGCAGTTCGTTCCGACTGGGGCTCGTGCAGATGGCCTGCGCGCCCGACCCCAACGAAAATCTCGAAAAGGCTCGCTGGCGGATTCGCGAGGCCGCGGCGCGAGGCGCCCAGCTGGTTTGCCTGCCCGAGTTGTTCCGCTCGCAGTACTTCTGCCGGCAGGAGGATCCCGACCTGTTCGCGCTGGCCGAACCGATCCCGGGCCCCACGACTGAGGTGCTGTCATCCCTGGCGCGGGAACTCGGCGTGGCCATCGTCGCTCCTCTGTTTGAACGCCGCGCTCCCGGCCTCTACCACAACTCGGCTGTGCTGATCCTTCCCGACGGCTCACTCGCCGGCCTGTACCGGAAGATGCACATCCCCCATGATCCCCTGTACTTCGAAAAGTACTACTTCACGCCGGGCGACACCGGCATTCGCGTCTTCGCCACGCCCTTCGGCCCCGTTGCCATTCTGATCTGCTGGGATCAATGGTTCCCGGAAGCCGCACGTCTCGCTGCGCTCGCCGGCGCCGACCTGATCGTCTATCCCACCGCCATCGGCTGGCATCCCTCCGAAAAACAGACCGACGGCGCAGCGCAACTCGACGCCTGGCTCACCGTGCAGCGCGCTCACGCCATCGCCAACGGCGTGTTCGTCGCCGCCGTCAACCGCACGGGACGCGAAGGCCCGCCCGGAAGCGACCTCGAGTTCTGGGGATCCTCTTTCGTGGCAGACCCCTTCGGCCGCATCCTGGCGCAGGCGCCCGCCGACAAGGAGTCCACTCTCGTTGTCGAATGCCATCGCCCACTCATCGAGCAGACTCGCCGCCACTGGCCTTTCTTCCGCGACCGGCGCACCGACGCCTATCACGGCTTGCTCCAACGGTGGTTGGATGAATGAGCGCACGCCGCCCTACACCCGCCGATTTGGGTTTTCGCCTGCCTCCGGAGTGGCGCCCCCACGCCACCACCTGGATCGCATGGCCACACAACCGGACGGACTGGCCCGGCAAGTTCGCCACCATCCCGTGGATTTATTGCGAGATCGTGCGTCACCTGGCGGCCTCGGAGCCCGTCTCGATCCTGGTCCAGGACGCCGAAGCGGAACGCTCCGCCCGGCGGCTGCTGACGCAATCCCATGTCCCGCTCGAGAACGTCCGTTTCTTCCGCAAGCGAACCAACCGCGGCTGGACGCGTGACTTCGCCCCGCTGTTCCTCCTCAACGCGGATGGCGAGCTGGCGGCGGTCAAGTTCCGCTTCAACGGCTGGGCCAGATACCGCGACTGGCCGCTGGATGACGCGGCGGGCAGCTTCATTGCCCGCCACGCCTGCCGGCGCGTTTGGAGTCCCCGAGCGGGCGGTCGCCATCTGGTGCTCGAAGGCGGCGCCATTGACGTGGACGGCGAGGGTCTCCTGCTGACCACCGAGGAGTGTCTTCTCAGCTCGGTGCAGGCGCGCAACCCGCAACTGGACCGCGAGCAGTATGAGCAGCTGCTCTCCGATTACTTGGGAGTCCGAAAGATCCTCTGGCTGGACCGCGGCATCGCCGGCGATGACACCCACGGTCACGTGGACGACATCGCGCGCTTCGTGGCCCCTTCGACCGTGGTCGCCGTCCTGGAATCCGACCCACTCGATCCGAACTACGAACCTTTGCGCGAGAACTGGCGCCGCCTGCGTCGCATGCGCGATCTGCGAGGCCGCCCGTTGCGGCTGTTTTCCCTGCCCATGCCGCAACCGGTGTATTTCAGGGGCCAGCGCCTGCCCGCCAGCTACGCCAACTTCTACATCGCCAACAAGGTGGTGCTGGTCCCCACATTCAACGATCCCAACGATCGCGTCGCGCTCGATACGCTGGCGCGCCTGTTCCCGAATCGCCGCGTCGTCGGGATCTACGCTCGCGACCTCGTGCTCGGGCTGGGCACTCTCCACTGCCTCACGATGCAGCAGCCCGCAGCAGGATCTTGAGCGCCCCGCGACGGGCAGCCGCCCGAAACGCCCGCTCCGCTTCCGCCAGCGGATACTCCCCCGTGATCATCTCGCGCAGGCGCAGGCGTCCGCTCGCGATCAGCTTCAGCGCCGGCGGGAACGGCCCGCAACGCGAGCCAATCAGGGTGATCTCGTTGACCACGATCGGCGCCGTGTCCAGCTTCACGGCGCCGTGGACGGTAGACTTCATGAACACCGTGCTGCGCGGGCGGGCCATCCTGACAGCCTGCTCCAGGCCGCCGCGCGACCCAGTGGCTTCGACAACCCAGTCGTACCGGGCTTGCGGCAGCGAAGAAACGACCTCTGTCTCGATACCCAAGCCGGCAGCAATGGCCAGCTTGGCAGGATGGCGTCCGTAGAGTTTCACCTCCAGGCCGTTCAACTGCAAGACCTGGGCTATGAGCAAGCCGAGCTTGCCGTCGCCCAGCACAGCCACCCGCGCGCCAGCCGGCAGGCTCGCCTGTTCGAGGATTTCGCAGGCGGCCGCTACCGGCTCCGTGAAAACAGCCTCCTCGTCCGCTACGCCGTCGGGAACCAGGTGGAGATTCGCCTCCGGCAACGTGAAATACTCGCTGAAGGCGCCCGGCAAGCCCGCAATCCCGAGCACCGTGCGCTGGGGACAGTGACGTCCCAATCCTCGCTGGCACCACTCGCACTGCCCGCAGGCCGCGTTGATTTCGCCCACCACGCGCCGGCCTGCCAGCGCCTCGCTGTCACACTCCACCACGTCCGCCACGAATTCGTGACCCGGCGTGCCCTGAAACGAGTAGTAACCGCGCAGGAGTTCGAGATCCGTGTTGCAGATGCCTGCCACGCGAAGCCGCAGCAGAGCCCAGCCCGGTCGTCTTCGCGGACGTGGCCTTCGGCGCACTTCCACGCGGCCTTGTTCGAGATGAACCGCTAGCATGAACGTCCAACCAGTATAATCGGGAGTTCCATGCCTGCCGAACTGGTGTGTTTCCAAGCCTCGTGCCGGGCGAGTTACCCGATCACGGAAGTGATCTATACATGCCCGCGCTGCGGTGGCCTGCTTGAAGTGATCTCACGCGAGCCGCTGCCCGATCCCGCCGAGCTCAGGCAACTCTGGCGGGCGCGGCGTCTCAGTAACTCGCCGCTCGATCAAAGCGGCGTCTGGCGCTACCGCGAGCTGCTGGCTTTCTTGGAGGACTACTCTCAAGTGGTTTCCTTGGGTGAAGGCAACACGCCGGTGCTCGAGGCGCCTCGCGCTGCACGATGGGCCGGCCTCGATCGCCTGGCTTTCAAGCACCAAGGGTTCAATCCGACGGGTTCCTTCAAGGACAACGGCATGACATGCGGCGTGGCGCAGGCCATCCGCCTCGGCATGCGGCGCGTGGCTTGCGTCTCCACCGGCAACACCTCCGCCTCCATGGCAGCTTACGCCAGTGCAGCCGGGCTTCAGCCCATCGTCTTCATCCCGCACGGCAACATCGCTTTCGGCAAGCTCGCACAAGCCCTGGAGTACGGGGCGATTACGTTCCAAGTCGAGGCCAACTTCGATCAGATCCTGGCGCTGGTGCGCGTGCTGGCCGAGCAACTCGGCATCTATCTGCTGAACTCGATCAACCCCTTCCGCATCGAAGGGCAGAAAACCATCATGGTCGAGCTGCTCGATCAGCGCGACTGGCGCGTTCCTGACTGGATTGTGTTACCCGGGGGAAACCTCGGCAACACGGCCGCCTTCGGCAAGGGCCTGCGCGAGCTGCTGGCCGCAGGCTTGATCCCCAGGCTGCCCCGGCTCGCCGTGATCCAGGCCGAAGGCGCGGCGCCCTTTTATGAGCTGTTTCGCCGAGGCGAAGGGAAGCTGGAGGCGGTGCGCAATCCGGAAACCCTTGCCACGGCGATCCGGATTGGCGACCCGGTTTCCTGGCCTAAAGCGTTACATGAAGTTCGCACCACGAACGGATTAGTAGAGAAGGTCTCCGAGCAGGAAATCGCCGACGCCAAGGCCATCATCGGCCAATGCGGGATCGGCTGCGAACCGGCCTCGGCAGCCACCCTCGCCGGCATCCGGAAACTCCGGCAATCCGGCGTCATCGCCCCGGGCGACGACGTGGTCGCCGTGCTGACCGGCCACCTCCTGAAAGACCCCGATTACATCCACCGCTACCACACTTCTGACCTGAGAACTCCCTCCGGGCAGCGGCTGGTGAGCCGCTATGCGAACCCACCGCGGGTGGTGCCTTGCGATCCGGACAAGCTGGCCGGCCTGCTGGAGGACCTGCGGTCAGAGTGAGGTTCGTCCGATCCGCTGTAAGCGTTACATCAACCCCCGTCTTTGGCGAGTGGGGGTCTGATGTTGCGCCGAAGGACGAACCAGGAACCCGTTAACCCGCGCGCCCAGGTCCTCTGCACCACAAAGTAGGGTTGATTGGAAAGCTCGGGCCCAAACCCGGGGTATAGGATCACGCCGGAAGGCCCGCGCCCCTCGAAGTAATAAAGCAACGGGTAAGGAGACTGCGTGTAGTCTGCCGGAATCACAGTCCGGTAGCGGCCTTGATGAATTTCCGCGTCTGCGACCCGCCAGTCCTCGGCTTGGTTCGCGTGCCGATAGTGCACGCGGACGGTGAAGGGCTGGCTGGTCTCAAGTACGATCTCCAAAAGCAGCGGTTCTCCGGCCTGAATTCGCGGCGGAGGCGTGTGACGGCACTGGACGGCCGCCCGCGCGGGCGGACTCAGAATCTCCCGAATGGCACGCGCAACGGACTCGCCGGGCGCACGGCCTCCTTCAGTGTTGGCTTGCGCGAGGCGCTGTTCCATGTCCGCGATGTCTTCATCAATTGCGTTCAGGCGGTCAGCCCAGTGGCCTCGGAGGTGCGGCGCCGTGCCGTAAGTGATGTCGGGAACGTAGACGCCCTTGGCCACCGAGGCGAGGCCTGCCCACGCCTCTCGCGCGATACGGTAGGCTTTGAGGGCCTCACGGAGCGCTGCTGCCTCTCCCGTCTGCTCATACACGGCCCAAAGCAGAGCGGCGCGAAACTTCCAGGCAAAGAAACGGCCCAAGCCGGATTGAATGGCAATGTCGGCGGCCCAGCGGCGAAACTCCGCCGTTGTGCGCGCCTTCGAGCGGCGCTCGACTTCCTGCCAGTGCCGGACAGCGTCTTGCGCGAAACGCTCCAGCCACTGCGCCACCTCTGCCGGAGAGTAGCGAGCATCCCGGTGTCCGGCGAGCAGCTCTTTGGCAAAATCGTCCACCCGCGAGAACAGTTGCGGGTCGAACGGAGCGACGGCGCCGAAGCGGCGCGGCTGGGGCGTGTCGCGGTAAATCTTGTTTTTGCCCTCGTCCACGATGGGCATGTTCGTGTACATTTCCGGCCAGTAGGTGTTGTTGGATCCCGAAACGCCGTGTGCAGTCGTTACGAGGAGTAACACGCGACTCGCGTTGGCCAGGGAGTTCTCGGCAGCCGAAGCTGCAGCTCCGAATTCGCGGTCGAGGTGACGGCGCCACCCGCCGGGATCGGTCCCCGGGTTATAAATCAGGCGGCCCCAGACGCGATAAGTGTATTCAAATTTTTCCCAGTCGTAACGAGGGTTGAGAGACGCGTCCGCGTAACCGCAGCGACCGCCCGGCTTGCCGGATCCCATGCGACCCTTGAAAGAAAGCGGCTCACACCATTCCACTCCGTCTGAGCCACAGAAGTGAGCCGTACGCCCATAGCCGGCGGCGATTGCGGGGTCACCCCACAGCAGCACGCGTTGGGTGCCCGGCCAGATCCGGTAGAGTATCCCGTATTTGCGGTCTTCCCGCAGCAGGTCGCCATAGCCATACCGCAGGAAACGGCGGATACCATTGCTGAGGGCAAAGAAACTGTCCGTCGTCTCGCGGGGTTTTTCCAGCTCGCGGATCGCGGCCTGATGGTAAGGCAGGCCCATGTGTTCCGCCCAGTACTTCGGGGAAACCACGACCGGCATGCCTGTGGCAAGGGCGACGTCAATCATGCGAAAGTCCATGCCCTTGGCGTGCATGTCAATTTCGATTTGCCGCCCCGCTCGGACGATGCCCTCGAAAACGGTTTTCCAGAAGTCGTAGCTGCCCTCCGGAATGCCGCTTTCTCCGTGGATGCGGAAGGTGACGCCGGTGATGGCCGGACATGCTTTCAGGATCTCAGTGAGCGCATCACGGCAGTAAGCGGCGTGTCGCTCGGGCGTCAGGCCTTCAATGACATAGTTGGCTTCCGGGCTGTCCTCCCATTCATAGGCGTGGGTCCACAGCGCCAGTTGGAACTGAAGTCCGCGGCGTGCCGCCTCCTCGCCGATGAAGCGGAGCATCTCGAGATTGCGGTCGCGTTCGGCGTCCGGCAACGGCCGGGCGCGGACGTTGTAACCGGGCACGGACACCAGGAACGGGTAGGCAAAGTAGAAATACACATCCCGCACGTTGCGGGGACGGTTGTAGCCGAGGCCAAGCGTGAGACTGAAGCGGTTGTACCGCTGTGTTGCAAGCATCGTCAGATAAGCCTGCCAGAAGCTTTTGTCATAGAACCAGGGTTTGTCCTCGACATCGCTTTCGAAGCAGCGGGCGATGCTGCGGATGCGGTTGGCAGGTTTTTCAGCGACGGGCGTCGTGATCCGGAGCGCGCCTTCCGGATCGCTGGCGTGGCGCACGCGGTCGGCCAACTCCAGCGTGGCGTACACGGCGCCGCGAACGTCGCTGCCGCAGGCCAGCGTTACGTTTCGTTCGGCGAAACGCCCCGCCACAATCGCGAGAGCCTCGGGGGCCGCGGGGAGAGCAAGCTTGTGGGTCTTCAGTACGTCCCGGGCGATCGGAGCAGAGGCGCCCGCGATCACCAGCACCGGGATGTCTGCCGGCGCATCGCCCAAGGCATCGCGGCGCAGCACGCCCCATCCCGAACCGCGAAAGGCCTCTTCCAGTTGCGTGGTCGCCCATCGGACGGGAGGCGCTGAAGCCACTGGATCGCGGGGATCCAGCACAATGACGACCCTCCGGCCGGCCGCGGGCTGGCCGCGCACAGCCGGACCCAGAGTTGCACTCCACAGAAAGTCGCGTCGGCTCAGACGGGTATCCGACAAGGCTTACCTCCTACCAGCTCAACCTGGCGTTGAGCTGCACCACCCGCATGCTGCCGGCAATGCCGTTGATCTCGCCGAACGTCGCGCCATCGATTCCGGCGGCAGGGCTCCCATAGTTGACGTGATTGGGAACATGGAAAGCATGCGCCCGGAGTTGGACACTCTCACATTCTTGCTCAGCGCGAAGTCAATGGTCCACGCCGCTGGGTTTGGGATCCTGGCCACCCCCCACGTGTTCCCGGCGGATGGGCGATGCACGTTCGGGAAACCACCGCAACTAGGACGAAGGCGCCGCTGGCCTCGCCGGGGAGAATCTCGCGGACCGCTTTGAACCCAACAGCCGCTTCTAATCGGTGGCCTGCGATGGCGCGGCTTGGCGCGGCCACTATACTTTTTGGCCAGTCCGTTGCGCGAGCCTTTGGTTCCACCAGCCATCGCCCTGATGGCGGGCATTGTAGCCCAGCGCCACTTGGCTTGGCGCCCTGGTGAGTTGTACCCTGCTCTCGCCGCCTTCATCGCCCTTGCCCTCCTCGCCTTGATCGTGGCGGCGCGGCGAGCGGCCGCTCTGGCCACTCTTGCCGCGATCGCAATCGCTGGAGCCTTTGGCGTCGCCTCGCGAAAGAGCAAGCCCGCACCCGAGCTGGACGCCGCCCCGCGGGAGGTCTTGACCTTTTCGGGCTGCGTCGTCGAGCCGCCGGAATTTTCCGCGGATCGTGCACAGTTCGTCCTCGAAATCGAACCGGGCGCCCGCGCTCGCGTGAACTGGTACTCGCCCGATCCCGACGCATTGCCCAGGATCGGTTATGGCCAGCTCGTGGAGTTCGAGGGGCGGGCGCGTCCTGTCCGCAACTTTCTCAATCCCGGCGCGTTCGACTACGCCTCCTACATGGCCCGGCGAGACATTTATTGGCTCGTCACGGCCTCGCGCCATACCACCCTACGGATCCTCCCGGGCGCCTGCGGCTCGCCGTTTCGCCGGTTCCTCTGGCAAATTCGCCGGGCGGCCACGGAACGGACCCAGCGGCTTTTCGGGGAGCGGCCTTACGCCGCGGCCATGTTGGAAGCCATGCTCATCGGCTCGCCCGCAGGACTCGAGAAGAGCTGGGTCGAAACCTGGCGGCGCACCGGAACTTACCACGCTCTCGTGGTCTCGGGCGCGCAAATTTCCGTGCTCGCTCTCGTTTTCCTCTTCCTGTTCCGCCTCTGCCTCATGCCAGAGCCTTTCGCTTTGGCCCTGACGGCGCTGGCGGCCTGGCTCTACGCGCTCGTCTGTGGTGCTGACCCGCCTGTGCTGCGGGCTGCGGCCGGGTTTACCCTGTTCGTGGTTGCGCGCCTGCTTTACCGGCGATTGCGCGTCCTGAATCTGCTGGCCGCCGTCGCCATCGTCTTTCTGGTTGCGGACCCTGACGAGCTGTTCGACCCCAGTTTCCAGCTCTCGTTCCTTGCGGTGGCCGCCATCGGCGCGCTAGCTCTGCCCGTATTGGAAGCCACCTCGGCCCCTCTGGCCCAGGCTCTTCGGGATCTGGCGGACCGGGGACGTGATCCCAGGCTGCCTGCGCAGGTGGCGCACGCCCGGGTCGAGCTTCGACTGCTTGCCGAAACGATCAGCCTGGCCACGGGCTGGACCGAGCGCCGCGTCCTCGCGTGGATGCCATGGCTGCTCCGCCCCTGGATTTTCCTCTACGAGCTCGCCGTCGTCTCGCTGGCGGTGCAGGTCGGCCTCGTGCTTCCCATGGTCCTGTACTTTCACCGCCTCTCGCTCACGGGGCTTTCCGCCAACCTCGTGATCGGCCCCATTGCTTCCGCACTCGTCCCCTTGGGTTTCGCAGCCCTGTGGAGTGGCTGGACGCCACTGATCCATATGACCGGATGGCTCGTGGACCTGGCCCGTCGCGTCGTCGAGTGGCACGCGCTGCGGGAGCCTGACTGGCGCGTTCCCGACCCTCCGTTATGGCTGAGTCTGGCGGTGGTGGTTGCCCTTCTTGCGACCGCGTGGGGCGCGCGACGCGGGCGCCGCTGGATCCTGCCTGCCGCCTGCCTGCTCGGTCTGCTGGCCTTGATCGTCCTGCATCCGTTCCCGCCGGACGTTGAACGCGGCGCCCTCGAGCTGGCCATGCTCGACGTCGGTCAGGCCGAGTGTCTGTTCAGCAGCTTGCCCGACGGGACACTCATGCTCATTGACGCAGCGGGAACCATCCAGATCGGCAAGCAGCCGCCACGTCTGGATCCCGGTGAAGACGTCGTGTCGCCCTATCTGTGGCGCAGGGGCATCCGCCGTCTGGATATCGTGGTAGCCACCCACGGCCACTCCGATCACATCGGCGGCCTGCCCGCCGTCCTCACGAACTTCCGGCCACGCGAGTTGTGGTTCGGCGCCATGCCGGAGACTGCCGCGTGGCGGGCCGTGCGGGAACGGGCCGCGCTCACCGGGACCCGACTCGTCCGCGTCGCCGCCGGGGCGCGCCGTCAGTTCGGCGGAGCAACGCTGGAAGTTCTGGCGCCGAGCGCCGAGTATTCACCGGGCGAGCAACCCCACAACAACGACTCGCTGGTGCTGTCGCTGGTCTACGGACGGCATCGTTTCCTGCTCACAGGAGACATTGAGCGGGAGGCGGAGACTTGGCTCCTGGAAGACGGCGCCGTGGGCCACGCCGACGTACTGAAGGTCGCTCATCACGGCGGGCGATCTTCGACCAGCGAGCCATGGCTCGAGACGGTGCGGCCGGCGCTGGCGCTGATTTCGGTCGGCTTCCAGAATTCCTACAACCTGCCGCACCGTAGCGTGCTCGAGCGGCTTGCCAGCCGCCGGATTCTCGCGCTGCGCACGGACCGTCACGGCCTGATCATCGTGCGCAGTGACGGTCGGCGCCTACGGCTGGATACGGCGCGCTGGGAGCCGTGAATGAAAGCGCCCCTCTGGTTGTGCTGGGATCAGCGCAGGACCCGGTATATGCCAAATGTCGGCGCCCGGTGGATCACGGCCAGTCCCGGGTATTCGGCGAGGCGTTCACCAAGCTCGAGATACGCCCGAACGGCTGAGATGGGGAGGCTCAGCTTGTGCCCCACGTCGGTGCTTGCCCCTGTGGGCCGCCTCCAGTAGATGTAATCGAACCCGTGATCTCGCGCGAAGGCGGGCAAGGCTGCGATATACGCGCGGATGGCGTCTTCGTCTCTCGTGTACAACAGACGTGACGGAACACGGGGACATGCTCCTTGCCTCCCCGTGTAAAGGTACACAACCACATCATGCAATGACAATACGCGGGCGTGTTGCGCGACTCCTCGCCGCAGCGCCTCAAACTCGACGAGTTGAGCTTGAAAATCTCTTCTGACGAGCTCGTATTTTCCGCGGATCTGGGCAAGCGCCGCTGTGTACATCAACACCCAGTGCCACGCGACCCAACCTGCCGCTAAACCAACCGCCGCCAGTAACACCAAGCGGGCGGGATCCCCCCTTTTCCACCACGCACGCATCTGCTGACAGATGAGGGCAAGCGTTGCGCCGACGCCACACAGAAATAGCGGCAACGTCGGCAGGATGAGCCGTTCGAATTGGTCGTGCTCGGTCAGGTGCCAGCCGAGGAGCATACCAAAGTAAAGACAGCCGTAAATGACAAGAGGCCCGGGCTGATGTCTCCTCACCGCTAGAAGGACGCCGCCAATCGCACTGCCCGCGACCACTGCCGCTAGCAATTTCCCTTCCCAGCCCGGCAGGATGCCAAATAACAACAGGCCCGCCACCGCCTCCAGCAATCCCGCTCCATTCACCCGCAGGAGCAAGGGCAGATCCGCGAGGCCGAAGTTCGCCAGGTGATAACCCAAATAGTTCGTGTAGTACAGCGAGATCTCATCCCGCGCCGGCGTTGCGTGCGCACTCACCCACCACGTCCACCCGGCAATCGCGGGCATCATCATCGCGGCGAAGACCGCGGCCTCCCGGTAGCGCTTGCGCAATGCCAGCCAGCACGGCCCGGCCACCAGCCAGGGCAGGGCCGCCGTGCGCATCAGGAAGGTCGCCGCCGCCAGCGCCCCT
>JAPWUP010000010.1 GCA_028275505.1 Bryobacteraceae bacterium
TCCTGGACCGGCTGGAGGGACTCAGTCCCACCGAGATCCAGAGCGGCGTCACCGGCTTGGGCAACGTGCTGCGCACCGTGGCGGCGTTCCTGCTGATGTCGGATCCGCGCGATCTGGGAGTGGCCGTGAGCGAAGAGTTCACCAGCGGCCTGAAGTGCTTCGAACCGGACCTGTTCCTCTACGATGCTTATCCCGGCGGAGCGGGCCTCAGCCCGCAGCTCTTCCGCATCGTGCCCCGCTTGCTCCATCACGCAGCGGAATTGCTCGCGGGATGCGGCTGCGAATCCGGCTGCCCGAGTTGCGTCGGCCCGACCGGAGAAATCGGCGAGCGGGGCAAGCAGGCGGCCCAGCGGATTCTCTGCGAACTGATGCGATCCTGCGGTTCGCCTGATCGTTGACAGCCGGCGCCGCCACAGGGGATAGTGACGAAAGGTGCGTCGTGCGGCGCAACGATGCGTCCGAATGCGGCGTGCCGGGAAGTTCCGGAGGCTGATCTATGGCGGCGAAGTTGCTCGATCTGGGAGAAAGTGGCAGCTTGGAGGCACTCGAGCGCGAGTACCCGGTGCGCGTGCGGCGGCAACCCGATGGCTCGGTATATTTGGACTTTCGTTCCCTGCCGCTGACCCCCTTGCCGGGCGTGGACGAGGACCGCGTGCGGCGCCTGGCGCGCATCGTTCGCGGCCTCGCTTTTACGGCGGTGGACGCCGCTCGCTCGGGTCACCCGGGCGGGTCCTCCTCCAAAGCCGAGGCAGTCCTCACCCTGCTCGTTTCGGGCCTGCTGGCTTTCGATGCCTGGGATCCCAAGCACCCGGGCCGTGACCGCGTGGTCTGGTCCGCGGGTCATTGCACCCCGTTGTTCCACGCTCTCGTCGCCCTCATCTACGAGTGCCTGCGACGCAAGGGTGAGACTCTTCCCGAGGATCGGCGCGAAGCTGTCACCTATCCGGAAGATTTGCTGCGCTTCCGGCGGCTGGGCGGCCCCAGTGGCCACGTGGAGTCGTACTCGGCCCTCGCCGATGCCTGCACGGGATCCTCCGGACATGGCCTCTCGGCGGCTCTCGGCATGGCTGCGCTGCACCGTTCCTGTGGCCTGCCCACGCGCGTCTTCGTGATCGCGGGCGATGCCGAAACCGAGGAGGGCATGAGCTACGAGGCCCGCAATCTCGCTTCCAACCTCGGCATCGAAAATCTCACCGTCCTGCTCGACTACAACCGTTTCGGCATTGACGGGCCGATTGCCGAAGTCCTGCCGTTCCCCTACCTCAACCACTGGATCAGCTTTGGCTGGAACGTCATCGAGGCCGACGGCCACAACCCAAGAGAGCTAGGGTGGGCCATCCGCCGGGCGGTGGAGGGCTTCGGCAACGGCAAGCCCACCGTCGTGCTCTACCACACCGTCAAAGGCAAGCACTACGGCAGGCTCGAAGGCACGGCGGATTCCCACGGCACGCCCCTGCCTCACGCCGAGTACGTCGAGCTGATGAAGGCTCTCGGCTTCCCGTTGGAGGAAGCGACCACGCCTGCGCAGGCGCTGGAAATCGTTCTCTCGCAGCTCGAAGAGCACGACGTGGACTATCTCATCGAGCGGCTGCGCGCGGCGAGCTCGCGCGTGCCTCCCGAGCCACACCTGGTCTCCGTGATGAAGGACGCCCTCGGCGAACAGGAATTGCGGGATTACCGCGGCCTCCGCCGGCCCGATCCCCTGCCGCCTGAACTGGTTTTCCCGGAAGGCGAAAAGGTCCCGACCCGTCGGGCCACGGAAGCATGGTTCGCCTGGGTGATGGAACGCTGCCCGTTCTTCTGGGTGGGCGCGGGCGATCTGGCCAAATCCATTCTTACCGGCAAGGCCGAGCAGGTCCGCGGCATCCTCAGTCGCGAGCATCCCCGCGGGCGCGGCATCCGCTTCGGGATCGCGGAGCAGAACATGGCCATGATGTCGGTCTCCATGGCTGCCGACTGCTTGCCCGGCGGCTTCCGTCCCATGACCGCTTTCGCCAGCTACGGCGTCTTCTCGGTGATGATGGCGAACGCGGTTCGCATGGCGTTGATCGGCAACGACGTCAATCCGCGCTCGCGCGCCTTCTTTATCCTGCTGGCGGCGCACGACGGACCGGAGACCGGCGAGGACGGCCCCACCCACCAAGGCCTGTTCTGGATGTCCCTGTACTCGGCCTATCCGGGCATCAAAGTCTACAAGCCGCTGGACGCCAACGAGGCCATCGAGATGCTCTTCCATGCCGTGAGCCGCGGCGAGCCGGTGGCGTTCTCGGTCGTGCGACCGCCGGTGCCTGTTTTCCGTCGCGGCGATGGCGTGCCGCCGGCCCGCGAAGCCATCCACGGCGCCTACGTCTTCCGCGATTACCGCAACAACGGCAAGCCCAAAATTGCGCTGGCCGTCTGCGGCGGTCAGGTGATGGCCAACGTCCTGGAGGCCCTGCCCGAGCTGGAGAGCGAGGCCGACTTCAAGATCATCGCCGTCACTTCGCCCGAGCTCTTCGAGGAGCTGCGCGAACGCGACCCCGAGCGCGCCGCGCAGATTCTTTCCGACGAGGACCGCACGCGTCTGATGGCCTTCCACAACGGCTGGAGCGGGTTCCTCTACCCGTTCCTGCTGCCGCCGGATTGGAAGCGCCGCGTTTTCGGGATTGACCGGTTCCAGCGTTCCGGCATCCCGCCCGAGATTTACGCGGCCGCGGGCTTCGACGCCAGCGGCATTCAGCAGAAGATTCTTTCCTACCTGCGAAGCCGCAGCGGCGGAGCCTGAAGGCCTCGTTCCGGATCGAAACAGGGCGTACGGAACACAGCGTTCCGAATCGGTTCAGGCTCAGGTGAGTCGCTCGGCCTGGCTCGGAGCGCGTCTGCGGCGCGTTTCCGGTAAGCGGCTGGAACTTCTAAGGTTTTTCTCCTGGCCTTTCTCAGGGATTCCGCCGATGGCAGTCGCCGCGCGTTGGAGGCACGCTTGCTGTTGTGTCTGCCCGAACGGCGATGTCGAGAGCAAACACAGCAGCGGTTCAGAAAACCAGGCAAACGGTCCGCTCCCCGCAGGCGCTGTCCGCGGAGGAACAGACTCAGCGGGACCGCATCATTCTGGAGCATTTGCCCCTGGTGCGGGCAATCGCGTTGCGCGTGCACGAAAGCCTGCCCGTCCACGTGGATCTGGACGATCTGGTGCAGGCCGGCATCCTCGGTTTGTTCGATGCGGTAGCCAAGTACAACCCTGACAAGAAAGTCGCCTTCTCCAGTTACGCCAAGCACCGCATCAAAGGCGCCATCCTGGACAGCCTGCGTCAACTGGACTGGGCCTCGCGCGACATGCGGCGACGGCACAAGAAACTCGAGGCGGTCACGCGCGATCTGGCCGCCATCCTGCACCGCAACCCCACCGATGCCGAGGTGGCCGAGCGCATGGGCGTGGATCTGGAGCGTTGGCGCCAGATGCTGGCGGACTTGCAGCACGTCGGCCTGGTCTCGATGGGATCCCGGCGCGAGGGCGATGACTTGCCCCCGCCCGATGTGCCGGCGCGGCCCGACAGCCAGCCTGACCGGATCTGTGCGCGCAGTGAGCTGCGACAGGCACTGGCCCGCGCCATGCAGTCGCTTCCCGAGCGTTATCGCAAGGTCGTCGTGCTGTACTACAGCGGAGACCTCACCATGAAAGAAATCGGCGGCATGCTCGGCATCAACGAGAGCCGCGTTTCCCAGATCCACAAGTCGGCGCTGGCCAGGATGGCTGTAGCGCTTGAGTCAGCCGGGCTGGACGCCAGCCACTTCCTGGCGTCTTGAGGGACGCGATGGCGAAATTTTGGCGCCGCCTGACGGGATCCTGTCGCCGGGCCGCCTTCAGGCGCCCGCACTCCCGCTCACGTTCTGGCCGCCCTCCAGGATCCGGTCCACGCGCCGGCTCACGTCTCTCAAATACTCGGCATCGCCGCCCGGCAGCTCCACCGTCGCCGGTCCCCTGTAGCCGATCTCGGCCAGGCTCCGGTACACCGCCGGCCAGTTTACGTCCCCCTCGCCCAGATTCACGAACTCCGCCACCCGTTTGCGGAAACGGAAGTCCTTGAAATGGAGGCGGACGATCCGCTTGCCCAGCGTGCGGATCCAGTCTTCGGGGAAGCCGAAAAGCAGCACGTTGCCCACGTCAAAGTAGGCCCGCACCCACGGACTGGCGAACTCGTCCACGTAGCGGGCGAACTCCAGCGGGCTCAGCAGGAACTTGTTCCAAACATTTTCGACCGCAATTGTTACTTTGTATTTCTCGGCCAGCGGCAGCAGCCGCCGGATCTGCCGCTGCGAGCGCTCCCATGCCTCGCGGTAACCGGTCTCCGCGTTGACCACCGCCGGCACCAGCAACACCACGTCGGCGCCCCACAGGCGCGCGTTTTCAAGACTCGTCCGCATTCCCTCGATGCTGCGCTCGACCACCGCCGGATCGGCCGAGGACAGCGGATACTTCCAGTGCGCCTGGTTCATCACCGAGTGAATCGGCAAACCCGCGGCGTCCGCCGCCTTCTTGATCTCGGCGGCCTCCTTGGGATCCTCGACCGTCCCCACTTCCAGCACTTCGAAGCCTGCTTCCCGGGCCAACCGGCAACGCTCGGCGTAATCGAGCTTTCCCGGCAGCATGCCCCAGTAGACTCCTTTCTTCACAGGCAGACGGCCCGCGGCGGGCGCTGCTGCTGCCGCCGCGCTGAAAGCCAGAAAATCGCGTCGTCTCATGGATTCACTCCTTCTCAGGCCAGGCTCAAACCCAGTTCACCGGCCAGCTTTTGAATATACCGCTTGCCCTCCTCGTACTCCTCGGGGGTCTTCAGGTGTTCCAGCATGAGTGGGACCTCCCCGGGCAGGCGCGCCAGTTCACTAAGGTAAGTGCGGTAGTCCAGTTGACCGCGCCCCGGGACCACTTCCACGAAGTGCACGTTCATCTCGACGACCCATTCCAGATCCTTGGCGTGACACGATACCACCCACGGCCCGAGCACGCGAAAACACTCACGGATGAACTCGCCGTTACGGTAAAAACGGCGGGGGCAGTTAATGCCGTTGGCCACGTCCACATGAACGCCGAAAGCCTTGCGATCTATCGCCTTCAGCAGCTTAAGGTAGCTTTCCGGGCCATCGGGAATGGCCCAGCCCATCATCTCATAGGCGAAGCGGGTGCGCCGCGGCTTGACCTCGTCAATCAGGCGGCGAGCATTCTCGACCGCGGCGTCGAAGAACGTTTGCGAGAAGTTTTCCGGGTGCGGCCCGTACCAGACTTTGGGGTTGAAAGATCCTGCGATATTGACGCAGCAGCGGGCGCCAACCGCGTCCGCCAGAGCCAGCCGATCCCTCACGTACTCGTAGTTTTTGCGGCGGCGGGCGGCATCGGGGTCGAGCAGGTTGCACCAGGCTCCGACCTCGGCAAGGACGACGTTTTCCGCGGCAAAGGCCTGCTCGATCTCGCGGAGCCGCTCTCTGTCCTCCAGGCGCGCGGGCGGGCAGTAGGCAGCGCGGTAGCCCAGGCGGCGATGTTCGCGCGCCAGCTCGCGCGGATCCTCGCTCTTGAGGAACACAGGGCCGCCCAGCCGCAGAAGCTTCGCACTTCCAGCCGGGCTGAGAATGCCGGCGGCCAAACCGATCGCATGGCGACGACTGATTCGATGCGCCATGCGTCAATTCTATCCCGCGCCAGCCTCGGGTTATCGGGTCGCTGGAGGGCTAGGCCAGAGTCGGGATCTTGATGATCTTCTTTTGGATGGCGTACTGGACCAACTGCGCCTTGTTGTGAATGTCCAGCTTGCGCATCAGGTTGAACTTGTGCGCCTCTACCGTCTTCACGCTCAGGTTCAACTGGCAGGCGATTTCTTTGACCGAGTTGCCTTCGGCCAGCAGCTTCAGAACTTCTTTCTCCCGTGCCGTCAAAGTGGCGAAGCGCGGCACGCGGGCGCCGGTCTTCAGCCGCGAGCGAAAGTCGTCCACCAGTTGGGACAGCATGCGCGGACTCAGGTAACTGCCGCCCCGGTACACATCGCGGATGGCAGCAAGACATTGCGCGGCCGGAGTGTCTTTGAGCACGTAGCCGCTGCCCCCCACTTCCATGCTTTCCACCAGGTAGTCCTCGTCGTCGTACATGGTCAGGAACAAAACCTTGGTTTCCGGCCGGTTCCTGCGGATCTGGCGAGCCGCCTCGAAGCTGGAGGAGCCTGCCATGCCGATGTCCATCAGAACTACGTCAGGACGCAGTTCCGCAGCTTTGGCGACCGCTTCGGCGGCATCGCCCGCCTCCCCGACGACCTCCATGTCGGGCTCCGAGGAGATCAACCCTCGCAAGCCTTGGCGGAAGAGCGTGTGATCGTCCACCAGCAGGATTCGAATCTTGCCCATGGCATTACTTCCCTTGCCCCGGCCCCAGTCCGGCTCCCCGCGAGGCTGCCCGTCGCCCTCCCGCAGCGATCTCGGGTGCCGGCAGCTCGATCAGCACGCGTGTCCCTTTGCCCGGCGCGCTTTCCAGCTCCCATCGCCCGCCGAGCAATTCCACGCGCTTTTGCATGCCCAGGAACCCGAAACCGCGCGAGTGGGCCAGTGCTCTCGCCACATCGAAACCCACGCCGTCGTCCTCCACGCGCAGCCTCACACCCTTATCGTCGGAGTGCAACGAAAGGTTTAGCTGGCGCGCTCGCGAGTGTTTGCCCGCATTGGTCAGGCATTCCTGCACGAGGCGGTAGACCACGCGTTCCAGGCGCTTGGGTACGCCGCGGCCCAGGCGCACGCTGGCGGCCACTTTGATGCCATAGGTCCTTTGAAAGCGCGAGACCAGCCGGCGGATCGCGGCCTCCAGACCCAGATGCTCGAGCACCGCCGGGCTCAGATCCGCCACCACCCTTCGAATTTCCTCCACGCTGCGCTCGACCATCCGCCGGGCTTCCCCCAGGCTGGCCTGCAGGCCCGCATCCAGTCCCGCCGCCTGCTGTTCCAGCATTTCCAGCCGCAAGCGCAGGCACAACAGGCTCTGCCCAGCTTCATCGTGCAGCTCTTCGCTGATGCGACGCCGCTCGGTTTCTTCCAGGTGCACCATCTGCTCGGCAAGCCGCCGGATCTGTTCTTCCCGCGCCGCCAGTTCCTCGGCCATCCGCGCCTTTTCGGAGGCGGCCAAAATACGCTCCGCGGCCAGACAAAGCACTCGCAGTTCGCGGGGTAGCCATTCGTACTGCCTGGGGAACGCCAGTTGCAGTATGCCCTCGAGGCCTGCAGCGCCCACCAGAGGCACGGACCAGCAAGTCGCATAAAGGTCACGCCATGCCGGCGCCAGGACCAGTTCCCACCCCCGACCGCCGGCAAGAATCAGGCGCGGGCGGCGGAGCCTGCGCTCCCAGCCGCCCGCCGCAAGCTGCTGCTCGGCGCGCTCGGTAGCCGGCCAGCTTCCCGCCAGCACCCACCTGCGCGCTCCCCAGTCTTTCAGGTAAAGCCGGGCAGCGTCGGCACGCGACCAGCACCCCAGGATTTCCAGGCATCGGGCGATCAATTCCTGGTGACTGCGCGCTTCGAGCTCGGCGCGGAAAAGTTCCTGGAATGCCTCGGATTCCGCTTCCCGCACGCAATAGTAGGCATGGTGCAGCACGAGCAGGGCGACCAGATCCAGTTGCCGCCGCAGGGCATCCAGCTCGCCGATTTGCCCGGGCGCGGCACTCTTCAGGCGCTCCGAGATCAGCCGCCCGGCCCGCTCGATTTCCCGCGCCACTGTGGCGGCGGGGACGTCCAGCTTGGCCAGGCGCCGCCCGTGATAGTCCACCTGTTCGAGAAATGCTTCCGGGAAGCGACCCTCGCTCGCAGAGGCCAGTGCGCCCAGCGAGGTCACGGAAGCCAGTGCTTTGCGCTGCCTGGCATCGAAGCCACGTTTTTTCCAGGCAGCCGCGAGTTGCTTGTGGAGCCGGAGCAGTTCAGGTCGCAAAAAGCGGGCGAGCTGGCGCACCTGCCCGACCACGTTCCCGCCCAAGAAACTCACCAGCTCGGCAAGCTGCTCGGATCGTGTGGCCGCCACCCCCAATGTATCGTGCCGGAGCCGGCACGGCTTTAGGGCCTTTGTGGGCAAGGGTCATGTTGACTTTGCGCCCGGCCATTCAGTACCCTATCGGTTCAACCCGGCGGGCCGCCGGCAGCGCGCGGCGGCGCTGTCGGAATGCCATGGCCGAAGACACCGCCAGGGAGACGTCGCCGATCGAGCTTTCCTTGGATTCGCGCCTGGAAAGCGCGGATGCCGCCGAGGAACTGGCCATCCGCGTAGCCAGGGAGGCTGGTTTCAGCGAGGAGGAGCAGCACCGCTTCGGCATGGCCGTCCGTGAGACCGTGGTCAATGCCGTGGTCCACGGGAATCGCTATAATGCGCGCAAGAAGGTTTACTTGCGCATCGCGGCCGACAAAGACCGGCTGACGGTGACGGTGACCGACGAAGGGGAAGGTTTCCAGGTCGAGAACCTGCCCAATCCGGTCGCCGAGGAGAATATCTTGCAACAATCGGGGCGCGGCATCTTTCTGGTGCGCGCTTTCGTGGACGAGTTCCGCGTCCGCCGGGCCGCGCCCAAGGGCGCGGAGGTCACGCTGGTCAAATATCGGCGGCGCGACTGAGCCAAGGCAGCTACCTAAGTTCGAACGAGGAGGTTTCAAGTGAGCGTACGATTGAACACCCGGCAGGTAGGCGACGTGGTTGTCGTGGACGTCTCCGGAAGGATCACCCTGGGAGAAGGCTCCAGCACGCTGCGCGAGGGGATCCGCGAGTTGCTGGCCAAAGGCCATCGCAAGATTCTGCTCAACCTGGCCGACGTCTCTTACATTGACAGCTCCGGAATCGGCGAGCTGGTTTCTGCGTACACCTCGGTGACCAACGCGGGCGGCCAGCTCAAGCTGGTCAACCTCACCAAGCGGGTCAACGATCTGTTGCAGATCACCAAGCTCTACACGATTTTCGACATCTACGACAACGAACTTACTGCCATCCGCAGCTTCGCGAGCTGAGGCTGCTGCGGAGGGCGCGGCGCAGCGCGTGTTAGAATCGTTCTGGTTACTCTTCCGAGGTTTCCGTGGACCGGATCAGCCGCAAGGAACTCAAGACCGACAAGTTCGTCGCTGAGGTCAGCGAGACGGTCGAGTTTTTCCAGGAGCACCGGCGCCAGATCATCCGCTACGGCTCGATCGTCCTGGCCGTGCTCGTGCTGCTGGCGGCGGGTATGTGGTACCGTCGCCACCAGCGCGCGGTGCGCCAGGAGGCGCTGAACGCAGCCCTGGCCATCTATAACGCTCCCGTAGGCCAGACCGGCAATCCTTTCCTGCCCGGTTACCCGAGCGAGGAAGAGAAGAACAAGGCGGCGCTGAAGGCTTTCAGCGATCTGGTGGCCCGTTATTCGGGATCCGACGAAGCTCTCATTGCCACTTACTACCTGGGCACGATGGCGGCGGACCGCGGCGATCTGGCGGAAGCCGAGAAACGCCTGCGACAGGTCGCCGAATCCCGCCATCCCCAGTACGCTTCGCTCGCCAAGGTCGCGCTGGCCGATATTTACCGTGCCCAGGGCAAGATCGCCGAGGGCGAAAAGCTCCTGCGTTCGCTCATCGAGAAGCCGACCGACTTCGTTTCCCGGGAGCACGCCACGATCTTGCTGGCCGAACTCATCAAGGACAGCCGCCCGGAGGAGGCGCGCAAGCTGCTGGAGCCTTTGCGCACCAGCCGCAGTGTAATCAGTCGCCACTCCCTTACCGTCTTGGCTGAGCTTCCCCAGAAGTGAAGCGCTGCGGATGGAGCCTCTGCCGGCCAACCTCCGCTTCGACGTAGCCCTGAGCCGGGGCCGCCGCTATCCCGAACCCGAACATCCCTACCGCAATCCCTTCCAGAGGGACCGCGACCGCATCGTGCACGCGCGCGCCTTCCGGCGCCTGGAGGACAAAACCCAAGTCTTCCCTCCCGACCTCTCCGATCACTTCCGCAACCGGCTCACCCACACGCTCGAGGTCGCTCAGATCGCGCGCACGGTCGCCAACGTCCTGGGCCTCGATCAGGATCTTACCGAAGCCCTGGCCCTGGCCCACGACATCGGTCATCCGCCTTTCGCCCACGCCGGCGAGGAAGAACTCGACCGGCAGATGCAGCGCTTCGGCGAGCGCTTCGATCACAACCTGCACGCGCTGCGCATCGTGGAATCGTTCGAGCAACGCTACGCACGTTTTCCCGGCCTGAACCTGACCTTCGAAGTCCGCGAGGGCATCGTCAAGCATTCTCGCGATTTCCAGCCCGGCGAGCAGCCCGACCTCGACGAGTACCTGCCCGGGCTGCGGCCACCGCTGGAAGCTCAGCTCATAGACCTGGCCGACGAAATCGCCTACAACACGGCGGACCTCGACGATGCCTGCTCGGCCGGCTTCTTCCGCCTCGAAGAGGCGGCCGCCGAGATTCCGGGCTTCCGAGAGCTGGCGGACCTGGTCGCGCGCGAATACCCCGAGGTCAGCGAGCGGCTCCGCTTTCACGAGATCTTGCGCCGGCTGATCGACCGGCTCGTGACCGGCCTGATCGAGGGGACCCGGCAGGCGGTCCTCGAGGCCGGGGTGAAAACCGTCGAACAGGTTCGCCATCACCCCGAACGTCTGGTGCGCATGACGCCGGAGACGGCACGGCTCAGCGCCGATCTGAAAAGCTTCCTACGCCGCAGGGTGTACGATTCCGAACCGGTGCGTGTGGAGCGGCGCCGCTCCATGGCTCTCATCGCCGCCCTGTTCGCTTACTATCTGGAAGATCCGGATCGGTTGCCGGAGCCTTACGCCCGGCAAGCGCGGCTGATGCCGCCTCACCGGGTGATCTGCGACTACATCGCGGGCATGACCGACGGCTTTCTGCGCCGCACTTGCCGACGACTCGGCTTATGAAGGCTGTTGCGCGCCCGGCTCGACGTGTGTGTAGTAACTGGAAAGCTCGGCGGCCCGCACGCCGTGCAGCTTGCGCAGATAGCGGCAGAGTTCTTCGGCCAGGTCCTCGGGCCGTTCCCAACTGTCATGCTCGATCTGGACTTTCAGGAACACGTCGGTACGCGGCATTTCACGTGATAGGATAAAAACAAGTGCCAGCGCCAGGAAAGACCCCCCGATGAGCAAGGAAGATACGAATCGGTGCGAACTGTGCGAGACGCGTCGCGCCCGCCGTGCGTGCCCGGGCATTCGCGGCCAGATCTGCTCGGTCTGCTGCGGCGCCGAGCGCGAAGTGACTGTGAACTGTCCACTGGACTGCCCTTACCTGGAGGAGGCGCGGCGTTTCGAGCGCGTGCCTGAGCCCGATCCGGCGACCCTGCCCTCGCCCGATGTCCCGATCAGCGACGAGTTCCTGCGACGCCATGCCGGCTTGATCGCGCTGATCAGCCAGACGATCGTGGAAACCTTCCGGGACGTTCCCCAGGCCGTGGATTCCGACGTGCGCGAGGCCCTGGATTCGCTCGTGCGCACCTACCAGACGCTGCAGAGCGGCCTCTACTACGAGACGCTGCCCACGAATCCCCTGGCGGGCATCTTCCATCAGGCCATCCGGCGACAGGTAGAGCAGACGCGACGCGAGGTCCGCGAAGCCACCGGATCCACGCCTTACCGGGACGTGGACATTCTGGGTGCGCTCGTCTTCCTGCAAAGGGTCCACTACGCGCACGACAATCGCCGTCCCCGCGGCAGGGCTTTCCTTCACAGGCTGCTGGTTCAGTCGCAGCGCTACGCGCAGGCGCGCCAGGAACAGGAGTCCCCGATCATTCTGCCCTGACTTTGTTCTGTTCCACGAGCCGCAAAAACAGACGGTGGACGCGGCGATCCGCACTGAGTTCCGGGTGGAAGGTGGCCGCCATGTGGAGTCCCTCGGCCACAAGCACGGGATCCCCCAGGTAGCGCAAAAGCACCCGCACGCCGGGGCCGGTGCGGCGGATGATGGGCGCGCGAATGAAGACCGCCTCCAGCTCGCCGTCTCCGGCCTCGCGGACGAACTCGGGCTCGGGCTGCAATCGCACGACGCGACTCTCGATCTGCCGGCCGTAAGCGTTGCGCTCGACGGCGATATCCATCAGGCCCAGCGCCGGCTGCGCCGGGCGAAAGACATCGCTGGCCAGCAGGATCGCTCCGGCGCAAGTCCCGAAGATGGGGCGCTCGCGCCCGAACTCGCGCAGCGGCTCGAACAGGCCCTCGTCCTCGAGCAGGCGCAGCATGGTCGTACTCTCGCCTCCCGGGATCACCAGAGCTTCCACCTGGGCCAGTTCCGAGGCTTTGCGAACGAGCCGGGTCTGCGCGCCCGCTTCCTGGAGTGCGCGGGCATGCGCCTCGAAATCCCCTTGCAGAGCGAGCACGCCGACGGTCTTCATCGCCGCCCTATCGCTCACCAGCCGCGCACGGCGAGGCGCTCGGATTCAGGCAGTCGCGCCACGTCGAGCCCGGGCATGCCCATGCCCAGCTCTTCGCTGGCTTCGAGCAGCTTCTGCGGGTCGTTGTAATAGGTCACGGCCTTGACGATGGCGCGGGCGCGGGCCTCCGGATCCTCGCTCTTGAAGATTCCGGAGCCAACGAAGACGGCCTCGGCGCCAAGCTGCATGACCAGGGCCGCATCCGCCGGAGTGGCGATGCCGCCGGCGGAGAAATTGGGCACCGGAAGCTTGCCGTGCTCGGCCACCCACTCTACCAGCTCCAGCGGAGCGCCCAGACGCTTGGCTTCCGCTGCTCGCTCCTCCTTGCCCAGCACGGTGAGTTGCCGGATCTCGCGCTGGATGGCGCGCAGGTGACGCACGGCTTCCACCACGTTGCCCGACCCCGCCTCGCCCTTGGTGCGAATCATGGCCGCACCTTCGGCGATGCGGCGCAGGGCCTCGCCCAGGTTGCGCGCCCCGCACACAAACGGCACTTTGAAGGCGCGCTTGTCCACGTGGTGCTCTTCGTCCGCGGGCGTGAGCACCTCGCTTTCGTCAATGTAATCCACACCGAGCGCTTCCAGGATCTGGGCTTCGGCGAAATGCCCGATGCGGCACTTGGCCATCACCGGGATGGAGACCGCCTCCATGATTTCGCGAATCTTGCGGATGGGCGCCATGCGCGCCACACCGCCCTCGCGGCGGATATCGGCAGGCACGCGCTCCAGCGCCATGACGGCTACTGCGCCTGCCCTCTCCGCAATTTTGGCCTGCTCGGCGTTGGTGACGTCCATGATGACGCCACCTTTGAGCATTTCCGCCAGTCCCACTTTGACGCGAAACGCGTCGTCCAGAAACATCATCTCGACCTCCCGTCGCCGCGCTCGGGCGCGGCGTTCCGAATTTCAAACCAGTGCCGGCGCGGGTTCGTAACGCTCGTGACCGCGCGCCTGGCGCAACTCTTCGCCAACCAGCCGGCCCAGGATTTCCACTCCCCGTCGGATCTCCTCGGGAGCAAGGCCGGCGAAACTCAATCGCAAAGCCCCGGTGTGTTGCCGGGTGACCTCGAAGTAGCGTCCGGGCAGGTAGCTGACGCCGTGGCGTTGCGCGCGGGTCAGCAACCCGGCCGCATCCAGCCCGCCCGGCAGGCGAACCCAGACGTTCATGCCTCCGGCCGGGCGCGAATAAACCGTTCCTTTCGGGAAATGTTTTTCCAGCGAGGCCAGCAACGTGCGCAGCCGCTCCGCCCCGGCTTGCCGCACGCGTTGCCGGTGCGCTTCCAGCCGTCCCGATTCGGCGAAGCGCAACAGCAGGGCTTGGGAGAGCTGGTCGGTATGCAGATCGCAAGCCTGCTTCGCCTCCGTCAGCCTCAACAGAAGAGGACGCGGTGCGATCACCCAGCCCACGCGCAGTCCGGGAAAGGCAATCTTGGAGAAGCTTCCCACCAGCACGGTGTCGCCCGAATCATCCAGTTGCTTGAGGGAAGGCTGCGGCGCGCCCTCATAGCGCAGCTCGCGGTAAATGTCGTTTTCCACCAGAACCGCGCCTGCCGCGCGCACCATCCGCAACAGGCTCTGGCGGGCCGCTGCCGGCAGGGTGGCGCCGGTGGGATTCTGAAAATCGGGCGTGACCACGACCAGCCGGGGCCGGTGGCGTTCGAGCAGCAGGGCCAGCTCTTCCAGATCCACCCCGTCCGCTCCCACGGAGACGCCCATCACGCGCGCGCCCGCCCGCTGGAAAAGCGTCTTCAACCCCGGGTACACCGGGTCTTCCAGGATCACCGCGTCGCCGGGGCGCACCAGCACGCGCTGGAGCAGATCGAGCGCCTGCTGGCAGCCGCTGGTGACCAGCACGTCATCCTTTTCGCGCAGCACGCCACGTTGCCGGGCCTCATCCGCCAGATATTCGCGCAGGGGACCATAGCCGGCAGGCGACCCCAGTTGCAGGATGGTCCGGGCGTGCGGGCTGCCCAGAACCTCTTCCGCCGTGCGGCGGACGTCCTCCAGCGGGAAAAGCTGCTCCGCGGGCCGGGAGGTAGCGAAGCTGATCAGCCCGGCGGACGTCGGCTGGGGAGGCGCCGGAGCCGACTCCCATGAGGGCAGAATTTTGTCCCACGGGATGCCGGGCATAGCAGGCCCGGTGGCGACGTAGCTGCCGCGCCCGACGTGGCCGCGGATGAGGCCTTCCGCTTGGAGGAGTTCATAGGCGGCGGTGATCGTGGTGCGGTTCAGACCAAGCCGACCAGCCAATTCCCGACTGGCAGGCAGCCGCTCCCCGGGGCGAAGCTGGCCCGAGAGGATCATCTCCTTCAGCCGCGCGAAGAGCTGGCGGTAGAGCGGAACCCCGGAGGACGGCTCGAGCTGGATCTGTTCGATCACCTGACAGACCTACCATACCATATTGGATGCCAGCTCGCCATCCGCACGGCCTTGAGCGGGGCCTCACGCATCGTTTGACAGTTCGCCGAAGCCGTACCTATGATGAATAGTCGAGCCTTTTCGCCACCAGCATCATCCTGACGCCAGTCGCTGGCGCCGGCGGGACTTGCCACGAGCAGGCGAAAGCGCGAACCGGGTCCCGCGCGGCGCTGCGCGCACAGTCCAGTGAGGGTCCGATGATCAAAGTCGAGGGATTGACGAAACGTTACGGCCGCGTTGTCGCCGTGGACGACATTTCCTTCGAAGTTCAAAAAGGCCAGATCGTGGGCTTCCTCGGGCCCAACGGCGCGGGCAAGACCACGACCATGCGCGTGCTCACCTGCTTTCTCCCCCCCACCTCCGGCACAGTTCGCATCGCCGGCTTTGACGTGCTCGAGCAGCCGCTGGAAGTCAAGCGACGCATCGGGTACCTGCCCGAGTCCCCGCCGCTCTATCCGGAGATGGAGGTCACCGAGTATCTGAGTTTCGTGGGGCGGCTCAAGGGCATTCCCAAACGGGATCTGAAGCGGCGCGTGGATGAAGTCTGCGACCGCTGCGCGATCGGCGAATACCGCAACAAGCTCATTTCCAAGCTTTCGCGCGGTTACCGGCAGCGCGTGGGGCTGGCGCAGGCCATCATCCACAACCCCGACGTGCTCATCCTGGACGAGCCCACCGCCGGCCTGGATCCCAAGCAGATCATCGAAACCCGCGAGCTCATCAAGAGTCTGGCCGGCGAGCACACCATCATTCTGAGCACGCACATCCTTTCCGAGGTCGAGCAAACCTGCCAGCACGTGATCATCATCAACAAAGGCAGGCTGGCGGCGCCGCCGGATACGGTGGAGAATCTCACGCGGCGGCTGCGTGGCGCAGAATCGGTGGCGGTGGAAATCGAGCCGCGCGACGGCGTCCCCGACGCTGCCACGGCCCAGCGCCGGCTGGAGCAGGTGGCCGGCGTGAGCCGCGTTCTGCCGCGCGACGGGCGCGAGGGACGCCTGCTCTTTGAAGTGGAAAGCCTGCAAGGGCGGCAGGTGCGCGCCGAGCTGGCGCGGGCGGTGGTGGAAGCGGGCTGGAACCTTACCGAACTCCGGCCCGTGGCGCTCAGTCTGGAGAAAATCTTCCTCGAACTGACGGCATCCGAGCAGGCTGCGGGAGGCGCCCAATGAGAAACATTCTCACCATTTACCGCAAGGAGCTCAAAAGCTACTTCGCCTCGTGGGTAGGCTACGCCATCATTGCTTTCTTCGCCGTGGTGTTCGGCTACTTTTTCTACGTGGCCACGGCTATCTTCGTCAACCAGAGCTTCCAGTCCCAG
This sequence comes from Bryobacteraceae bacterium, assembly GCA_028275505.1. Taxonomy (GTDB): domain Bacteria; phylum Acidobacteriota; class Terriglobia; order Bryobacterales; family Bryobacteraceae; genus DTHT01. Next base: position 16,128 of record JAPWUP010000010.1, read on the forward strand.
ATGATGGGGCGCGGCTTCCCCATGGACATGCACGAGTGGGTGATCCGCCCGCTCATGATGAACGTCAGCGTGATCGGGCTGTTCATCATTCCCATGATCACCATGCGGCTGTTCGCCGAGGAAAAGCGCTCGGGCACGATCGAGCTGCTGATGACCTCGCCGGTGCGCGACGTGGAGATCGTGCTGGGCAAGTGGCTGGCCGCCACCACTTTCTATGCTTGCGTGCTGGCGATCTCGGCGCTGGATTTGATTTTCCTGTTCGTCTACGGCAATCCCGACTGGAAGCCCATCCTGGTGGCTTACCTGGGCTTGCTGCTCCAGGGCGCCTGCCTGCTGGCTTTCGGCACCTTCATCTCCAGCCTCACGCGCAACCAGATCATCGCTGCGGGCGGCACCTTTGCCGTGTGCCTTCTGCTGTGGGTTTTCGAGTGGGTGACGGCTTATGAGACCTCGACCTGGGCGCGCGTGGTCTCCTACCTCTCCGTGCTCACCCATTTCGAGCCGTTCGCCAAGGGGTTGCTCGACAGCAAGGACGTGGTCTACTACATCTCGACGATTTTCCTGGGTCTGTTTCTAACGGTTCGTTCCCTGGAATCGCTGCGCTGGAGGGCATAAATGAAGGTCAAGTTCGGCTGGTTGAAGACGCGTCAAACCAAATACACGCTTTACCTCACGGCGTACCTGCTGGTCGTGCTGGCGGCCTTGACCGCGGCCAACTGGCTGGCCAACCGGCACAACCGTTCCTGGGACTCCACCCAGAACAAACGCTTCAGCCTGGCGGATCAGACGGTCAAAGTGGTGCGCGGACTCAAGCAGGACGTGCGCATCACTTACTTTGACGAGACCCGTAACTTTGACCGCGCTCGCGACCTGCTGGATCGCTACGACAATCTGTCGCCGCGCTTGACCGTGGCCTATGTGGATCCTTACAAGAAGCCGCAGGTGGCGCGCGCGGCGGGCATCAAGACCATTCCCACCATCGTCGTCGAAACCGCCGGGCGACGCGAGGAGACCACTAGCCTCACCGAGGAACAGGTGACTAGCGCCCTCATCCGCGCCCTCAAGAGCGGGGAACGCCACGTCTGTTTCGTGAAAGGCTCGGGTGAGCACCTGCTGGACGACACCAGCCAGCGCGGCTACTCCAACTTCAAGGATCTGCTGGAGAGGAACAATTACAAAACACGCGAGATCTCGCTGCTGGAGAAGCCGGAGGTGCCCTCGGACTGCACCCTTCTCGTGGTGGCAGGTCCGCGCTACGACTATCCTCAGCCGCAGGTCGAGGCCATCAAGAAGTATGTCGAGAACGGCGGGCGCGCGCTGTTCATGCTGGATCCGCCCCTGAAGATGGGTAAGGAAGAAGTGAGCGAAAACGAGGCTCTCACCAAGCTGCTGGAATCCTGGGGCGTGGTCCTGGACAAGAATCTCGTGCTGGACACCAGCGGCATCGGTTCGCTGTTCGGCTTGGGGCCGGAAGTGCCGCTGGTGGCCAACTACGAGTACCACCCCATCGTGCGCGAGATGAAAGGCACGGCCACGGCGTTTCCCATCGCCCGCTCGGTAGATACGAAAACAGCGGACAAAGTTACGCTCGACAAGCTGTTCTCCACCACCTCCAACAGCTATGCGACCACCAATCTGACCAGCACTTCCATCCGTCTGGATCCCTCCAAGGACCGCAAAGGCCCGTTCAACCTAGCCGTAGCAGGAACGTACCGCACGGGCAAGGAGAACCAGGATGGGCGCTTCGTGGTGGTGGGCAGCTCGGACTGGGTAGCCAACTACATCCTGCGCTTCCAGGGCAACCGCGATCTGGCCATGAACATGGTGAACTGGCTGAGTTCGGATGAGGATCTCATCTCGATCCGTCCCAAGGAGCCCGAGGACCGGCGGCTGACCTTGACCCGCGCGCAGATGCGCACCGTGTTCTACTCCAGCGTCGTGCTGCTGCCGCTGGTGGTCATCGCGGCGGGCTTCTCGGTCTGGTGGCGCAGGAGGTAGAACCATGAGGATCCGCGGCTTGCTCGTCGCTGCCGCCGTCCTGGCGGTCCTGGCGGCCGGCGTGTGGTGGTCCAACCGGGCGAAAAAAGCCGAGGAAGGCAAACCGCGGCCGGACGAGCCGCCCAAGATCCTCTCGCTGGCCGAAGATCAGATCCGACGGATCGAGATCCGGAAAAAGGGCGTCGAGCCCACCGTTCTGGAGAAGAACCAGGCCGGCAACTGGGAGATGACGGCGCCCCGGCCGCTGCGCATTGACCGCGACGCGGTCAGCTCGTTGACCTCCACCCTCAGCTCGCTCAACTCTGACCGGCTCATCGAGGAGAAAGCCGAAGACCTCGCCCCCTACGGACTGAACCAGCCGGCGGTTGAAATCCTCGTCACGCTGAAAGACGGCAAGACGCACAAGCTGCTGATCGGCGATGAGACTCCCACGGGCGGCGGCTTTTACGCTCGCCTGGATGGAGATCCTCGCGTCTTTACGATCGCTTCCTGGAACAAATCCAGCCTGGACAAGAGCTGGCAGGACCTGCGCGACAAGCGCCTACTCACGTTCGATCAGGACAAACTGCTACGCGTCGAGCTGACGGCAAAAGGCCAGACCATCGAATTCGGCAAGAACGCGCAAAACGAATGGCAGATCCTGAAGCCGCGGCCCCTGCGCGCGGATAACTTCCAGGTGGAGGAACTGATCCGCAAGCTTCGCGACGCACGTATGGACACCTCGGTTTCCGAAGCCGAAGCCAAGAAGGCTGCCGCGGCCTTCGCGCAGGCTACGCGGGTGGCCATCGCCCGTGTGACCGATTCCTCGGGCACGCAGGAACTGGAGGTCCGCAAGGACAAGGACAAGAATTATTACGCCCGCAGCAGCGTTGTGGAAGGCATTCACAAGATCTTTAGCGACATCGGTGACGGCCTGGACAAGGGCCTCGACGACTTCCGCAACAAGAAGCTGTTCGATTTTGGCTGGAGCGAGCCCTCGCGGATCGAGGTCCGCCGCGAGGGCAAAACCGTCGTCTACCAGAAAGTGGGCGACAAGTGGATGTCGGGGGATCAGGCGATGGATTCGCCCAGCGTCCAGGCGCTGATTGACAAGTTGCGCGATCTGAGTGCGGTGAAGTTCCCCGAGAAAGGCGGAGGCGCGCCCGTGCTCGAGATTACGGTGACTTCCAACGAGGGCAAACGCGTCGAGAAGGTCATCCTTTCCCGGCAGGGCAACAGTTGGTTCGCGACGCGGGAAAAGGAGCCGGCAGTCTACGAGCTGGAGGCGTCCGCCGTCGAGCAACTGCAAAAGGCGCTCGGCGAGGTGAAGCCCGCCCCGGCCAGCCAGAAGCAGGGCGGAACGCAAGGCAAGAAGTAAGAAGTAACTCGAGTAAGATCTGAAAAACTAAGTCATCGGGAGGAAGGGGCCGGCGGCTGGCCCCCCTGTCATGCTCGGCATTCTCACCGATCTTTACGAGCTCACGATGGCGGCCGGCTATGTGCAGGCCGGCAAAACCGATGAGATCGCGACCTTCGAGCTGTTCATCCGGCACCTTCCTCGCCGGCGCAACTTCGTGATCGCCGCTGGTCTCCAGCAGGCGGTCGAGTACTTGCTCGAGCTTTCCTTCACCCGGGAGGAGATCGCCTACCTGCGCAGCCTGCCCCAGTTTGCGCGCGCACCCGAGGAGTTCTTCGAGCTGCTCGCCCGGTTGCGCTTCACAGGCGATCTGTGGGCCGTTCCCGAAGGGACTCCGGTCTTTCCCGGTGAACCCGTTTTGACCGTGCGGGCTCCGCTCGTTCAGGCGCAGATCGTCGAGACGTACCTGCTCTCCACGGTGGCCTACCAGACCATGGTCGCCACCAAAGCAGCGCGCATCGTGCAAACCGCCGCCGGGCGCGCCGTGGTGGAGTTCGGCACCCGCCGCGCACACTCGCCTCAGGCCGGCGTGCTGGCCGCCCGCGCCGCCTACATCGGAGGGTGCATCGGGACCAGTAACACGCTGGCGGGCATGAAATTCGGGATTCCGGTGTACGGCACGGCGGCCCATTCCTGGGTCCAGTCCTTCGCGGATGAGCTGGAAGCCTTTCGTGAACTGCAGAAGCTGCTGGGACCCGCCACGATCTACCTGATTGACACCTATGACACGCTGGAAGGCGCCCGCAAGGCAGCCTCGTTGGGGCGGCCCCTATGGGGCGTCCGGCTCGATAGCGGCGATTTGCTGGCGCTTTCCCGCCAGGTCCGCGCCATCCTCGATGAGGCGGGACTGCACGAGGCGCGCATCATGGCCAGCGGCGATCTCAACGAGTACAAGATCGGAGAGCTGGTTCGCGCCCAGGCGCCGATTGACGCCTTCGGCGTGGGCACGGAACTGGCGACTTCAGCCGACGCGCCCGTTCTGGGCGCCGTCTACAAGCTGGTGGAGCTGGAGCGCGCCGGGCAGCGACGCTACACCGCGAAACTGAGCGAAGACAAGGCGACCCTGCCGGGCGCCAAGCAAGTCTACCGCTTCGCTGATCATGATCTGGTGGCCTGTGCGGAGGAGCCGCCGCCCCCGGGTGGCGAACCCCTGTTGCGTCCGGTGATCCGGGCGGGTCGGCTGTTGGAGGCTTTGCCCGATGCGACCTCGGCCCGGGCTTACGCTGCCCAGGCGCTCGTTCGCTTGCCGGAGGGCGTTCGAAAGCTGGAGCAACCCGAGCCGTATCGGGTGGAGTATAGCCAGGCGCTGCTCGCGCTGGCCGAGCAAGTGCGCCGGCGTCCCGCCCCGACGCTCGCCCGCGATCCCGTGCATCAAAAGAAGGAGACGCCGTGAGGACCATCTTTTTCGACGTAGATACGCAGCTCGATTTCCTGTTGCCCGCCGGCGCCCTCTATGTTCCCGGCGCGGAACAGTTGCTGCCTGCCCTCGCCCGCCTGCGCGATTACGCGGCCAGCCGGAACATCGTGATCGTATCCAGCACCGACGCACACGAGGAGGATGACCCCGAGTTCGCGCAGTGGCCGCCCCACTGCGTGCGGGGTACGCTGGGCCAGCAAAAAGCGCCCGAGACGCTGTTGGAGCCGCGCGTCGCCATACCCACGCAGCCCGGCGACTACAACATTGACTCGGCCCGGCAGATCATCATCGAGAAGCAGGCCCTCGACGTGTTCACGAACCCCAACTTGCCCGGCTTGCTCGAGCGGCTGGGCGTCGAGAATTGCGTGGTCTACGGCGTGGTGACGGAATACTGCGTGCGTTGTGCGGCGCTAGGCTTGTTGGAGCGTGGCTACCGCGTCGAACTGGTCACCGATGCCATCCGCAGCCTGGATGCCGAGGCGGAGAGGCGGACGCTGGAAGAGGTGACCAAAGCCGGCGGGCGGCTCACGACGGTGGGTGAGGTCTGCGCGCGCTGAATCCCGGCCGCCCGCTCGCCGGAGCGGGCGCGGAGGCCGCCAATTTCGGACTTTGGTCCCCCGAACGGCGCCGATTGAGCGGGAAAGTTTGCGTTGACGCCCGTGCGCGGCCGGACCTAGAATGAAGGTAGCCGTGGTACTGGCCAACGGAGAGGGCTTATGAAGGCACGTGCTTTGCTGGCTGGTTTGGGCGTGCTGGCTCTGCTGCCTTGGCTTGGCGACGGCTTGAGCTGGGCCCAGGAACGGCACCGTCCCGCCGGCGTTCCCAACCGTGGTTCCCGTCCGGTCACGGAGAAGGAGCAACGCCGGCGAGAAGAGAAGCTCCGCAAGGAGCTGGAAAGCCCTTACCGCAAGTGGCTGGAAGAGGACGTTGCCTACATCATCACGGATGAGGAGCGGGCAGCCTTCAAACGCCTCTCCACGGACGAAGAGCGGGAGCAGTTCATCGAGCAGTTCTGGCTGAGGCGCGATCCCACGCCCGATACCGCCGAGAACGAATTCAAGGAAGAGCACTACCGCCGGATTGCCTACGCCAATGAGCGTTTCTCCTCCGGCATCCCCGGCTGGAAGACCGATCGCGGCCGCATCTACATCATGTACGGTCCGCCGGACGAAATCGAGTCCCATCCTTCGGGCGGCACCTACGAGCGCCCGATCGAGGAGGGCGGCGGCACGACCTCGGTCTTCCCCTTCGAAAAATGGCGCTACCGCTATATCGAGGGCATCGGCACGGACGTCATCATCGAGTTCGTGGATCCGACCATGACCGGCGAGTATCACATGACGATGGATCCCTCCGAGAAGGACGCTCTGCTTTATGTCCCCAACGCCGGTCTTACCCTCTACGAGCAGATGGGCCTGACCAGCAAGGCCGATCGTTTCAACAGGACGGACGGCACCCGCCTGGGCGTCGGCGACATGCCTTTGCCCGCCCGCATGAACCAGTTCGAACGCCTGGAGCAGTACGCCAAGCTGCAGAAGCCGCCCGCCATCAAGTTCAAGGATCTGGAAGCGGCGGTCACCTCGCGCATCACGTATAACCTGCTCCCCATCAAGGTGCGCGCCGATTTCATCCGCATCACCGACACCACCATCCTGACCCCGATCACGATCCAGGTGGAAAACAAGGATCTCCAGTTCGAGAACAAGGAAGGTGTGGCGCGGGCCACGCTCAACATTTACGGGCGCATCACCTCGATGTCGCGGCGGGTGGTGAACGTTTTCGAAGACGTGGTCACCGTGGAATCGCCGCCCCAGATGCTGGAGGCCGCGACCAGGCGCTCTTCGGTGTACCAGAAGACGGTTCCGCTGGCGCCTGGCCTGTACCGCCTGAACGTCGTGGTCAAGGACGTGGTGGGCGGCAACATGAACAATTACGAGATGGCGTTGCGCGTGCCCTTCTACGAGGAGGAAAAACTGGCGTCCTCGAGCCTGATTCTGGCCGACCTCATCGAGAAGGTTCCCACCCGTTCCATCGGCAGCGGCCAGTTCGTGATCGGCGCTTCCAAGGTCCGCCCACGGGTGACCGAAACCTTCCGCCGCGACGAGCGGCTGGGGATCTACCTCCAGCTTTACAACTTCAAGCCCAACGAGAAGACGCAGAAGCCTGACGGACTCATCGTCTACGAAATCATCCGGAACGGCACCAACGAGAAGATCTTCGAGTACAGCGAGGAAGTTGCTTCCATCGAAGGAGCCTCGGCGCAGCAGGTCACCATCGAAAAGCTGCTGCCGCTGAAGAACTTCGAGCCCGGCCAGTACACCTTGCGCGTCAAGGTGACCGACCGGAACGCCCAGCAAACTTTGACCCAGACGGCGACGTTTACGGTAACCTAGGAGAAGCTGTCGGCAGAAGCTTCGGAGATTGCCCATGCGGGCGCGGACAGCCAGGGCGCTGTGGGCGGGATTGGCGGTACTGCTCTGCATCCAGACGTTGCCCGCAGCCTCCCCTGCGAAACTGTACGGTGGCATCAGCGGAATCGTGAGGAGCGCTTCGGGCGTGCCCCAAATGGGCGCGCTCGTTGTCTTGTATAACCGCAGCGACCGGCCTGTCCACCGCGTCTACACCAACGAGAAGGGCGAGTTTGGTTTCGCCTCGCTGGCGCCCGGCGTCTACACGGTGCGGGTCACGTTGGCCAGTTTCCTGCCCGCGCTCAAGCGCAACATCAAGGTGCAGCCGGGCATGCGGACTCTGCTCGAAGTGAACCTTGCCAGCGTGTTCAGTACTATCGAGCTGGTGGGTCTGGCGCCGGGACCCGTGTCGCTGGTTTCCGAAGACTGGAAATGGGTCTTGCGCGGCGCGGGCGACACGCGGCCGGTTCTTCGCGCGCTGCCCGACTTCAGCTCGCCTGAGGAGCGGCGGTCGCGGGAGGCTGCCTTCAGTCGGACTCGCGGCGTTTTCAAGGTGACGGGCGGGGACGCAGGCACGATCTCCACGCTGGGCGCCGAACCTGATCTCGGCACAGCCTTCGCTCTGGCGACGACCTTGTTCGGGGCGAACCATCTTCAGGTGGCGGGAAATTTCGGGTACTCCCCGGACACGAACCTGCCCGCCGCCGCCTTCCGTACCAGCGTGCGGCGCGAGTTGCCTGGCGGCGCCGCGCCTCAACTCGGCGTGACCATGCGGCAGCTCGGCCTGCCCGTGCGCGCCTCGGCAGGTCAGGCGCTGCTCAGCGGTCAAAGGTCGGGCTATCCCGCCTTGCGCGCCCTCTCGGCCACGCTTTATGATCGCAACGTCTTGTCCGAGGGCTTGACGCTGGAATATGGCGCAGCCCTCGATTCGGTGGCCTTCTTCGATCGCCTCAATTACCTGAGTCCCTTCAGTCGCCTGACGTACGACGCCGGGTCGTGGGGCACGTTGCAGTTCAGTTATGTTTCAGGCTCGCCGCCGGCGGAAATGTTCTCGTCCGGCGTGGAGCAGGGGCCGGAGTTCGAACATGATCTCGCGCTGCTGGCGCTGTTCCCGCGAGTGTCCCTGCTGGGCGGACGCGCCCAAGTGCAGCGATCTGCCAGTTACGAAGCGGGCTATCGGCTCCGCATCGGTTCGCGCGTGCTCACGGCCGCGGTGCACAGCGAGCGAATCGGCAACGCCGCGGTGACGCTGCTGGCGCCCTCGGGGCTGGCTTCGGGCGTGGATCTGCTCCCTGACCTGTTTTCCCGCGGCTGGGTGCTCAACGCCGGGGCCGTGCAGCGGGCCGGGTTCGCCGCCTCCCTGGCGCAGTCACTGGGTGACCGGTTCGAGGTGGCGCTCACCTACGCAAACCACGGCGCGCTGACGGCGCTGGACCGGGAATTGATGCGCGGCGATTCGGAGGAGTTGCGTTCCGTGTTGCGACCGGGCCGTCGCCACAGCGTGACTGCCCGCGTGGCCGGCACAGCGCCGTGGTCGGGCACCCGATTCGTGACCAGCTACCAGTGGGCCAGTCTTCACTCCGCGCTTCCGCCGCACGTCTATCTCACGGAGGGACTGCGCCAGAATCCCGGCCTGAACGTAGCCCTCCGGCAGCCCATCGGATCGCTTGGATCTTTGCCCGGCCGGCTGGAAGCCTCCGCCGAGCTCCGCAATATTCTGGCCCAGGGTTACGTGCCGCTGAATCTGAGTGGCCGCAAGGCGTACCTGGTTCACGCGCCGCGCAGCGTGCGTGGCGGTCTCAGCTTCATCTTCTGAAGCGCAGGATCCCCGGCGCGGTTTCGTATCATAGGCTGTGATGGCCCACCGCGAAGCGGTTCGCTCGCGTCCCGCTGTGCTGGATCGGCTTGCCGAACTGGAGGCCGCTCTGGGCTCGGTCATCCGGGGCAAGGCAGAAGTGATCCGGCTCGCGCTGGTGTGCCTGTTCGCCAAAGGCCATCTGTTGGTGGAGGACGTCCCGGGCGTAGGCAAAACCACGCTCGCCCAGGCGCTGGCCCGTTCGGTGAACTCGAGCTTCCACCGCCTGCAATTCACGGCGGACATGTTACCCAGCGACGTGCTGGGCGTGACGGTCTATAACGCGAGCACAGGGGCCTTCGAGTTCAAACGTGGTCCCATCTTCACGAATTTCCTCCTGGCCGATGAGATCAACCGCACGCCGCCGAAGACTCAGTCCGCTTTGCTGGAGGCCATGAACGAACGGCAGGTCACTGTGGACGGGCGCTCCTACCCGCTGGCCGAGCCCTTCATGGTGATCGCCACCCAGAATCCCGTCGAGCATCACGGCACCTACCCGTTGCCGGAATCCCAGCTCGACCGCTTCTTGATGCGCATTCGCATTGGCTATCCCGATCCGTCCAGCGAGCGGGAGATCATCCGCCGCGGCGGGCAGATGCCCGCGCTGGAAATCCGGCCCGTGCTCACGGCCGAAGAAGTCGTGGAGATTCAAGCCTGGGTGCCCCAGGTGCGCGTGGATGAAAGCCTGGTGGACTATATGCTGGCCATCGTGGAAAAGACGCGCACCCACGAGTCCTTCTCGCTGGGCGTAAGCCCCCGCGGCGCTCAGGCGCTCTATCGCGCCACACAGGCCCTGGCCATGCTGGAAGGCCGCGATTACGCCGTACCGGACGACGTCAAGCGCCTCGTGATCCCGGTTTTCGCGCACCGCGTGGTGCTGAATCCGCGCGTCATGGTCGCCCACCGCTCGGCCGACCTGAGCGACCGCATCCTTCAGGAGCTGCTCACGCTGGTCGAGGTTCCGCTGTAAGCTGAGAAGGCGGAGCGTTCCGTGCGTACTGCCATCATCGGGCTGCCGCAGACAGGCAAAACTTCGCTGTTCACGATTCTGACCGGGGCCCAGCAATCCACTCGCCTGGGTACGCTCTCGGCGCGCGTGGGCATCGCCCGCGTCCCGGATCCGCGGCTGGAAGCCGTGGCGGCGGTCTTCCGTCCCGCCAAAATCACGCACGCCACGATCGAGTATCTCGATACGCCCCCGATTTCGAAGGAAGCCCTGCGCGATCCCGGCTACCTGGCGGGTCTCCGCATCGTGGACGCCTTTGCGCACGTGCTGCGCCTGTTCCAGGATGATCGCGTGCCCCACGAGTTCGGCAGCCTGGATCCCATGCGCGACCTCGAGCACGTGGAGACCGAATTGATCCTCAGCGATCTGGCGGTGATCGAGAAGCGGCTCGAGCGACTGGAAAAGGATCGCAAGAAGGTCAAGAGCGCCGAGCTGGACCAGGAGGCCGAGCTGCTGGAGCGGATCAAGGTCCTGCTCGAGTCCGGGCGGCCCCTGCGCGAAATGTCGCTTTCCGAGGAACAGGAAAAACGTCTTCGCGGCTTCCAGTTTCTTTCGCAGAAGCCGATGTTGTGGGTCTTGAATCTGGGCGAAGAGGAAGCGCCGCGGTTGCACGAGATCGAGAACGATTTTCGGTCTCGCATCGGCTCGCGGCCGCGCACGCAGGTGGTCGCGGTGTGCGGCAAGATCGAGGCCGAGCTCAGCGAGTTGTCGCCTGAAGAAGCGCGGCAGTACCGCGAAAGCTTCGGTCTGCCGGATTCGGGCCTGGAACGACTCATCGCGGCCACGTTCTCCCTGCTTGGGCTGATCAGCTTCTTTACCGGTTCCCAGCCCGAGGTGCGCGCCTGGACCGTGCCCCGCAACACCACCGCGCTGAAAGCGGCCGGGACCATTCACAGCGACTTCGAAGAGCGTTTCATCCGCGCCGAGGTCATTGCATGGAAGGATTTGGTCGAAGCCGGAAGCCTGGCCGCGGCACGCGAGCGCGGCCTGCTCCGTCTGGAAGGCAAGGATTACATCGTGCAGGACGGCGACGTCCTGCAAATCCGCCACGGCTAGGCGGACGGGCGGTAACGCGGGATCTGGCCGGCGATCAAGGCGCCCGCGGCTCCGAGCGCGCACAACAGGACAAACCAGTCGCCCCAGCGGACATAGAGCGTGCGCTCGTCCAGCCACGAGTACGCCACGCCCATGGCGGCTTGCGTGAACGGCGGAAGCTGTCGCCGGATTCGTCCTGCGGGGTCGATCGCCGCGGTGATCCCGTCGTTGGTGGCGCGCAGAAGCCACCGGCGAGTTTCCACTGCCCGCATGCGCGCGATCTTCAGATGCTGCTCGCGTGCAGCGGTACGGCCGTACCAGCCGTCATTGGAGATGTTCACCAGAACCTGGGCTCCTTCGGCGACAAAGCGGCGGACCAGTTCCGGGAACACGGCCTCGTAGCAGACGAAGGCGCCGATGCGGTGTTCGCCCGCCGCCAGCACGACCAGACGCTCGCCCGCTGCAAAATCGCCCGCCTCGTCACTGACCTTGCGCAGGAATCCGAACGGGCGCGGCACGTACTCGCCGAACGGGACCAGGCGCATCTTGTCGTAGCGGCCCGCGGGCCGGCCCTCGGGCGAAATCAGCAGGGCGGAATTCAGGGGGGCCCCGGCAGCGTTGTGGGGGACGGCGTTGATCAGCAGCCAGGCCCCGGTACGTTGGGCCAGATCGTTCACCATGCCGCGAAAACGGGGATCCGAGTCGTAATACACCGGGGCCGGCACCTCCGGCCAGACGATCAGATTCACCGGACCGCTTCCCCGCGCCGCGTGTTCGGAGAGCAAGACCAGCCGCTCGTGCTGCCGCAGGATCCAGCTGTCGGTCCAGTCTGCGTTCTCTGGGATCGCCGGCTGCACGAGCACCGCGGTTTCCTGCCCGGGTTGTGGCGCCGGGAGTTTCGGCAACAGGTACAGGACCACGAGCACGCCCGCCGGCGCGAGCCTTCCAGGAGGCCGCCTGCGAATTACCAGAGCCAGCGCGGTCCCCATGAGCGCAAACACGAAGGAGACGCCGTAGACGCCCGCGTACGGCGCGGCGCGAGCCGGCAGTTCCATTTCGATCCCGGCATTTCCCAAGGCCAGCCACGCGAAGCCCAGCGGCCCGTGCGTGCGCTCGATGGCCACCCAAAGGGCCGGAATCGCGAGCACCGCCCAGCGGTTGGATAACAACGCGCCGGCCAGCAAGCCGAACAATCCCGTGTGCAGGCCTTTGATGAGGGCCAGCAACGCGACCGCAGCCCAGGCTGCCGCCGGGGCAAGCGAACCGTGAACCGCGAGCGGGTAATGGATCCAATAACAGGCGCCGGCCCAGAAGATCACGCCCGCGATATAGCCCAGCAGGAAACGCTTCCCGGGGCGAGGTTCGCGATCCAGCGCTACCAGCAGCGGCGCCAGCGAAAGGGGCGCGAGCCAGCTCGCGTCCAAAGGCGGAAACGCCAGCACGAGCAAGACGCCGCTGGCTGCGGCCAGCAGCAGGTTCACGCCCGGCCTCCTCCGGCCAGCGCCGAGTGTGCTACCAGTTCCGCCATGTAAGAGCTGCGCACGAAAGGTCCGCTGAAGACCGCCCTGAAGCCCAACCGGAGGCCTGTCTCACGGTAGGCTTCGAAGCGTTCCGGCGGCACGTATTCCGCCACGGGCAGATTGCGTCGGGTGGGTTGCAGGTACTGGCCGATGGTCACGATGGACACGCCGCAGCGACGCAAGTCGCGCAGGACTTCTTCGACTTCCTCGCAGCGCTCGCCGAGTCCCACCATCAGGCCGGATTTCACGAGCGTGCCGGCGTTGCGCGCGGCGAACTCCAGTACCGCCAGGGAACGTTCGTAACGGGCCTGTGGGCGCACCCGCGGATACAGTCGCGGCACTGTCTCCACGTTGTGGTTGAACACGTCGGGTCTGGCTTCGAGGACGGTCGTCACAGCTTCGAGATCGCCGAGGAAATCCGGCGTCAGTACCTCGATCGTGGCGGCGGGTAGAGCGGCGCGGATGGCGCGGATGGTTTCGGCAAAGTGACCCGCCCCGCCGTCAGGCAAATCGTCGCGATTCACGCTGGTGACCACCACGTGGCGGAGATTCATGGCGCGCGCCATTTGCGCCACGTGAGCGGGCTCATTCGGATCCGGAGGCGCCGGATGGCGAGCCTTGGGGACAGCGCAGAAGCCGCAGCCTCGCGTGCACCGGTCGCCCAGAATCATGAAGGTCGCCGTGCCTCGGCGGAAGCACTCGTGAATGTTCGGACAGCGCGCGGACTCGCAAACCGTGTGCAGTTCCAGCCGTCGCAGTTCCCGTTTGATTTCATGCAGCGCCACGAAAGCCGTTTCCGGCTTGCGCAGCCATGCTGGCAGGCGCGGTCCCACGGTCAGTATTTCCGCACGTAACTGGAACGGAACCCTGCCTCTTCCAGCCGCTGGCGCGTGCGGGCGATGTCGTCCTCGTCCTTGAGCGGCCCCACGAGCACGCGGAACAGGGTTTCGCTGGGACCGGGCGCGACGAGGGCAGGGAAGCCCTTCCGCTTGAGTACGTCCACCAGGGATTCGGCTTCCGCGCGCCGCACCGCGGCCACTTGGAGGAAGGTCTGCCCCGGTGCAGGCTCGGGGTAAGGAGGCGCGCCGGACCCCGCAGCCGTGGCCGCAGCCGAAGGGGGCTTCGCGGCAGGCGTGGCTTCAGCGGTGGGAGGCGGGGCGGGCGGGGGCGTGGCTGTGGCCTCGGCGCCGGCGGGCGCACCGACCTTCACTTCGCCCGGCTCCAGAGGTTGGCCGGCAGTGGGCTGCGCCTCGGGCGGATTCTGCGCCACCGGCTCCCCCGAAGCCTTCGGCCTGGCAGCGGGCGATGCCGGCACTTCCTTGGCGGCGTTTTCGCTCACGCCGGGCAACTGCCCGGCCGTGCTGCGCCCGAGGTAATAGCCCGCTGAAAATACCACTCCCAGCAGAACGACAAGAAGGAACACGACGGTGAGCAACTGCGGCGTGCCCAGCACAAGTTCGTATTCGCCTTCTTCGTTACGCGGCATGGCTCATGCGCTGCTCTTTCCGTCCCCCGACGCCATCTTGTCCAGCAAGGTTTTGACGCTGGTGATGATGTCAATGGGGATGGGGAACACGACGGTGGTGTTTCTCTCAGTCCCGATTTCCACCAGCGTTTGCAGGTACCGCAACTGCAACGCGACGGGCTGGCGCTGTATCATTTCCGCCGCCATGGTGAGCTTTTCGGCGGCTGTGTACTCGCCCTCGGCGTGGATGATCTTGGCCCGCCGTTCGCGCTCGGCCTCGGCCTGCCGCGCGATGGCGCGGATCATCTGCTCGGGCAGGTCCACCTGCTTGATCTCGACCATGGTCACCTTGACGCCCCACGGCCCGGTGTGCTGATCCAGCACGCTTTGCAGGCGCAGGTTCAGCTTCTCACGCTGGCTCAGCAACTCATCCAGCTCGACCTCGCCCAGCACGCTGCGCAGCGTGGTCTGCGCGAGCTGCGAGGTGGCGTAGAGATAGTTGGCCACCTCGATGACGGCGCGGATGGGATCGATCACCCGGAAATAGACCACGGCGTTGACCTTCACCGTGACGTTGTCCCGGGTCACCAGATCCTGCGGCGGCACTTCCAGCGTCTCGATTCGCAGGGAGATGCGGACCATGCGGTCAATGGGCGCGAAGACCAGAATGATCCCCGGGCCCTTGGGCTGGGGAAGCACACGCCCCAGACGAAAGATGACGCCCCGCTCGTACTCCGCCAGGATCTTGATCGAGGACAGCAGGTAGAGGCCGACGATCAGCGCCGCGAACCACCAGATCGAGAACTCCATCTCACTCCCCCTTTCCTTGTTGCACGGGCTCCACCCGGAGGGTCAGCCCGCGCACGTCCACAACCTTGACCGGCTTGCCGGCTTCCACCGGCTCGCTGCTCACCGCATCCCACAGTTCCCCGTGCACGAAGACCTTGCCCGCAGGGGTCAAGCTGGTGTAGGCGACGCCGACCTCGTCGATCATTCCTGCCGTCCCGGTAGCCACCTTGCGGGCGCGCGCGCGGACGACCAGCGTCACCAGAAACGAGGTGATCAGGGCAAAGGGCAAGGCCAGCCCCACCGCCACCGAAAACTTGATGCGCATCTCGGGCAGCGGACTCTCGATCAGCAACATCGCGCCGAGCACCATCGAGACCACGCCCCCAGCGCCCAGAATCCCGTGAGAGGCAAGCTTGGCCTCCAGGATGAACAGGATCACGGCCAGCACCAGCAACGCTACGCCCACCCAGTTGATGGGCAGCACCGAGAGCGCCGAGAGGCCCAGCAGGACGAGAATTCCGCCCAGCACGCCCGGCGCGATCAGGCCCGGAGAACTGAACTCGATGTAGACCCCCAAGGCGCCCAGCACCAGCAGCGCCAGTGCAATGTTCGGATCGGCGATGGCCGCCAGAATCTCTTCACGCAACGAGCGTTCGTAGGTGACGACGGCGGGCTGCTCCAGGACCAGTCTCACCTTGCGACCATCAAAGCGCGTGACCTCACGCCCGTTCAAGCGGGCCAGCAGCTCGGCCTCGTCGCGCACCACAAGGTCCACCAGCTTGTTGTCCAACGCCTCCTTGTCCGTGAAAGAGCGGGCCTCGAGCACGGCTTTCTCCGCAAGGCCGGCGTTGCGTCCGCGCTTGCTCACGATGCTTCGCATGAAAGCCGCGGCATCGCTCTGGACCTTCTCGCGCATGACCTTGTCCATCTCGCCGCCCAGCAGAACCGGGCTGGCGGCGCCGGTGCGCGTGCCCGCCGCCATGGCCGCAACGTCGCCCGCCTGCAAGAGGAAAAAGCCCGCGGAAGCCGCCCGCCCCCCGCTGGGAGTCACGAACGTCACCACCGGCACCGGAGACGCCAGCATCTTTTCGACGATCTGCCGCGTTGCTTCGAAAAGGCCACCGGGGGTATTCAGGCGCATCAGGAGGATTTCGGCGTTCTCCCTCTGCGCCTGCGCCAGGGCGTGAGTCACGATTTCCACCGTGATGGGGTGAACGACACCATCCACGTCCACCGCCACCACCTTGTTCACTGCGCCCTGCGCCCACAGCGCCGAGAGCAGCCCGAGGATCAGCTTGCTGCTTCGCAATGCAATCTCAATATAGCACCAGCCGGATTGCGTGGCTTCGCTTATTCGTAGCGCAGGGCCACCACCGGGTCCAGCCGCGCCGCTTTCATCGCCGGCCAGACCCCGAAGAACAGGCCGACCATCACGGAGACACCGAAACCCGCGGCCACGGCCCACAGCGGCACTTGCGAGGGCAGCGAGGGCAGAAGCTTGCCAATGAGCAGGGTTACCGCCATCGCCAGCCCCAGTCCCACGATCCCGCCGCTGCCCGTCAACGCCACCGCCTCCAGCAGGAACTGCGCCACGATGTCTTGCCTGCGGGCCCCGATGGCTTTGCGCACGCCGATCTCGCGCGTGCGCTCGGTGACCGACACGAGCATGATGTTCATGACGCCAATGCCCCCCACCAGCAATCCCAGCCCCGAAATGGCGAGCGTAGCCAGCACGATGAGACGCGTCATGCTGTCGAATTGCTGCACGATGGAATCCGGGGTGGAAATGGCGAAATCGTTCGGCTCGCCCGGCGGTGTGCGGCGGATCCGGCGCAGGATGCCTTCCACTTCCTCGAACGCCGCCTGCCGCATTCCCGGGCGCGCTTTGGCCGTGATGAGGATGCGGTCCTGTTGCGGGTAGCGCAGCCGCGCCGTTTCGAAGGGGATGACGATCTCCTGGTCCTGGCGGTTGCGTCCGAAAAAGCCTCCCTTGGCTTTGGCGAATACTCCCAGGACCTCGAATTCGGCGCCGTCCACAATGATCTTGCTGCCCACGGCGTTGCCCGCCGGGAACAATACGGCTGCGATATCGGCCCCAAGCAGCGCCACACGCGCGCCCCGGTGTTCTTCTTCCGGCGTGAAGACGCGACCCGCAGCCAGTTCGCGCGGCGTGATCGAGAAATGATTGGCCGTCACCCCGGTCAGATAAAGGCTGTCCGTTTCATAGCCTGGAACGCGCGCCGTCAGCGGCCTGCCGCGAAACACGGGCGGGACGTAAAGCGTCACGCTGGCGTCCTGGACCGAGGGACACAGCCGCCGCAAGATGTCGGCATACTCGGGACGAATGGGTTTGCGCCTCTGTTCCTTGGGCGACGGGAACGACTCCTGCGGATCGCCGCTGGTCTTGTAGACGAAGATGTTGTCCGGTCCCTGTTCCTCGAAGAGCGTGACAATGCCCCGGCGCAATCCGGTCAGCAAGGAGGCTACCGTCACTACGGTGGTGATTCCGATGACGATGCCCAGGATGGTCAACGCCGACCGGAAGCGATGCGACCACACCGCTGCCAGGGCCATCCCCAGGTTTTCGCCCCAGCTCAGCCGCATCGCTTACTCCTGACGCAGCGCCACCACCGGATCCAGGCGTGCTGCACGCACCGCCGGATACCAGCCCGCAGCGATGCCGACCGCGCCTGACACCAGCAACGCCAGCGCGGCGTATTGCCAGGTTACCGGAAGCGTGGTCCCCAGAATCTGTTCCAAGGCTCGTGCTCCCGCCACCCCCAGCCCCAGGCCCACGGCACCGCCCAGGCTGGTCAGTAGCACGGCTTCCAGCAGGAACTGCAACCGGATGTCGAACGGGCGGGCGCCCACGGACTTGCGGATGCCGATCTCGTGGGTGCGCTCGGTCACCGACACTAACATGATGTTCATCACCACGATGCCGCCGACCACCAGCGAGATCGAGGTGAGCGGCACGGCGACGGACGAAATCATGGCCAGAATGTTCTGGGTCCAGGTGCGCACCGCCTCCGGCGTCAAGGTGTCGAAACGATCCGGCTGATTGGGTCGCAGGCGAAACCGGGCCCGCAGCGCTGCGCGCGTCACGTCCAGGGCTTCGTCCAAACTGAGCCCCAGGCCCGCCCGGGCCCGCGCGAACAGCGTGATCGAGTTCGGCGTTCCGAACATGCGGCGGTAGACCGTAACGGGGATGAACACCGCGTTGTCGCGCAGGCCGCCCATCACGTTGCCCAGCTTTTCCTGCACGCCCACCACCGTGAAGTCAACGCCCTGGATCTTGATCTTCCGGCCAATGGGCGAGCCTGTGGGGAACAGGGTCGTGCGCACGTCCTCGCCGATCACGGCGACGGCCTGGCGGTTGCGCTCCTCTTCAGGCGTGAAGAAACGACCCTCCGAGGTGCTCACATCGCGCAGGAAAGAAAGCGTCCACGAGACGCCCTGGACGAGACCGTCGTCAAAGATGCGGTTTTCCGCCTTGATCTCCGCGGGCCGCGACATGTAGGGGCTGTAAAGGATGCGATCGCCGGTAGTGGCTTCCAGGTACTTGAGATCTTCCCAGCGGATGGGCCGGTTCCGCTTGAGCTTGTCGTAGTACTCGCGGCGGCCCACGGCGCGCGCCACCTGCGCCACCAGGAAGGTCTCCGTACCGAACGTTTTGGCCGCGCTTTGTTCCGCGTAGACGCCGAGACCCTCCACAGCCGCCCCCACGATCACCACGCTGGCCACCCCAATGATGACACCCAGCAGCGTGAGGAAGCTCCGCAGCTTGTGGGCCCGGATGGATTCCGTCGCCAGCCGCAGCGCGGTCCAGACGATGTAGGCCGCTCGCACCCCGACGCCTGTATGCCGCACAAACACCCCCTCTCATTATGCATGGACTCGGTCAGCGCGGACCAGCGGCAGCTCGGAATACCGGGCCTCAGGCCGCGTCGCGCCCGGCTTGGTCCTGGCGGAAAACGATTCGCTCGCCCGGGTGGCCGCAGCCGCACAAGCGCCGCGTGAGATGGCCGCGCCAGGGGGTGGCCAGACGGATCATGGGGAACGCGAGGTCCGTGAGGGAGGTGACGAGCAGCTTCGGGGTGGCATGCGGCCCACAGGCTTCGAAGATTGCAGCGTCTTCGACGGTGTGCAAGCCTGAGTGCGCTTCGCATTCCCACGCCAGCAGTTCCCCGTCAAAGCCGATGATTTGCTGGAAAACCGGCACGCGGAAGACCTCCCACAACCGGCCACGCTGTTCCTCGTCCAGGAGAGGTTGGTTCGGGCGCACGAGCGCGAGCAAAGCATGCGTGGGGCCGGCAGACAGCAGGCCGTCGCGTCGGGCCTGCGCGAGCTGCTCTAACCTTTCGGGAGAACCGGCAACCACTTCGGGGCGGAAGCGGGCGAGGCCGTTGCGGAAGCCGTTCGGGAAGATCCGGACGCGCCACGAACTCTCGAAGCCCTCGGTGAGAACCGCGATGCGCGGTTTGCCGGGAAGCGGGTGGGTCAGGCGGGCCAACTCCGGCCGGCGTCCCAGTTGGCTCGCGAATCTCTCAGGCTGACGGAGGTAAAGATCAGGCTCGAGCACAGGCAATCGCGCCAGAATCTCCGCCTGCCCGCCGATGCCAAGGAGTTTTTCCGCAGAGTCAAGCGAGGCTGCTTCGAGCCACGGCCGGTAGTAGGACGTTCCCAGCGCAGCCGCCAGGAGCCGGCGAAAACGTGCCAGCCGCGCCGCTTGCATCGCCTGGGCCTTCCCTTGCGGGAAGCGGCTCTATGAGATTGGTGCAGCGGCGCGGGCCGGCTTCTCAGCCGGATGTGGATCCTGAACGACTTTCGGGCGTGGGCAACCGCATCAGACCGGAAGCCAGCGCCAGTTGGGTCAGACCCGCCACGTTGTTGGCGCCGACCTTCTTCATCATGGTCTTGCGGTAGCTGCGCACGGTTTGCAGGCCCAGATCCAGGATCGCGGCGATCTCCTTGCTCGTCTTGCCCTCGGCCACCAGACGCAACACCTGCAACTCCCGGGGCGAAAGCACGTCCAGCACGGAAGAACCGGTGCGCGGCTCCAAGTCACCTCTCTGGATGCGCGCTTGCACGCGGCTGGCCACCTCCGGGCACAGATAGAATCCGCCCTTGGCGACCGTGCGCAGCGCGTCCAGCAGGTCCTCCGAGGTTGCGCTCTTGAGGACGAAGGCGCGAGCACCGGCCCGGATCGCCCCGACCACGGAACCATCGTCGTTGTACATGGAAAGAATCACGACTTTGGTCTCCGGGCAGTGCCGCGTGATCTCGGACGTGGCCTCGATGCCGTTGAGGCCCGGCAAGCCGATGTCCATGAGCACCATGTCGGGCCGGTTCTTCTTGCAGAACTGGACCGCGTCGGATCCCGTGTCCGCCTCGCCGATCACCTGGAATTCTTCCCGGCGCTCGAGCAACGACTTCAAGCCGTCGCGAAAGATCTTGTGATCGTCCACCAGAAGGATTGTGTACGCCATAGAACTACCTTTTTCCGCCAGGCCTGGTCGGCCGCCGGGTCGCTGCCCGTTTTGGCTCGGACCGGGCGGCTGGCGGCGACCACCACGCTGAGACAATTGTACCTTTTTCTGGTTCGCTCGCCAACCGGAATTCCAGCCCGGCCACCTGGGCCTCGTATCGCATGAGCCGGAGGCCGGGAGCGGCTGAACGCTCCAGGATCTGCGGGTAGTCAAAACCCCGGCCATTGTCGCGAACTTCCAGGCGGGCACGGTCAGCGCCGGCACTGGCCTGCAGGCTGATCTGACTGGCCCCGGAATGACGGACGGCGTTATCCAGCGCCAGTTCCGCAATGCGGTACAAAGCCGCGGCCTGCAAGGTCTGGGCTTGGGGGTCGCCTTCGTAGCTCCAGTGAAGCTCGCCCGCGAAATTCCTCCCGTATCGTCGTATCAGCCGCTGCAGCGATGCCTGCAAACCCAGCCGCTCGACGATGGCGGGGTTTAACTCGTAGCTCAGCTCGCGAACTTGCTCCAGCGCGCCGGCCAGCAGCTTCTGCGTTCCGGCGATGCGTTCGGCCACGCCCGGCACGTCGCTCAGATCCATCCGGAGCAATTCCAGTTGCAGGCCCAGCGCGCTCAACACCTGTCCGACTTCATCGTGAAGCAAGCGCGCGATGCGCAGGCGTTCCTCCTCGCGAGCCTGCTTGAGGCAGGCCACCCAGTCCGTCCGCTTTGTCGCAGCTCCCAACCGTGTTCCGTCCTGGGCGGCCCCTTCGCCCCGGCTGACTCCTGCCCGCGGCTCAACGGCCGCGTTTGCGAGCCAAGGCCCGCCGCGCGGCAGCGGCGATGTGCGGGGCCGTCAAGCCGTATTTTTCCAGCAACGCCTCGGGCGGTCCGGATTCCGCGTAGGTGTTCTGAATACCTACGAACTCCATGACGCAGGGATGCAATTCGGCGACTGCCTGCGCAACGCGGACTCCCGTTCCGCAGTCCACCAGGTGCTCTTCCGCCACGACGATGGCGCCCGTCTCGACCGCTGCCCGGCGGATGGCCTCCCGGTCCAGCGGCTTCACCGTGTGCAGATCCAGCACGCGGGCCGATATGCCTTCCGCATCCAGAATTTCCGCCGCGCGAATGCATTCAGCCACCATCAGTCCGTTGGCGATCAGAGTCACATCGTCGCCGTCGAGCAACTGGATGGCCTTGCCGATCTCGAAGCGCTGGTCCGGCGAATATACGATCGGCACGCGCGGACGCCCGGTGCGGATGAAGACCGGGCCGACGTGCTCCGCGGCGGCGCGCACCAGCGCCCGCGTGGCCACCTCGTCAGCGGGCGCCAGCACCACGAACCCGGGCAGCGAGCAGGCCAGGCTGATTTCTTCCACACTCATCTGCGACGGGCCGTCCTCGCCGATCGAGATCCCGCTGTGCGTGCCCACGATCTTCACATTCAGACCGGGGTAGGCCACCGCTACCCGCAATTGCTCGAAAGCCTTGTTGAGCAAGAAACAGGAGAAGCTGGCGGCAAACGGGATCTTGCCGTGGCTGGCCAGCCCGGCGGCTACCCCTACCATGTTGGCCTCGGCAATCCCGCAAGAGACGAACCGCTCGGGGAACTCCTTGGCGAACAGGTGGGTGAAGGTGGACTTGGAGAGGTCCGCGTCCACCGCCATGATGTCGGGATTCTCGCGCCCCAGTTCCACCAGGGCGCGCCCGAACGCCTCGCGCGTGGCCATACCCAGCTTCAGTTCGTAACGCGTCTTCAACGCCATCAGGCCAGCTCCTTCAAGGCGAGTTCGACTTCTTCCGGCGTGGGAGCCACGCCATGGAACTTGGGGTTGTTCTCCATGAAGGACACCCCTTTGCCCTTGACCGTATGAGCTATGATCACGGTCGGCTTGCCGCGCACCTCGCGGGCCAGAGTGAAAGCTGCGAACAGAGCGGGGAAGGAGTGCCCATCCACCTCCAGAACGTGCCAGCCGAAGGCCTGCCACTTGGCCACCAGCGGCTCTACCTCCATGACGTCCTTGATGAAGCCATCCAACTGCATCTTGTTGTAGTCCACGATGGCGGTCACGTTGTCAATCTTGTGGTAAGCGCCGAACATGGCCGCTTCCCAGATCTGACCTTCCTGGATCTCGCCATCGCCCAGCAGCACGTAGGTGCGCGACGGGTTGCCGTTGAGGCGAGCCGCAAATCCCATGCCCATGGCGATCGAAAGTCCCTGTCCCAGGGAGCCGGTCGAAGCCTCGAGCACAGGCAGGAACCGCTTGTCCGGATGTCCCTGATAGGGCGAACCGAGCTTGCGCAGAGTTTTCAGCAATTCGCGCGGCGCGGCTTCGTAACCGCATTCAGCCAGCACGGCATACAGTGCAGGAGCGCCGTGCCCTTTGGACAAAATGAAGCGGTCCCGTTCCGGCCAGTCCGGGCGCTTGGGATCGTGCCGGAGCACGCCTCCGAAGAACAGCGTGACCAGAATTTCCACCGCGGAGAGCGAACCGCCCGGGTGCCCGGACTTGGCCGCACCCGTCATTTCGACAATATGACGCCGGATTTGTTTGGCGATGGCCTGGAGTTCTTCCAAGCTGCGTGTGGGTTGCATAAGCCGACAAGATCTACACTTTAACACAGGGCGGCGGGCCGGACGCAGCTCGCTCAGATGTGAAACTCCAGAATGTCCTGATCCTGCACGACGTAGGTCCGCTCCACCATGATGCCGTCGCGGTCCCCGTCCAGCCGGTAGAGGCGCGCGAACTTCAGTTTTTCGGCGAAATCCTTGTGCACCATGCGCGCCACGTCCACCACGGTGTCGCCGCGACGGGCTACGAAAGGCGCCGTGAGATCGGGCTTTTTGCCCGGGGCTTTGGTGTAAACGCGGACCAGCTCCAGGCCCTCGAACACGGCGCGGGCGAAACGATCCAGCCCCTCGCCCGTCTGCGCAGAGATCAGCAGGCACCGATAGCGCTCGCCGAACAGATCTTCCAGCGCCTGGAAGTTTTCGCGCGCGCCAGGCAAGTCTCCCTTGTTGGCCACCAGCAAGCTCGGGCGGCGCACGCGCCACGCGTCCAGTCGCTGCTCGATGTATTCGATCTGCTCGAGCACCGCCGGCTCGTTCACGTCCACCATGAGCACGCCCAGATTGGCGTAGCGCAGCACCTGGGGCAGCCAGGGCTCGGTGAACTCGGGCGCAATCGGCGGCAGATCCACGAGCTGGATCTGCACGTCCTCGAAGTTCATCATCCCGGGCAGGGGAATCCTTGTCGTGAAGGGATAATCGGCCACCTCGGGCCGGGCGTTGGTGAGGCGGGCGAGCAACTGGGACTTGCCGGCGTTGGGCGGTCCGATCAAGACCACTTGGCCGGCGCCCTCGCGTTCTACTTGGTAGAACGGGGTCGCGTGCGCCCCGCCCTTCTTCTGCTGGGCTTCCTTGCGGGTCTGCGACAGTCGCCGCTTGATGTCGGCCTGGAGCTTTTCCGTCCCCTTGTGCTTGGGGATGGTGGCCAGCATCCGCTCCAGGGCGGCGATCTTCTCGGCCGGGGTTTTTGCTTCGCGATATTGCTGTTCAGCCTCGAGGTATTCCGGGCTCAGGTTGGCCGGCATAACCCTCTCGACAGCAAGATTAACACGCCCGCGGAATCAGCCCGCAGCACGCCTGGTGAGCCGTTCGAGCCGCCGGAAGAAGGTCTCGGCGCGCCGGATGTCAGCCAGAATCTGGTTCCGTAAGGCCGAAGCATCGGGGAACTTGCGCTCGGCACGCAGGCGGCGCAGGAACTCGAGGCGGAGCGTGGCCGGAGGCTCAGGCGGCGGCTGGTCCAACAAGTGAGTCTCGATCACCAGTTCGTCGAGATCGAAGGTGGGGCGGCGACCGACGTTAGTCACGGCTCGCCAGCTCCGCCCGCTGGCCGGATCCCGGGCTCGAGTGATGTAGACGCCTTCGGCGGGCAACAGCAACTGGCCGGGCGGCAAGTTGAGCGTGGGCACGATGCGGCGTGCGCCCTCGCCGCGTCCCGGTTGCACTGGCCCTTCCACCGCGTGCGGCCGCTCGAGCAGCCGGCAAGCGAGCGAAACTGCCCCGCTCTGGATCAGGCGGCGGATCTCGCTCGAGGAAACCACGCGGCCGCGCATCTTCACCGCGGGCACCGTTTCCGTGAGGAAGCCTAATTCGCGGCCGAGCTGCTCCAGCACTCGCACGTCTCCGGCGTGCTGATAACCGAAACGGAAGTTGTCGCCCACGACCACAGCGCGCACATCCAGCGCTTGCCTGAGAACCTGGCGCGCGAAAGTCTCCGGGCTCAGCCGGGAAAGTTCCGGCGTAAATGGCAGGATGAGAACCTGCTCGATGCCTTCCTCGTGCATCAGCCAGGCGCGCTGTTCGGGTGTGGTCAGCAGGCGCGGCGCTCGCTCGGGTGCAACGATGACGGCGGGATGGGGATCGAAGGTCATGGCCGAGGGCTTCCAGCCGTGCTCGCGCGCGATCTCCACCACGCGGCGCAGGATGCGCCGGTGACCGGCGTGCACGCCATCGAAATTGCCGATGCTCAGCGCGCAAGGCCCGAAGTCGCGTGCCTGTTCCAGGTTGCGGCAGATGCGGAACGAGGCGCTCATCGGCCTTCTCCCTCCACCGTGATCTCCAGCCCGTCGTACGCCAGTCTTACGTGGGGAGGAAGGTCGCGCTCGGTTTCTTCGTGGGGGAGATCGTGGCAGATGTGGGTGAAGAAAGCGCGCCGGGGCCGGAGCTGCTCGACGTACTGGAGGGCGCGAGCCACGGTGGTGTGGGTGGGATGGGGGCGATGGCGCAGGGCGTCGAGAAACAGCACGTCGAGATTCTGGAGCAGCGGCAACGATTCCTCGGGGATTTCGCTGTGATCGGTCAAATAGGCGGCGGCGCCAAAGCGGAAGCCGTAAACGTTGCCGCGACCGTGCTTGAGCGGTACCGGCGTCACCTGGAGGCCGAACAGTTCGAAGGGGCGCCCATCGAGCTCATGGACTTCGAGGCGGGGCACCGAGGACTCGCTGTGGTAATCCGAAAACACGTAATCGAACACACGCCGGATCGTCCCCAGCGTTTCCCGGGAGCCATAAATGGGAATCGGGCCGCCCATCAAGTGGTTGAAGGGACGGATGTCGTCCAGCCCGAGGATATGATCGGCGTGCGCGTGGGTGAACAGGACGGCATCCAGCCGGTTGAGGCCGGCGCGCAAGGCTTGCTGCCGGAAATCCGGAGTCGTATCCACCACCACGGCGCGTCCGTTGTAACGGATGAGCACGCTGGGGCGCAGCCGCCGATCCCGCGGATCCGCAGAACGGCACACGCGGCACTGACACCCGATGGTGGGCACCCCTACGCTGGTCCCCGATCCCAAAACGAGAATGCTGAGTCTTCCAGCCGCGGCTTCCATTCAGGATTTCTTGCGACTTTCCTCCAGGATCTGCACGTAGCGGAAGCGCAGCTCGGTGATGGAGTTCTCGAGCAGGCGTTTCTCCTCGGGCGTGAGGTTGCCGCGGGTTTTCTCCTCCAGCATGGCCATCAGGTCAATCGTGTGGCGAGCGCGACGAAAGTCGGGCTTGGGCGGCTCCCCTTCGCCCGTGCCCAGCAACCCCAGGTACGCCTCGGCTTGCATGCGCAGCGACCAGGTGAGGAATTCGAAGGTCGGAGGAGGAAGCGGTAACTCTTCCTGCGCGGCTTCGCGGCGCTCCTCGGTCTGCGACGTTTCCGCGGCGACTTGTTCCGTCCTCGGCTCGTCCATACCAAATTTTTATTTTAGCCCGCAGAACGCCGTCTCCCCGTGGCGTGCTACATTGGTTGCTCGCCCTGCGCTGCGCACAACGAGCCCATGCCGCTTGCTGATCCACAACGCGCCGGCGAACAGTTCCGGCGGCTGATCGAGATCATGGCCCGGTTGCGGGGCCCCGATGGCTGCCCCTGGGATCGCCGGCAAACCTTCGACAGCCTCAAGCCCTATTTGCTGGAGGAAACCTACGAGGCTCTGGACGCGGTGGATCGCCGCGACTGGACCGCCCTGGCTGAAGAGCTGGGCGACTTGTTGTTGGAGGTGGCCTTCTTTTCTCAGGTCGCGGCCGAACAGGACCTCTTCAACGTCGAGGACGCGCTGCGGGCCATCAACGAGAAACTGATCCGCCGCCATCCCCACGTCTTCGGTGACGCCGTGGCCAGCACGCCCGAGGAAGTCAAGCAGCGCTGGGACCAGATCAAAGCCGACGAGCGCAGAGAACGCGGCCGCGAGGGCGCCGGCCTGCTTGATTCGGTGCCTCGCGCGCTGCCCGCGCTGGTGGAGGCCTCGCAGATCTCCTCGCGCGTGGCGGCTGTGGGCTTCGACTGGCACAATGCGGACGAAGTCCTGGAGAAGCTCAACGAGGAACTGGCCGAGCTGGCCTCAGCCCGACGCGCGGCCTCCCGCGAGCTGCTGGAAGAGGAGATCGGGGACCTTCTGTTCACGCTGGTGAACCTGGCGCGTTTTCTGGGCGTGGATCCCGAGCAGGCGCTGCGCCGCACAAACGCCAAATTCCGGCGTCGCTTCGCGTGGCTGGAGGAACGCCTGCGCGAACAGGGTCGTTCGCCCGCCGAGGCTACTCTGGAAGAAATGGAAGCTCTCTGGCAGCAGGCCAAGCAGGACTGAAACGGCGCCGCCAGGCCTCGACCAGCTCCTGAGCCAGCACGTCGAGCGGATCAATCATGGGCAGCCCGGGGACGTCCTCTGTTTGCAGGGCCAGCGGAATCTCCGTGCAGCCCAGGATCAGCACTTCGGCGCCCAGCTCCCCGAGACGTTCGGCCGCCCGCCGCAGCAGAGCGCGCGGTTGAGGATAGCCCCGGGCGGCATCGCAGCCGGATTTGATCCCCCATTCCGCGTTGGCAATCGCGTGGTGTACGTCGTTTTGAAGCGGTTCCAGCTTGCCCGCCAGGATGGCATCGCGGCGCGCGGCCTGTTCCTCCAGGGAAAAGGCGCGGGCTTCGTATGCGAGCGTCACGGGCTCAATGCCCGTTTCAGCGAGGGGCTGGGCATAAATGCGGTGCAGGTAGGTCCCGTTCGTGGAAAGGATTCCCACTCGCCGCACCGCTGGCCACTGGCTGACCACTCGCTCGCAGGTGGCCCGAATCATGTGGACGACAGTCACGCCGCGTTCCCGCCACGGCTGAATCTCATGCTCGAACACGCCGAAGACGGCAGGGGCGTGGAAGGTGTTGCAGGGGATCCCGAACACGCGAGCCCCAGCCCTGGCTAGCAAATCCAAGGCGCGCGCTACACCGTAGGCGGGATTTTCGCCGGCCTCGCCGCGGCAGAGTTTATCCAGGTATTCGGTGCGGTCTTCCACCACGGGCGCCCACTGGGCGAGCAGAAGCGGGATTGCTTCCTGGTCACGACGCATGCCCAGTGCGCTTTGATAGACCAAGAGCTTTTCGAGCAGCAGCGGGTCCACCCACGGCCCCATCCCGCCGATAATGCCGATGGAGACCGGGATGGGCATGAGCCTTTCGAGCCGGCGCGGGGAAGCCGCGATTCAGAGCGTGATCAAGAAGTTCAACTCTTGGCGCCGGGCTTGGCGTGGCACTTGTTGCAGTTGCCCATGCTGGCGAACGACTTGCCGCCCGCCACGTGGCAGAAGGCGCAAGAGATCTTCTTGGCCTCGGCCGGCTTGTGCATGCCTTCCTTGAAGTTCAGCGGCGCCTTGGCGTCCTGCGGCCAGAGCTTGTCGTGGCAAACTTTGCAGTCGCCGTTCACGCGCTCCGCGTGCTTGGCGTGCAGGAACGTCACGTTGCCAAACTTGGTGTTAAAGACCAGCTTCTCCGGCTCCTTCTTCTGCTGGGCGCTGAGCAGCGCGACAGCGCAAACAAGAATCAAACTCAAAAGCATTCGGCTCCAAAAGCGCATTTATGTCCTCCCAGTGTGCCTGGCGGTTGCCTCGCCGGCCAACCCGCCATTGTAGCACCGGGTCGCCGTGTTGCAGGTCGTCCCCAGGGGGTCAAGGTCGTCGGCCAGGCACACCAGGCCAGGGATCAGAGCATGGCAGCTCGCAATGGGCTACCTTGGATCTACCCGGTAGACGTAAATCGAGTACCCCACCCTTGCGAGCGGTTCCCTTTCGCGGAAGTACTTGTAAAAATCCTGGTGCTGCGGTTCGAAGAAATGCCAAAGCAACAGGCAGACCAGTGCGAGCTTAGGCCGAGAGGCCGTGCGCAATAAAACAAGCAGCGGCGCCACGGGCACCAGGAGCAGCATGGAGAGCTTGGCCAGTACTGCTGCTAACAGAGCCAGTCCCACGGAGGCAGCACGCGTAGGATTAGGTTGCTGCCAGAATTTCCAGGCTGCGTACCAGAAGGCCAAGTAACCGAAAGTTCCGGCCAGGTCGTTCTTGAAGAGCGCGCCGTGCGCCAAGGCGGTGGGTTCGAGCGCAAACAGGAGAGCGACCAGCAGCCCTGTCCACGCCCCGAAGAACTCGCGCCCCCATCGCCAGAGCAACAGCGCGGTGAGCAACGGGAAGATCAACAGCGACATTCGGGCCAGAAAGAAGACCTTGCGAATCTGGCCAGCCTTCATCCGCTCCATCATCACCAGCGAAGCCGTCCACTCGTCGCGTTCCTTCCACGACGGGT
The DNA here is from genome assembly GCA_028275505.1 of Bryobacteraceae bacterium. Lineage (GTDB taxonomy): Bacteria > Acidobacteriota > Terriglobia > Bryobacterales > Bryobacteraceae > DTHT01. Next base: position 45,093 of record JAPWUP010000010.1, read on the forward strand.
GGTCCACCGGCAGCGGCAGGCCTGTAATGGTTGGCGCCCAGCCGCCCGCCATTTTGATTAGCGGAGGCATGTCCCGCGGGCGCAGAGTAGCCTCGCCGCGCCAGTACAGGAAGGCCGAGAGCAAGTGAGCTGGCTCGTCCACTGTGACCCCGACTTGCCACGCTTGATAAAGGAGTGCGGCGGCGAGGGCTGCCAGCAAGAGCGTCAGGCAAACCTTCTCGCCACGCGGGCTGGCCCCGGTCCGAACGGGGTCCTCTGCGAAAGCATTGCGTACACCCTTCGGCAAGCTGTCTGACATTTGGCGCCCCCCGGAGGTACGTCCGGCAGTGCCGCCCGAGAATCATAACCGATCCTCTCCCGGAATGCCACTTCGCATCGGGTTTCCACGCGCCGGAAGGGTTCCAAGAGGCCTCACGCGCAGTCGGGGCGATGATTCTCCAAGCCAGGTCCGCGCAAGCGTGTGGGGTGCGGCCGGGCGCCGGGATTGAGGGACGGGCGGCGAAGTGAGGTCTGTCCAGCCAGGTGCCGATTGACGGCGGCCTCGAAGCAAGGTAGGCTTGAAGGTGGGGAAGGAGAAGCGCATGACTCGCTATACGCCATCGCGTCAATACCTCAAAGCCGGCCTCGCAGCGCTGGCGTTTGCCGCCTTCTCCGCCTGGTGCGGCGCGAACTGGCCGCCCGCGTTCATCCCCGCTGCACTGTTGCTGGCCAGCGGCATCGTCCTGCTCTTCCTGGCCCTTCAGCCCGCCATCGAGATCCACGAAAAGCATCTCGTGATCGGACGACGCCTCATCCGGTGGGCTGACATTCGCCGGGTGGATCGCACCGGCTG
>JAPWUP010000300.1 GCA_028275505.1 Bryobacteraceae bacterium
TGGCCAGCGGCATCGTCCTGCTCTTCCTGGCCCTTCAGCCCGCCATCGAGATCCACGAAAAGCATCTCGTGATCGGACGACGCCTCATCCGGTGGGCTGACATTCGCCGGGTGGATCGCACCGGCTGGCTTTCGCCGCTGGTGGTTCAGCTCACCCTGGCGGACCACAGCCACCTGTTGCTGATCTATCCCGGGGATCAGAGCTCGGCTGCTCAACTACTGCGGCAGATTCGACGAATGGCTCGCGAGGCGCTGATTGACGGTGTCCCCTACAGGCAGTACTGGGGCGAGAACACGCTGCCCAAAGCTGACGCGCGACCCCCTGCTCCGCGCTTCCACCTGTTGCGCCCGGAGGACGAAGCCGAGGTCGAACGCCTCTACCGGCGGCTGAAAAGCGTGGGCCACCTGGACCCCAAAAATTCCCACGACGAATCATAAACGGTGCGCCCTTCCGCCCGCCGCTTCCGCTGGCTGATTCCGCTTATTTTGCTTGCGGTCGTCGTCTGGACTCATCCACTTTGGCTGGGCTTGGCGGGCCGGCTCCTGGTGCGCAACGATCCCCTGTTTCGTGCGGACGCAGCCGTGGTGCTGGCGGGCGGCTGGCAGGGCAATCGCATCCTGCGAGCCGCGGAACTGGTCCGAGACGGGTGGGCGCCACGCGTTCTGGTAAGCGGCGTCTACCTTTACGAGCGCCCTGAGTCCGATCTGGCCATTGAGTACGCGGTCAGCAGGGGATACCCGCGGCAGTGGTTCGTGGGGGTGCCGCACCGCGCGCGTTCGACGCAGGAGGAAGCCCGCATCCTGGTGGCCGAATTGCGCCGGCTGGCAGCGCGCCGCGTGTTGCTGGTGACCAGCGACTACCACACGCGGCGGGCGCTGGCCTGCTTTCGACGGGAAGCGCCGGAGCTGGAATTCCGTGTCGTAGGCGCTGCGGATGAGGACTTCCCCGCTGCCTGGTGGATGAGCCGACAGGGGCGCAAGACTGTGCTGCTCGAATGGATGAAGACAATCGCATGGACATTGGGGCTGTAAGGGATGCGTGACGCGTGGGAATTTCTGAAACCGTACTTGGGGCGGTATCGCGCGAGTTTGCTTGCCGGCTTCGGCGCGCTCGCGGCGAAGGACCTGCTGGCCACTTCGCTGCCTTTGATCATCCGCGCCGGCGTGGACTCCATCAGCAGCCGATTCGCGCTTTCCACATTGATGAAATTCTGCGCGCTGCTGATTGGGCTGGCGGCGATCAAGGGGCTGTTCCAGTACTGGATGCGCGTGATCCTGATCGGGGTCTCCCGCGACATCGAGTACGACATGCGCAACGACCTGTTCGCGCACCTGCTCCGACTCTCACCGGATTTTTACGCGCGCACGCGAACCGGCGACATCATGGCCCGCGCCACCAATGATCTGAACGCCGTGCGCATGATGCTCGGCCCCGGGATCATGTACTGGTTCGAGACGTCGCTGACCTTCGTGCTCGCCATCATCGTGATGGCGTGGGTGGACTGGCGGCTGACCGCCCTGGCCCTGCTTCCCGCGCCGCTGGTGAGCCTCGCCGTTTTCTGGTTCGGGCGCATCATCCACGTCCGCTTCGAGCGTTTGCAGGCCATGTTTTCTGATATCACCAGCAAGGTTCAGGAATCGCTGGCGGGCGTGCGAGTGCTGCGCGCCTACGTGCAGGAGGAGGCCGAGCTCAGGCAGTTCGAAAGGCTTAACCGCGACTACATCGCACAAAGCCTGCGCCTGGCGCGGGTCTCGGGCATGTTCCTGCCCCTGCTCCAGAGCCTGGTGGGCCTGACGTTCCTGATCGTGCTTTGGGTGGGCGGGCTGCGCGTGATGAGCGGCCGGATCACGCTGGGCACCTTCGTGATGTTCAGCACTTACATGGCCATGCTGATCTGGCCCATGATCGCGCTGGGCTGGGTGGTCAACCTGGTGCAGCGGGGACTGGCTTCCCTGAAGCGGATGCGCGAGATTCTCCAGGAGCGCCCGAGCATCGCGGCCCCGCCTGCGCCGCGCCCGGTTCCCGCGGGCGGCGACATCGAATTCCGCAACGTGAGCGTCATCTACCGGGGCACGAGGGCTCTGGATCGCCTCAACCTCACCATACGGCAAGGGGAAACGGTGGCCGTCGTAGGCCGGACGGGCAGCGGCAAGAGCACGCTCGTGCGACTCATCCCGCGCCTGCTGGATCCTGATGAGGGCCAGGTGCTGCTGGGCGGAGTGGATCTGCGGGAGTTCGATCCCGCCGAGTTGCGCCGCATCATCGGCATGGTGCCCCAGGAAACGATCCTGTTCAGCGCCACCCTGGCGGAGAACATCGCCTTCGGGGTCGAGCAGGCCACGCGCGAACAGATCGCGCAGGCTGCCGAGCAAGCCGGACTCGGGCCGGACCTCGCCAGCTTCCCGCAGGGCCTCGACACCCTGATTGGAGAACGCGGCCTGACGCTTTCCGGAGGACAGAAGCAACGCACGGCCATCGCACGCGCCATCCTGCGTGACCCCCGCATCTTGATCCTGGATGACGCTCTTTCCAGCGTGGATACGCTCACCGAAGAGCGCATCCTTCAGGGGCTGGCGTCCGTCATGCGCGGAAGGACCACGATTCTGATTTCGCATCGCGTCTCCACCGTGCGGCAGGCGGATCGCATCCTTGTGCTCGAAGACGGTCGCATCGTCGAAGAAGGAACCCACGCGGAATTACTCGCCGCCGGCGGTTATTACGCCGATCTCTACCAGAAGCAACTGCTGGAAGAGGAACTGGAAGCCGTTTAAGACCAGCAGATTCTTGTAACCCGGACAACAAAGCCGGCGTCATAGTGGCAGAGTCTGCGGTGCAGCCGAGTTCAAGAGACACCGAGACCGGACGATACGCGCAGGAAGGAGTGGTTCGTTGTGGGTCGAAACGTTTTGTGGTTGATGTTGTTGATTCCGCTCGGCAGCTTTGCGCAGAGCGCCCGGTTGCGGCCCGCGCCTCAGGTATGGATGCCCGCCCAAGTGGACTCCAACAGTCCTGTTTTCTGGCGCGATTATCAGTTTCACGTTTTTAATTCGGCCGGCACGCCGGTGCTCAGTTGGGGCATGCACCAATTTGCACCCATGAACTCGGAGACCGTGCGGGTGGACCGCGACGAGCATTTTCCCATGTGGATCGAGGCCGTCTGGGTGGATGAGGACGGGACGATCTACGCCTGGTACCATCACGAGCAGCTCGGCGTTTGCCCTGGAACCGACTTGACCGTTCCGCACATCGGCGCACTCGTGTCTTATGACGGAGGCCACAGCTTCCAAGACCTTGGTCTCATCCTCACCGCAGGCGACCCGCTGGATTGCTCTGCGAAGAACGGTTTTTTCGCCGGTGGTCACGGCGATTTTTCGGTGATTTTGGACCGCGACCGCCAGTATTTCTATTTTCTGTTCGGCAATTATGGCGGCCCGGCAGAATTTCAGGGCATCGGGATCGCGCGGATGGCTTTTGAAGATCGTCGCAATCCCGTGGGCGCGGTCTGGAAGTATTTCAACGGCGACTGGACCGAGCCGGGTCTGGGCGGGCGCTTGACGCCCATTTTTCCGGTGGCGACAGCCTGGCAGCGTGCCGACGCGAACGCATTCTGGGGGCCTTCGATTCACTGGAATACGCACCTGGAAAGCTACGTGGTGCTACTCAATCACGCCTGTTGCGAACCGGGCTGGCCGGCAGCCGGCGTGTATGTCAGCTTCAACCCGGACGTAGGCAATCCACAGGGCTGGAGTAAACCCAAGCTGTTGCTGGAGCATCCTCCCGGATATTACCCGCAGGTGGTTGGGCTGGTTGTCGGAGAGACTGATACGCTGGCGAGCCGCGTGGCCCGCTTCTATCTGCATGGCTACTCAGGTTGGGAGATCGTCTTCACCCGACAGGACGAGGAGCCGGAGGAAGAGCCGTCGCCCGAGCCGCCGGTTGACGAGGTTGTCCCGCCCAACAACGCACCCCGTCCGTAGCAACGATTCCCGCAGCGAGGGCATCCAAACAGCAGGGGCACGGATGAAAACGATCGGGGCTTTGCTGGTTGCGTCCTTGCTGT
>JAPWUP010000084.1 GCA_028275505.1 Bryobacteraceae bacterium
CCACCCGCCCGGTGATCGTCCCCGGCCGAGCGCCCAGAATCACCGTCATCTCCAGCATCGCGCCCGCGGGCGCCTCGAACCGCGCCGGCCCCGTCGCCGTCCGCGGCATCCGCACATACGCCACATAGTGATCGAGCGGGGCGGACACCGCGACCCGGTACTCGCCCGGCTCCAGCATCACTGTCTCCCCGCCGCGCACCGTCACTGCCGCTGCCGCCGCAGGCTCTTCCCGGATCAGAAAGACTGCCGTGCGCGCTGCTTCCACACGCCGCCCGCCTTTCTCCACGCATTCCACCTTCAGCGCGGGCAGCCCCGCCAGCTCAAGCGTCGTCGCCGCTTCGCCTTCGCCCACTTGCAACTTCTGCCACGCGGCCCTCTTGTCTCCCTGCGTCGCCAGCGCCAGCAATTGATACGGCCCCGGCGCCAGCTCGTCGAAAAGGAAACTGCCGTCCGCTCGCGTTTGCATCTCGCGCGGCCCCGTCTCCGAATACAGCATCACCGTAGCCGGCGCGCCAATCACGCGGCCGCTCAGCCGCCCCAGCTTGCCCGGTAAAGGCTCGATATCAATGCCACCGGTGTCACGATCCAGCGCGACTTCCACCACGCGCGCCTCGGCCGCCGACGTCGTCTGCCCGTAAAACGTCGGCAACAAACCGCGCCCGTCCTCGAGTTGCCGCGCCCCCGTGCGCACATAATAGACGCCCGGCGCCAGCCCCGCCAGCCGGTAAACTCCGCGGTCGTCCGTGTTCGCCGCAGCCACCATTCGCAGCGGGCGTTCTCCCGCCCGGTACGCGTACACCGCATGTCCTGCCAGACCCAGCCCGTTTTCATCCGTTACCTGGCCCGTGATCGCTCCCAGCCGCGGCAAGCGCAGCTCCGCGAAAAATTGAGCCGTCTGCTCCAGCACGATCGGCGCTCCGGCGCCGTCCCATTTCCTCTGCCCGTATCGCGCCGTCGCGTAGCCGCTCCGCCGCGCGCTCAGCAAATACGCCCCCGCGGGCAACGAAAGGAATGCGAACCGCCCCCGCGAATCACTGAGTGTGCTGCGCGATTCCCCGCCGCCCCCCACTCGCTCGAGCGTCACCTGCGCCCGCGCCACCGGACGCCCGCTCGCATTCTCCAGCACCACCCCTTCGATCTCGGCGCACCAGCCTGCCGCGCACGCCATCAGCCCCGCCAGCGCTGCGCGCCTCCGCATCCCCACTGCGCCCTGTCCGCCCTTCAGGGCTGGGAAGGATTGGGATTGACCACAGGGATCGTGACGATGTTACTCACGTACACGTCCTGGGCGATCGTAACTTGAGTGAAGGGATTTGTAGGCAGGTCGGAGTTCAGTTCCAGATCCACCCGGTAAATGCCGACCTGGCCCGGCACCATCGCCGCCAGCAGCACGTTGGCCGTCTTGCCTCCCGCCAGCGACGATACGAAGTCCAGCGGTTCGTTGATCTCCGGGCCTTTGTAACGCGCCCCGGTCTCCAGCGCCGCCCGTGCTTCATCCGGTTTGATGATTCCCAGACCCGTGGCGTACACGTAGATCGTCTCGCCCGGCAGCGCGGGATTGTCCGGCGTCACCAGCGCGCCCTCGACGTTGGCGCAGCACAGCGCCGGCGTGGTCGGCGTCATGATCACCTGCGCCCCTTCCGAAGCCTTCGCCGAATACACAATCCCGTTGCCCTCCGGACCCGGGATGCGCGCCCGCAGCCGGATGCGCGTCCACTGCCCCGCCTTGAACGCAAAAACTTTCGGATCCTGGTTGATCAGCTCGATCAGCGCGTCCCGGATCGTCTCCAGCGTGTCGCCTTCCTGCACCGTGTAACTGTACTCGCGATCCTCGATGATCACCGTGGCCACGTCGCCCGCCTTGGCCGTGCCATCTACCGACACCGTGCCCGAGGCGTGACTGCTGGCGTGAAAGGCCACCGCCGGCCGCGGATCCGGCCCGTCGAACGCGAAGATCCCGGGATTCGAGCGGATAATCGGCACCGCGATCGGTGTCGTGATCGTCACTCGCCCGTCCTTGTGCTTGGTGCGTACGTAGGCGTTGATGCTCGTGGTGTCCAGCACCTCGTACGGCACCTGCGCATTGATCTGCGTGGGGGAAACGTAGAGCAGCGGCGCCTTGATGCCGTCAAAGTACACCTGTACCCCGCCCAGCTCCGTGGGCAAGGGGTCGGCATCCGGCGGCGCGCTCTCGGTGAAGTCCGCCAGATTGTCTCCCACGATGCTCACGATCGTGCCCGGCGCGATCTTCGCCGCGTCCATCCCGCCGCTCAGCTTTGCCCCGCTCGTGGAAACCGCAATCTGCGCATTCTCTGACGTCTTGACCTCGATGTCAATCTCGTTGCCCGCCTCCCCGGCCATCCGTGCGGTCAGAATGATCGCGGACAGCTCATAATTGGGAGTCGCCAGAACGTTTGGATCGCCGTCGCCCGCGTTGATCAGCTCGGCTATTTTCCGGACGATGCTCTGGAAGGTATCATCCTTGACGACTTTGTACTTGTACTCTTTGTCTTCGATCTTGATCGTAATTTCGTCGTCTTCCTTGATGTTGCCGGAGAAAGTCAGCGCACCGACCGCATAGACCTCGCGACTGGCCGCGTTACGCACTCCCGTCACCGGGAGGTGTCGCTCGGCCACCGTGAACACCATGATCCGCCGGTTGAACGGGTCGCTCACGAACAGGTTCTCCCCGTCCCAGGCCAGCGATAGCGGCGTGCGCAGCGAGTCCGCGCTCGACCGCCGCAACTCGTACGCCGAGTCCGAAGCCTGGTTGATCGTACCCGCGATCTGGCCCAGCACCACGTCCGCCTTCGCCCCGTTTTCCGTCGGGATCCGGTTGAAAACCAGCACGCGGTCGTTGCCCCCGTCCGCGATGAACAGGCGCTGGCCATCGGAGAGCGCGAAGCGCGGGAAATCCAGTGTCGCTTCGCACATCTTGGGGTAGATGTCTTTGCCTTCCTCGTCTTTCCCCGTCGGCTCGCACAACTTGGTCACGTTGTTGGCCACGCCGCTGGTCATGTCCGGCTGCCCGATCACCACGTCCGCCGGCTGCGCGTTGCGCGTCGGAATCGAGTTCCAGATCAGGACCCGGTTGTACCCCAGGTCCGTGACATACAGGCGCTGCCCGTCGGAAGTTACCGACACTGGCGACAGCATCGTATCGGCTTGCGGATTGAAGACCGACTTGAAGAGATCCGACTGCGCGCCCGTGCCGAAGTCTTTCTGCCCCAGCACAATGTCCGCGGGCGCGAAGTTCTCCCTCGGAATCCGGTTCCAGATCAGCACCCGATCGTTGCCCGTGTCGGCCACGAACAGCCGCCCGTCCTGGATCCACACGCCTTCCGGCCCCCGCAGCGTCTTGGGACCCGGCACGCGCATGTCGCCGGTTCCCGTGTTCGGCGTCACCGTTTTGAAGTCGGGCTGGCCCACCACCACGTCCGCCGGCTGCTGGTTTGTCGTGGGGATGCGGAACCAGATCAGCACGCGATTGTTGTCGGTGTCGGCCACCGCCAGGATCTGCCCGTCCGTGGCCACCGCGTTGGGCGAACGCAGCCCGTCCGGGCCAACCCTCCACTCGGTCTGCTTGAAGTCCGGCTGGCCCAGCACGATCGTCGCACGGCCCGTGCACACCGGGCAGCGCCGATCATAGTTGAGCTCGGCCGTGGGCGCAGGCAACATCTGCGACAGATTGCGATAGATCAACACCCGGTTGTTCACGGGGCTGGCGCCCACGCGGTTGGAATCGCATACGAACAGCGTGTCGTTGGCGTAAGCCAGGCCGCTCACGGCGCCCAGAATTTCGTCCGAGGAATTGGGATCCTGCTTGGTGAAAGTCGGCTGCCCGATGACCAGCCGGGCGGCTTGCCCTGTCTTGAAATCAGCGCCGCGCGCGGCTACCGTTACCAGCAGCAGAACCGCCCAGGATTTCATATGCGAGGAGACTTCCGGGAATGCCTGAAACCGCCAGTATAGCAATCCCCGACGCGCGAACTGAAAGCCCGCTCAGGGCTGCGGCTTGGGCGCAGGGATCTTGACGATCCCCATGTCGCTGGGCGACGAGTAAATCGTCACTCCGCCCTCGGCCGGCGCCGCAGGCTTGCCAGGCGTGGTCCGGCCTGCGCGGAACATTCCCATCAGGCGCGTCAGTTCCGCCTCGGGAATCCTCACCGACATCAGCATCGTGCGTCCTTCCACGCGCAGATCCCGCAGATAGGACGCCGAGGCCGGGTCCCGCGCCTGCAACAGACCCGTAAAAAACCGCACCGCGTTGGCCAGGTTACTCGCATCCTGCTCGGTCCGGCTCACCGTCTTCACTTCCATCTCTACGCCGCCGTTGAGCCGCACGCCTCCGCCTGCCTCTTCGATCGCCTTTACGACGTCTCCCTCGAGGATCCCGGCCGTCTTCTCCTTGGGCGCTCGCGCGGCCAGAGCGCGGACAGGCGCGATCGAATAACCCCAGATGTCAAATCGCCCGCTCAGCTCCTCGGCCCTGCGCCGCAACTCTCCCGCAGGCAGGCCCGCACGACCGCGCCGTCCGATGGCGCCTCGCACGTTCACCGCGTTGCCCGCCACCAGCACCGTGTCGCTCAGGAACGCCAGCGCCATCGGCTCTTCCGGCTCCCCGGAAAGGAAAATCTCGACGCCCTGAAAATTCTCGCGACGCTTGGCGCGTTCCCTCACCGCCGCGGCCAGGTCCGTCGCCGCAAAGCTTCCCCGCGCAATGAGCAGCGCCGTCGGCTTGCTTCCCCCCGCCGTGGCGATCAGGACTTCCTCGAGATCGCGCCAGGGATCGAACCCGGTCAGCCGCGTTAGCTCCGACATCTCGGGTTCGCTGCCCGGGCCTTGCTTCCACAGGCTCTCGGCCACCTTGGACTGGCGCAGGCGCCCGATCCGGACGCCCAGCAGCGCCTGGGCGTCCGGCATCGCATAATCCAACAGTGAGGGCTCGGCGCCGCGCAGCAGCGCGCACACCGCCCCCAGCACCAGCACCCGGCTCGCCATGGCGCGATTATACCACTCGCCCGCGGCGGCCAAGCCGTGCCGGCTACCAGTTCACGTCAATGTGAGGCAGGCGGTGCGGTGGATTGCCGGTGGCGGCCCAAAGCTGAAGCAGCGCGTAGACCAGATCGTCGGCGCCCGTGATCGCTTCGTAATGGTTGGCCGAGCCGTCGGCCCGGAACAGGCCGTTTTTCGGGAAGACCTCCAGCGCCATGTCCGCCGTCGCGTGCGCGAATTCCAGATAGCGGCTGCGCTTGCCGGCTTCGATGGCAGGCTCCAGCGCCAGCGCCGTCATCAGCGAGATCACCTGGCCGGCGGCGCGCGGCCACAAATCGGCTCGCTCGCGCGGCAGACCCTCGGCCAGATAGCGATCCGCGGCTCGCTCCACGGCTTCCAGAAAGCGCACGTCGCGGGTTTGCAAGTAACGCGTGTAATCCAGCAGGGCGCGCCCGGAATAGCCTGAGCTCCCGTAAGCCATGTTCCACAGCGGGCTCAGCGTGGTGCTTTCGGTGCGCCGTCCGCCCGTGGTCACCACGCGCCGTCCTTGCGGGGCAGCCGGCGGCGGTTGCTTGGCGGCGGGCGCAGGCGCGGGCTTCGGAGAAGTACTGCCCGAAGCCGATAGAGTCTCGGTAGCGGGTTCCGCGAAAGCGCGTTCGTCGAGTTCTCTCACCAGGCGTCGCCAGCTTTCCGTTCGCGAGGGAACCAGCGCCGCCGCCTCCCATAGCAACGCGCGCAGCGTGGGATCGGCGGATCGCTCGGGTCGCCACGCGCCGGGTTCGATGAGCAGGCTCACCGCTTGCGGCCGCAGGCTCGTGCGACTTTCGATGAGCACCTCGGCGCGCTCGATGTACTTGGGATCGCGCGTTTCCGCGTAAGCATGCGCGTAGGCCCAGATGTAGAAGCCGGCATGACGGGGGTAGGCGGCCCCGGTGTCCGGTCCGTACGTGGAAATGCGCGCGTGCCGGCTGTAGTCGCCCACGCGCTTGTTGCCGATCTGCGCCATCCACAGCGCGTCGGCAAAGCGCAGCGCGCGCCACGGATCGATCGCGTAAAGTTTCGGCCAGAACGGAAAGCGCCGGTAGACCTCGTAGGTATCCGCGTAACCGCGCTCATGCAGGAAATCCCAACTGGCGTGTTCGCCCGAGTACATCAGGCCGGTCACCGGGCTCTGGCAATTGAGCAGCCAGAAGCGCAGGCAGGCGTCGGCGTGCTGGGCGTAGCGTCGCTCGCCGGTCAGCTCGGTGAACTCGTACAGCGTGCGCAGCAGCATGATGTCGTGCTCGAGGTTGTTGCCCACCGGCGCGCGGTCACCCGCACGCACGCCTACGGGCGGATCGGGAATGCCGTGGCCGATGGACTGGATCTGGGGACGCGGCTGGAAGAACTCCTCAGGGAGCGAAGTGACGGGCAGCGAGAGCGTGTCCAGGTCGAGCATGGCGGCAAACAGCGGCGAGTGCACCGGACCGTAGCGGTCCGTGCCGCGCTCGATCATGGTGTCCAGGAAAGCGCGCACCGTCTTGAGGTAGACTTCGCGCGGGGCTGCACAAGCGGCGCCCACGGCGACCAAAGCGACTGCGATGCGAAGGACCATCGCTCGCCATCGTAGCAATAAAAAAAGCGGCCGGCGCGGGAATCGCCGGCCGCGTCGAGTCCAGACAGGCGAGCGTTACTCCATCCCGACGCTCTGCTGCTGTCGGTCACGCTGCCCGAGCTTTACCGCAAGCATCGCGAGGGGTTGCTGGCGATCCTGCGCCGTCATCGCGGGCGGCTCCATTGCGTGGTGGGCGGGCAGGGCGTTCCCGAGCAGGACGAGGAGCTGGCGGCGCTGGGCGCGACGTTGTGGCCGGCCTCGCGGCCCTTGTCCGAGCTGGCCAACCTGGTGGTGGGTTGATTGTCGGGAGTCCGATGAAGCGCCTGTTGCGGAGCGTCGGCCGATCCCAACGGCACGCGGCCGGGAACGGCCGTGGCCTGCGGGGAAAACCTGTGTCGCACGATTCCGGGAACCGTTCGAGGCTCTCGCGCATCGTGCAGTGTGTGAGAGTGCGTCCGCGGCAATTGTGGGTCGGCCTCTTCCTGATGGCGCCCGTTCTCGGCGGCCAGCAGCCCGACGCGCTCGCGATCGTGCGACGCAGCGTGGACAAGGAGCGCCTTAACTTCCGTCGCGCCGACGATTACGTTTTTCAACGGCACTTCGAGCGTCGCGTGTTGGACAAGGACGGACGTGTGGCAAAAGTTGAATCGCGCACGTACGAAGTGATCGTGGTGGAGGGCGAGCCGTACGAGAAACTTGTCGCCAGGGACGGAAAGCCGCTGCCGGAGTCCGAGGCGCGCAAGGAACAGGAAAAGCTGGATCGCGAACTCGCCCGTCGCCGCTCGGAGGATCCGGGCGAGCGCGCGCGCCGCCTCAGCGAACAGGAGAAGCGCCGCCGGCAGGAGTGGGAATTCATGCAGGAGATTCCGGCGGCTTTCAGTTTTCGCCTCGCCGGGCAAGATACGATCGAGGGGCATCCGGTCTGGGTCATCGAGGCCGAGCCGAAGCCGGGTTACAAGGGCCGAGCCAGGCGCGCCGATCTGCTGACTAAGTTTCGCGGCAAGCTGTGGATTGATGGACAGGATTACGCGTGGGTCCGGGTGGAAGCCGAGACGATCGCTCCCGTGCGCTTCGGCTGGATTCTGGCCAGGCTGGATCCTGGCGCCCGCCTGATTTTCGAACAGCGCCGCGTCCATGAAGATGTCTGGCTGCCTTCGCGCGCGCTCATGCAACTGGCCGGTCGGCTGGCCCTGGTTCGCAGGCTGAACTTCGAGACCGAGGTGGTCTGGCGCGATTACCGCAAGTTCCGTGCTGATTCCCGTATCACGAAGTTCAGCGAAATGGCGCCCTCGCCGTGAAAGAAAGGGTGTGCGCGGGCGCCGGCGAGGGCGAGGCTCGTCGCAGAGTTTGCAGGCTTCAGCACGGCGCAGCTTGGAAGGCCCGACGAGAATTTCACCTCGGCTGCGGTTCGAGGACGACAGCTTCCGCGCCTGCGGCGATTCAACCCTCGTAGTCTTCGGCCAGGCGCTGCTCGACCTGGGCCCGGGTGGCGCGCAACGGGCCTTCGGCTTCGAGCTTCAGGCTGGTGACTGCGGCTGCCCAGAGGGTGGCCTTCCACGGGGAGGCGCCCTCCAGGCGGCGGCAGAGGTAGGCGGCGATGCAGGTGTCGCCGCGGCCGGAACGTCCCCGGAGTTCGCGCGGGCAAAAGGGCGCCGCGTGCAGACGATCTTCGGCCAGAACGAGCACGCCGTCGCGATGCGTGATGACGATTTCGCGCGGGCCCCAGGCGGCGATGCGGCAGGCGGCTGCGGCCGGGTCGCGCTCGCCGGTCAGCGCTTCGGCCTCGACGGCGTCGGCCTTGAGCATGTCGAGCTGCGAGAGGACGGTGTCGCGTTCCGGCCAGGGGGTGACGCGGAGCACGCCGTCGGGTCCCATTTCGCGCAGGAAGGCCTGGAGATCGGCGGCCAGCAGCGCGGGCTTGCGGCGTAGCTCGGCGATCACCTCGAGCGGGATCTCGCCGCGGAAGGAGCCGTTGAGCAGGAAGGCGCGGGCCGAGAGTGTGCGGACCTGGTCCACGGTGAAGGGGCCGGCGGAGGCCGATACCGTGATGGTGCGCTGGTCGGGGTCGGAGGTGGGGTAGCGCAGTTCGAGGCAGGTGGACGCGGGGGTCCAGACGGGATAGACGTTCACGCCGAGCTGCTGGAGGCGTTCGACGACGCGGCGGTCCTCCTCGGCCAGGCGCGTGACGGCGGCGGTTTTCAGCCCCATCATGGCGGCCACGTGCGCGCCGTAGTTGAAGCCGCCGCCGTCCACCTGGCGGACGCCCGAGGGAGAAACGATAGTATCTTTGGTGTAATTTCCGATCAGGACGATATCGTAAGTCATAAGCGGATTTACTAAGTTGACCGGTTACTCAGCGGGGCGCGCGCGCCACAAAGAAGTAGCCAGGATCAGCGAAACCACGGATGCGCCGATCCAGAAAGTAACTGCGGCGGAGAAGTCATAGTGGCGCACGCCGTCCACGAAGTAAGTTCCGCGCTGGATGAGGTAACCGCTGACGCGCTCCTGGATGGCGGCGCCCACATACCCGAAGATGCCGAGGAAGCCCATGACCGCGCCGGCGGCGCGCTTGGGAACGATATCCACGGCGAACAGGCCGCCGAGAGAAGTAATGAGGCCGTTGATGGAAAGGCCGTAGACCAGAAAGGCGGCGGTGAGCACCAGCGGGTTGTGCGCGGTGAAGATCACCAGGAGCGAGCCGATTTCAAGCAGGCCGCAGATCAGGTTGACCGGCGGTCGCCGCGCATGGAAGAGCTTGTCGGAGACGAAGCCGTAGGCGACGCAGCCGACGATGCCGGCCAGCGGGTTAAGCGCCAGCAGGGCGCCCGCCTGCAAGTCCGAGTAACCCTTGGTCTCCTGGAAGAAGAGCATCCCCCAACTGTTGACCGCGTAGCGGGTCATGGTCATGGTGGCGCAGGCCAGCCCGAGGATCCACACGGCGGGTAACTTGAGGATGGAAAGCTGAACCTGCCAGGTGGAGCGGCTGCGCGTCGTTTCCAGCACCACGCCGCGTTCGTTCTTCCACTCGTTGACCGGGGGCAGGCCGAGGGTTTCCGGGCGGTCGCGCATGGTGGAGTACAGGATCAGGGCCACGAAGACGCAGATCACGCCGGGTCCGATGAAGCCGCCGCGCCAGCCAAACCAGGTGACCAGAGCGGACAGGCCGACGAAGGTCAGGCCTTCGCCCAGCGAGTGCGCCGTGCTCCAGATGCCGTAGATGCGCCCGCGTTCGCTGTGGCTGAACCACTGCGTCATGGCGACCACGCCCGAAGGTGCGCCGAACCCTTGGAACCAGCCGTTGAGCGCCCACAGCACGACGGAGATCCAGAGCACGGTGGACCAGCCCATGGCGATGTTGAGCAGAGCCGAAATCAGGACGCCGGCGGGCCAGAAAACGCGGATGTTGGCGTGATCGGCGAGGAATCCGTTGATGCACTTGCCCAAAGCGTAGCCGTAGAAGATGGCGGAGCCGATGATGCCCAACTGTTCGGCGGTGAAGATGCCGCCGTCAATGAGCGGTTTTTTCACGACGGAAAGGCCCAGGCGGCAGGTATAGGCGATTCCGTAGCCGATGGTGATGGAAAGCAGAACGGAGAGGCGCGCGCGACGATAGGTGCGATCAATTTCGGCGGGATCTTGCAACCGCGGCCGCGCAGCGCCGGGAGCGAAGATGCGAAGGACCGAGGCCATGACGGGACCTGCCGGTTCGACCGCGCTCAGGCGGGAATCTCTTCCAGCTTTACGGGCCGGCGTTCACGCGCCGAACGCGCGGCGGCCAGCGCGATGCGCACAGCCGCCAGGCCGTCTTCGCCTGTGACAGGCACGGGCTTGCCGTCGAGCACGGCGTCCACGAAGGCCTGCATCTCGCGCAGGTAGGACTCGGTGTAGCGCTCCATGAAGAAGTAGAGCGGCAGCGAGGCGTGAGCGCCGGTGCTGTCGAAGAGCACGTGGGTATCTGGCGTGTTGTTGGACACGGCGACCATGCCCTGGCTGCCGAAAACCTCGACGCGCTGGTCGTAGCCGTATACGGCCTTGCGGCTGTTGTCAATCGCGCCCAACGCGCCACTGGCGAAGCTCAGCAGGGTGACGGCGGTGTCCCAGTCGCCGGCGCGTTCGAACATGGGATCCACCAGCACGGCGGCGCGGGCAAAGACCTCTGTCACTTCACTGCCGGCGAGGAAGCGGGCCATGTCGAAATCGTGGATGGTCATGTCGAGAAAGATTCCGCCCGAGCTGCGGATGTAGCTTTCCGGCGGCGGCGCGGGGTCGCGGCTGGTGATGCGCACGACGTGGGGCACGCCGATCTTGCCCGCCTGCACGAGCTCGTGGACCTTGGCGAAGTTGGGATCGAAGCGGCGATTGAAAGCGACCATCATCTGTACGCCGCAGGCCGCCACATGCTGGTTGACGTGGCGGATCTTTTCGATTTCCAGGGCCACGGGCTTTTCGCAAAAGATGTGCTTGCGGGCGCTGGCGGCATCAAGCAGGATCTGGTAATGCGTGTCGGTGGGCGTGCAGACGGCGACGGCATCCACATCGGGCAACTCGAGCGCCTGGCGGTAGTCGGCGAAAGTGCGCCGGATGCCGAGGCGCGAGGCTGCCGCCGCGAGCGCATCGGGAACGGGGTCGGCGAGGGCAACGACCTCGGCTCGCGGGATGCGGGTAGCCAGATTGGCGGCGTGGATCTTGCCGATGCGGCCCACGCCCAGGACGGCGAAGCGAAGCTTTTCCTGAGGCATCGTTTTCATTCTCCTTTCTGCGCAGCCGTCAGTATGTCAGAAAGAGCTTGCACGGTGCGGATTCCCTGCTGCGCGGCTGTTAGGGGATCCGGAACCGGGAGAATTTCGAAGGAAAGGAAGCCGCGGTAGCCGGAGCGGGCGAGGGAGGCCAGTACAGGCGCGAAGTCGAGGTGGCCGCGCCCGGGGGCCTGGCGGTTGGAATCGGCCAGATGGACGTGGCCCAGGCGCGGGCCGGCCGCCGCGAGGGCAGCGGCGATGTCGGTTTCCTCGATGTTCATGTGAAAGGTGTCGGCGAGTAACTTCAGGTTGGGTGCGCCGATTTCTTCGGCGACGTTCAGCACGTCGGCGACGGTGTTGAGGTAGTCGCACTCGTAGCGGTTCAGGGGTTCGAGGAGGATGGTGACGCTGCACGCGTGTGCATACCGGCACAGTTCGGCGAGAGCGTCCAGGGCGGCGGCGCGGCGTTCGGAGCGCTGCGCCTCGTCGGGGCCGAGCCGCCCGCTGACGCTGCCGATGGTGACGGCCGAGCCGATCTCGGCGGCCAGATCCACGTGGGCGCGGAGCCGCTCAAGGGCCTGGCGACGGATGGCCGGGTCAGGATGGGCGAGGGTGAGGCCGTCGAGGGTGGCGGCCATGCCGGTGCCGATGGTGGGCACGGCGAGTCCGTAGTCAGAGATCCAGCGCTTGAGCTGGCCGGCCTGGACGTCCGAGGGGTAGCGTAGGTGGACCTCCAGGCCGGCGCAGCCGAGTTCGGCGGCCGTGCGGAAAGCGCCCGCGAGGTCGCCGCGCAGCAGGATGGGCGCGCAGCGGACCTGGGCGGGCGTGGCCGTCAGGGCGATGGGAAAGATCCGGGTCACGGCGTCAGAGGTCGAGGATGGGCGGGAGGCCGTAGACGGACTTCCAGCCCGGGCTCATGGGTTCGCGCAGGTAAGGCTCGAGTTCCTGCGGGTCGCGGAGGCTTACGTCGGTGGTCGCGGGAACCTTGCCCGGCGGGAAAGCCTCGAGCCACTCCTCGATGAGCAGGGTGAGGTAGCGGAGGATGGCGGCCAGGGGGCGCTTGGCCTTACGGGCCTCGCCCAGTGTGGGCTTGCCCACGACGCCTTCGGGGGTGCCGGAGATTTCGAAGGCGGCGTGGCCTTCGCTTTCCGACCAGCGGCTGGGCCGGCCAAAGGCGTCCACGGCGGTGTCCATGTGGCCGCCGGGCAGCAGGGCCTTGGGTTCGGTTTCCACCGCACGGCTCATGTCCACCATTTCGGGGAACAGGAGCAGGCCGACGGAGGTTTCGGCTTCGTCGGCGTGGATGAAGTTCGTTTCCCATTCGCCGCCGCGGTCTTTGGTGCGCCACATTTCGCGCACGGCGCGGTGCCAGTCAATGACGCGATAGATGCCGGGCAACTGGTAGCGCTTGACGAACTGCTGGAGAGCGGATTCCAGCACCCAGAGCTGGCCGTGGTTGTTGAGGATGATCTGCTTGCGGAAGCCGTCGTTCCAGAGGCCGAGCATGACGTCAATGAGCAGTTCGCGGGCCACGTTTTCGCGCACGATGATGGTGCCGGGCATGCCGATGTGGTGAGCGGGATGGGAGCCGTACATCAGCGGGGGCAGGGCGAGGGCCACGGGGCGGCCCTGTCGCGCAAAGTAGCGGCGGACGCCCTCAGCGATCATGCTGACGAAGAGGGTGTCCATGGCGGAGACGGTGTGAGCGCCGTGGAGCTCGGTAGAGCCGACGGGGATGATGACGACGTCGTTCTTGCGCCGCTGCTCCTCGAGCTGCCAGCGGATGGTGGTCTGGATGTAGGAGCCGGGTTTGGCCCATTCGCAGCCGCCGGGTGCGGGGATGCCGTACTCGGCCAGGATGGCGTCGAGTCTGGCCTCATCGGCTTCCCAGATTTCCTTTTTCATGCGCCCGACGGGAGTATCTTCGAAGTAGAGGTCGGGTTGTGTGGTTGCAAGCCAGTTACTCATTTTTGTAACTCCTTTCGGTATTTCTTTCTGGCGAATTTCCTAAAAGACGCAGGTGATTTTGCAGTGCGTCTTGTCGGTTTGCAGCAGGACGACGTGGTCGGGCACCTCGTCCAGGCCGATTTTCTTGGTGATGATCGGGGTGATGTCCATGCCCGTGGCCATGCAAGAGATGACGCGCGGGAAGGTGCCGTAGCCGGAGTGGCCCTGGGCGCCGGCGATTTTGGCTTTCTTGACTTCGTAGACCTCGCAGTTGATGGGCGGGTTGATGGGGGCGCGGGCGACCAGGACGATTTTGGCGCCGATGAACTTGCCGTACCAGATGGCCTCTTCCATCTGGGGGATGACCTTGTCGGGCAAGCCGGTGGCTTCCAGGTAGAGAGCAGCGCCGAGGCCGCCGGTGTACTCGAGGACTTTCTCGGCGAAGTTCTCGGTGATGGGGTTGATGACGTGGTCGGCGCCGAGGCGACGCCCGAGTTCGGCGCGGGATTCCGAGGGCTCGCTGAGGATGACCTTGGCGGCGCCGGCGCGCTTCAAGACGGCCACGGCGGCCAGGCCGATGGGACCGCCGCCACAGACGACGGCGTTGTCGCCGGGACGGATGCCGCCGCCGCACTCGATGACCGCGTTATAGGCGACGGAGGTGGGCTCGACCAGGCTGCCGGCCAGGAAGAGCTCGTCACCGGGATAGCGGTCGCGCAGTTCGGCGAGGCTCCAGAGGTAGCGGGCATCGAGCGCGATATAGGGAGCGAATGCGCCCTGGACGCTGAAGCCCATTTCCTGGAGTTGCTCGCACTGGTTGGGGTTGCCCTCGGCGCAGGGACGGCAGTAGGAGCACCAGAACATTTCTTCCGAGCAGACGGGTTCGCCGGGTTCGAAACGGCGGCCGGTGCGTTTGTTGTAAGCGCGCTCGCCGGCCTCCACGACCACGCCGGACATTTCGTGTCCGAGCACGACGGGGAAAGCGGTCAAGCCGGGATAGAGCGTGTAGCCCTGGTCGTCGGTCTGCGCCATGTGGACATCGCTTCCGCAGATGCCGCAGGCTTTGACCTGGACCAGGCACTCGGTGGGACCGATTTTGGGTTTCTCGACTTCCTGGACCGACAACTTGGGGTACCGCCAGACGTAACTGCCCAGGTAAGTGAGCTTGCCTTCAATATCCTTGGGTCCGAGCCGGAAACCCGGCTTGGGTTCCCATTTGGCAGACAGAACCACAGCCTTCATCGCAAAGCCTCCTTAAGTGAAGTGAGATAGAAACGAAAAATCGAGGGGCGAGCCGGCCGGGAGGGACAAGGGGACGATCAGCGCAGGAATTCATGAGCGTTCTCCCTGGTCACCAGACCGGTGCCGATGTCAACGAACTTTTCCACGGGCTGGCCGCGCGCGGCCTTGATGGCTTCCTGGATGGCGCGCTCGCCGATGCGTTCGGGGAACTGGGCGACGACGGCGTCCATGCGGCCATCGAGGACGGCGCGCACGGCTTCGCGGCCGGCGTCGAAGCCGACCAGGACGATTTTGCCGGTGAGGTTCCGTGCGGCGATGGCTTCCATGGCGCCCAGCGCCATCTGGTCGTTGGTGGCAAAGACGGCGCGCAGGTCGGGGTGGCGAGTGAGCAGGTTTTCCATCACGGTCATGCCGAGGGCGCGCTCGCTGTTGGCGGGCTGGGCGCCGACGAAGTGGATGCCGGGGACTTTCTGAATCACGTCGAGGAAGCCGGCGAGGCGATCTTCCTGGGTGGCGACTCCGAGCACGCCGCGGATGACGGCGACCTTGCCGCGCCCGCCGATGGCGCGGACGATGAATTCGGCCGCCATGCGCCCGCCCAGGCGATTGTCAATGCCCACGAAGCCGGCGCGGTGCGGCCAGGGGATGTCGGTATCCACGATGAGGACGGGGATGCCCGCGGCGCGGGCCTTCTCCAGCACGGGGATGATTTCGGCCACGCCGGCGGGAGCGACGGCGAGGGCGGCCACGCGCTTGAGGATCTGGTCTTCGAGGATGGCGACCTGCTGGTCAATGTTGATTTCGCGTTCGGGAGCGAGGACGGCGAGGCGGACTTCGGGATTCTGGCGGGCGGCCTGTTCGGCGCCGGATTTCAGGCGTTGCCAGAACTCGGAGTCGAGGGCTTTGGTGACTAGAACAATATCGAGCTTTTTTGTTTTGGCGGAGCGGGAGCAGGCCGCGCCGCCCAGGAGCATCACGAGCAGGAACGAGATGAATCTTCGGTTGCGCATGAGTCCATCATCTCCCGGGCGCGGCCCGCTGGCGGACCACGTCCACCCAGACGGCGGCCACGATGACGGCGCCGATGACCACGGTCTGCCAGTAGGCGGAAACGTTGAGCAGATTCAGCCCGTTGCGCAGCACGCCCATGATGAGCGCGCCCACCAGCGTGCCCAGCACCGTGCCCACGCCGCCGAAGAAACTGGCCCCGCCGATGATGACGGCGGCGATGGAGTCCAGTTCCGCGCCCACGCCGGCCAGCGGGAAGCCCGAGTTCATGCGGCCGGCGAGGATCACGGCGCCGGCGCCGGCCATCAGCCCGCTGAGCGAGTAAGCGAGGATGAGACGGCGATCCACGGGGACGCCGCACAACAGGGCGGCCTGGCGGTTGCCGCCGATGGCGTAGAGGTCGCGTCCGGGCGTGGTGCGGGTGAGGAACAGGTGGAAGAGCACGCAGAAGAACAGCACGACGATGACCGGCATGGGGATGCCGGCGACAGCGCCCGCGCCCCAGAAACGAAACGGGGAAGGAAGCTCGGAAATGGGGAAGCCGCCGGTGAGCACCAAGGCGAGGCCACGGGCCACGTTCATCATGCCGAGGGTGGGGATGAAGGGATGCGGCAGGCGGAGCTTGGTGAACAGGATTCCGTTGAGCGCGCCCAGAACAGCGCCGGTGGCCAGCGCCAGCAACACAGCGGCGGCGGAAGGGACGCCGGCCTTGAGAGCCATGGCGGCCAGCACGCAGGAGAGGCCGAGCAGGGATCCGACCGAGAGGTCAATCCCTGCGGTGATGATGACGGTGAGCTGGCCGAGGGCGAGCAGAGCGTTGACGGCGGACTGACGGAAGACGTTGAGCAGGTTGTCCAGGGTGAGGAAGTGTTCCGAAAGCAGGCTGAGAGCGGCGGCCATGAGGAGGAGGGCGAGCAGCGGTCCGAAGCGGCGCAGGGCTTCGGAGGCGGCGCGGGCCAGCCAGGCAGGCATTGCCGTCACGCGACACCTCCGGTAGCGAGGCGCATGACGGCTTCTTCGGTGGCCTGCTCGCGGGGCAGCTCGCCCGCGACGCGGCCGCGGTGCATGACGAGGATGCGGTGGGCGAGGCCCAGGATTTCCTCCAGCTCGCTGGATACGAGTACGATGGCGGCGCCGCCGGAAGCCAAGCGTCGGATCAGCTCGTAGACTTCGGCCTTGGCGCCGACGTCAATGCCACGCGTGGGTTCGTCCATCAGGAAGATGGAAGCGCGGGCGAGGAGCCATCGGGCGAGGACGACTTTCTGCTGGTTGCCGCCGCTGAGCGAGGACGCGGGTTGATCGAAGCCTGCCGCGCGGATGCGCAGCTCGCGGGCGATGGATTCGGTCTGGGATCGTTCTTCGGCGGAGCGAATGAGGAAGCGGCGATGCGAAGGGAGGACCACGTTCCAGATCAGGGGCGCGCCGAGGATGAGGCCTTTGGCCTTGCGATCGTCGGGGACGAGGGCCATGCCGAGGCGGATGGCGTCGAGGGGACTGCGGATCCGGGCCGGGCGTTCATGGATCCAGAGATGTCCGCTGTCGGCGGGGGCGGCGCCGAAGAGGGCTTCCAGGAGGTCGGTACGCCCGGCGCCGACGAGGCCGGCGAGGCCGAGGATTTCGCCGCGGCGGACGGAGAAGGAGACGTCGTGGAAACGTCCGCGCGCGGAGAATCTTTCGACGCGGAGGGCGGTAGTTGGGGAGGGCGGGGGAGCGGGGGGAGGGAACTGGTCCTGGGCGGCGCGTCCGACCATGTGGCGGATGAGGGTATCGTGGGGCAATTCGCACACGCTTGCAGTGATGACGTGGCGCCCGTCGCGCAGCACGGTGACGCGGTCGGCAGTCTGGTAGATCTCCTTGAGCCGGTGGGTGATGTAGATCACGCTGACGCCGCGGTGCTTGAGGCGTGCGATGACCTCGAACAGGCGCGCGACCTCGTGTTCGGAGAGAGCGGCGGTCGGCTCGTCCATGATGACGAGGCGGGCCTGGAAGGCCAAGGCGCGGGCGATCTCGACCAACTGTTGCTCGCCCACGCTCAGACGGGAGACGGGAAGCGAGGGATCGAGCGGGCGACCGAGTTCGGCGAGCAACTGCCGGGCGCGCTCGAGCATGACGCGCCACTGGACGACGGGCCTGGGCGTCGTAGGGTGGCGGCCGAGGAAGATGTTCTCGGCGATGCTGAGCTGGGGAACGAGGGCCAGTTCCTGGTGAACGAAGGCAATGCCCAGTTGGCGTGCCTTGCGGGGATCGAGCTCGGGCGCCGGTTGTCCGTCCCAGAGGATGCTGCC
>JAPWUP010000273.1 GCA_028275505.1 Bryobacteraceae bacterium
GATCTCAAAACCGGGGTTCCCGCTGAGCAGATAGCACGCGAGTAGATACTGCTCCGAGTAATACCGCTCCGTCCACTCGGGAGGATAGTCCTCCGGCAGAAAAATGTCATGCATATGCACAAATACACCCGGGCGCAGCGCGGGCAGGATTTCAAGGTAGAAGACGGTCACATCCGAGTTCGTGTAAACCAGGTGAGACCCGTCGAAGAAAACGATGTCGCCAGCTTCTAGCTCGCTGAAAAGCGCCGACGGAACGTTTTCGAGCGGTTCTCGGATGACCTCATCGCACAGATTGTCTATTTCAGCACGGGGCTGTGGATCGATCGAGACCAACCGGCAAGAGAGCCCGTTGCTGGCAATTGCGTAGCGGAAGAACTTGGTTGAATTGCCCGAGCCGATCTCGATGACGCGACGGGGCCGCAGCTCGACGCAGAACCCGTAAATGGCCACCGCATCCAAAGGCGGAATAAAGTCGTTGTTCCAGTGTGGCATCGCAAGATCGGTGACCGGATCGTGGGGAATCTTGCGGAGCGCGGCCGCATGACGCAAGAAACTCTGGAGGTGGCGGCTATACTCCCGGCGTCTTGAACCAATGATCTCGAAAAGCCTTCGATGAGGAGGAGAGCCGTACCCGTACCTCGGCCTGGGATCCAAGGGATATTCAAGCCGGATCGTCATGCCGTCCATTGCCCGTCCCCGTTCGCAAGGGAAGTCCGGTCACACCGTGCCCGCTTCGGACAGCCGAGCGTAGATGCCGCCGCGAAGAGCCGATTATATCAGAGCCTCGAACCGGGCCCTTCCCGGCCCAGCCATCCCCCGCAAGGAACCGCGTTCCCGCCAAAGCTCCCAGCGACCAACAATGCGTCTCCTCAGTTCTGTGTAGTCTCCGTCCCCTTGCCTATCACGGCACGCACCACGTACACAGGTCGTTCTTTTACCTCCTGGAAAATCATCCCAACGTAAATGCCGACGAACCCGATCAAAAGCATCAAGGCGCCCAGCCCGAGCGTCAGCAGGACGATGATCGAGCTCCACCCGGGAACCAGCAAATGCTGCCTGCCGCTCAACCACAGCCCCGCGATGTAGGCAAGCTCCAGGACGGCGAGCAGCATGAACAGCGCGCCGAAGAAAATACCGACCTTTAGGGGTAACAAGGAGAACGAGAACAGGCCGGCACCCGCCAGCTTCAGCATGTTCCGGAGCGAATATTTCGTTTTCCCCGCCAGGCGTGGTTGGGGCCGAAAAGGCACGATTGCCGTGCGGAAACCAAGCCAAGGAATCAAACCCCGATAGAAACGATGGTACTCGCGCAGTTGCCGCAGCGCGAGGAGAACCGGACGGGAAATGAGACGGAAATCCGCCCCGCCCTGCACGAGGGGCAGCTCCCCGATGCGACTGGCCAGCCAGTAGAATGCGCGCGCAGTGGCTTGCTTGAAGCTCAACTTCCCGGGATCATCCAACCGCTGAGCCTGGACCACCTCATAACCCTGCTCCCACAGCTTCACCATTTCGGGGATCAGTTCTGGCGGATGCTGGCCATCCCCGTCCATCATGATGACTGCGTCCGCGTCGGCGTGATCCAGTCCGGCGGCAAGCGCCGCCTGATGCCCAAAATTACGTACGAGCTCGATCACCACGATCCCCGGATCGCGCCTTGCCAGTTCCCGCAAGACCGTACCAGTGCCGTCCGTGGACCCGTCGTTCACGTAAAGGAACCGAACCCTCGCGGGCAATGTCGCCAAGGCGGCGCTCAGCCGAGCGTGGAAGTCGCGCAACAGTTCAGCCTCGTTGAACACAGGAACGATTACATCGAGCGCCCATCCGTGCATGCAGTCCTCACCTTCCATCGGAACCGGCCGGGCGACCCGTTGTAGCACAGGACGCCTGGCGCTTAAAATTGATCTAAATGCCGCGCAGCGTCACGGAATCCGCCTCTTCCTTGTTCACCTCGGAATTTCGCAGCCACCCGGACCGAGTCTTGAACCTCGCACTGGTCCTGTTTTGCGTCACGTTCATGATACCGCGACTGGCCTCTCCCCAGCTCGGTCTGTTAGACGATGCCGTGACCGTGATGGCCGCACGTTCGGTTCTGGCCTCTCCAGACCAGCTTTGGCGCATTGACGCCGGTACGGGGCGCTTCAGGCCAGCATATTGGCTTTTCTATACGCTCATTTACGCCTTGGGATGGGACAGCCCACTGTTTTTCTTCGTCATGAACACCCTAGTGCTCTGCGCCTGCGTCCTGTTTCTGGCCTCTGTCCTGCGAAGGCTAGGCCTCCCTCCCTGGCCCACCTTCCTCTCCTGCGGTTTCTTCATCACCTCGACCATTGTCGTGGAAAACTTCTATACGCTGTCCAAGGCTGAGCCAGTGCAGCTCCTGTTTGTTGCCCTGGCCGTCTACCTCGCAGCGCGCACGGCCGAAGCAGCTTGCCTGCGCCGGCGCGCCCTCGCTTTCCTGCTCATTACCGCCGCCCTCGCAGCAAGCATGTTGACCAAGGAGACCGGAGTCGCCATGGTGCTTTTCGCGTCTCTGGCTGCCATCGTTAGCTGGCCGATGAAAACTGCCGAGTCTGGCCGAAAGGCCTGGCGTATAAGCATCTTCTTGCTCCTCACGAGCCTCGCTGCTGGTCTTGTGTTCCTGCTATCCCTGCTGGCCCAAGGCCGGACCGGCCTCACCGAAGGCTCCTATACGCGGCAATATGTTCTCGCGCCAAGCCGCTTCGTCAGTTCGCTCGCAATCCTCACTGTGCAGATCCTTCACGGCATACCTTATCTGCCCGTGCTGGTTCTCTATCTGGCCTACCTTGTACTGCGACGACGTCTGCAATGGCCACGGCCTCTTAACTACGGGATCGTGTGGATGGCGTGCTGGGGGACCGCCCTGCTACCATGGCCGCATCCCCTCGCCTATCACCTCCTCGTGCTCCACTTCGGCGCGGCCGTCTTTGCCGGCATGGCTTTTCATTACCTGGCCGAAGAGACGAACCCGCCTGGCCTGCGATCGCACCCCGTCATGGCCTTGCTTGTCGGCGGCTCTCTCGTGGTCGCGTGGCTCAACGCGTTCACGGCAGGACGGAATCAACTGCGGATTGACCAGGCCAACGCGGAGCTGGTGGACTTCTTAGCCGGCCTCCCCACGGGTAGTAAGGTCTACGTTGATCTGCCCCAGTTCAACGAATACGTCTTCGAGATAAACGCTCATTTGCACCACCTTCAGGGTCGCCGCGACATCGAAATCCGGTATCTTCAGGCGCCGGAGGCGCTCGGGGATGCAGCGGATACGCGCACCTACTGGGTCTTGCCTTTCCTGCGGACACAAATGTTCCCCTCGGTTCGGTGTGCTGTCAACGAACCCGATGCTCGCGCACGCAACGAGAGAGCAAGGAAGCTGGCGGATCAGGGATGGGAGACGCTGTGGCAGGTGCGGCGCAGGCTGGTCCCCGTGGATATCGGCTTGTACCGCCTGACCTGCCCGGTGCTGGGTACTGCCAGCAGTTTTTACTGCACGGCGCCGCGGCCTTTGATAGAAACGCGTGAGTCAGTCTATGGGTGGACCATCCTGCACTGGAGCAAGTCGGCTCAGCGAATCCACTGATCCCCGGGCTGGGTCCCTCACCCCCATTCAAAAGACGTCAGAGGGCGGGTGCCCCGGACCAGCAAAACACCGGGCTGCGGTGTCATCTTGTCGTGTGCTTTTGCCCCAATACGCACAAGTTGATCATCAATCCGCGCAGAAACTGCAAGTGACGGTCACACCACCGAGACCAGCGGTGCAAGGGCAATTGAAAGGGGAAAAGGTGAATCCCTACCTCTTGCAGGACCTGGACGTTTACCTTGCCTAACGTGTTTCGAATCGAAGCAAAGGTGCTAAAGTTCTCATATCCGTCAAACGGGCGAAGCTTCAAGAGGGTTGCAGCCCGTACGACTGGCCACCACAGTTTGTTGGGAGTGCTGACTGCAAGATATCCGCCTGGCTTGAGCACAGCAGCCATCTGGCATAGCGCCGCATTGGGGTCGGGCGTATGTTCGATGCATTCGGAAGACACCACCACGTCGAAGCGATCCGGCCCGAAGAAGTCCGTCAGGGAGAGCACGTCCACACAGTAGCAATCGCAACCGACGGTGTCCCGAACTCTGGCAAGGAGTTGAGGCCCGATGTCTACAGCGGTCACGATGGCGCCAAGCTCCTTCATACGGGCCGCGAAAAAACCCAACCCGGTGCCTACATCCAAAGCCTTCTTGCCCCGCAGTCGTTCTTCGCCCAGGAACGTATCTACCAGAACCTCGATGCGGCGTGCCGTGTCATAAACCGAAAGAGCTTCGGCGAACTTTTCTCCCAGCCGTTCATGAGTATATTCGCGTGGGTCTGGCTCTCTCACCTCTCAACCTTATCCAACCGGCTATTATAACTGCCGGTCCGGCTGCTCGCAGGCGAGTCTCGGTCAGGCCTCCAACCCGAGGTGCTCCGGACCCCACTCGCTCAGCCGCATCAGAAAGTTCCCACCGTCCACGTCCCCACCTGCTGCCAGGCAGCCCGCAAGCCACCATAGTCCTCCACCTCGAAGTAAACCCCCTTGGCCCCTTCAAAACCTGCCTTGAACGTCAACGCCACCGTCACCCGGAACGTCATCCCCT
>JAPWUP010000272.1 GCA_028275505.1 Bryobacteraceae bacterium
GCGATGTAGGCGGCGTGGCAGACGATGTGGCTGTTGGCAGCGACCTGCGCGTTGGCCCGCGGCTGCGAGCGCGTCTTGATGCCATTCAAAAAGTCACGCACGTGGTGGTGCATGGCGTCCTTGTAATCGCTCACCGGACGCAGAAATTCACGGATGTTTTCCGAGCCTTCCATCTTGCTGGTGTCGCCCGTTTCCACCCAACCGTCCTCGCCCTCGAAGCGCACGCTGCACGAACCGAGGCCGAGCCAGCCCGAGTCGCGCATCACCAGCTCAACGCCGTTGGCGTACCGGCAGCGCACCGCGAACGGTCCCTGGTTGGTGCCTTCGGGCACGTACTCGAGAGGTTGCGTGTCGTCAGCGTCGTTGGCCCACTGGCAGAGGTCCACGGTGTGCGAGCCCCACTCCAGGATGCTGCCGCCGTGGAAATCGAAGAAATTCCGCCACCGGCCTTGCACGTAAAGGTGGTTGTAGGGCCGCCAGGGGCAGGGACCCAGCCAGCGGTCCCAGTCCACCACCTGTTTCGGAGGCTCCGGCTCCGCGGGCAGCCAGTCGTGGCTGGGCACGGGAGGCATGCTGCGCGCATCCACAAGCTGCGCGTGAACGCTCTTCAGCTTTCCCAGTCGCCCGTTGCGCGCCAGCTCGACTGCGAGCACGAAATTGCCCGCGTTACGGCGTTGCGTGCCCGCCTGATAAATGCGTCCGTAGCGCCGGAACGTCGCCGCCAACGCCTGGCTTTCCGCGATCGTCATCGAGCAAGGCTTCTCCGAATAAACGTCTTTGCCTTGTTGCGCGGCGTGGATGGAAAGCAGCGCGTGCCAGCGGTCGCCGGTCGCGATCAGCACGGCGTCAATGTCGGGCCGGGCGAGCAACTCCATGTAGTCCGAGTACATGACGCAGTCGCGGTTGCCGTAATGCCGGTCCACGGTGGTCTTGACGACTTCGCGGCGCTCTTCGCGGACGTCGCAGACGGCCACGAACTGAACGTCCTTCTGGGCGAGGAACGTTTGCAGGTCGTAGGCGCCGCGGCTGCCGATGCCGATTCCGCCCACCACGATACGATCGCTGGGCGGCACGGCCCCGGCGCGCTGACCCAGCACGGAGCTGGGCACGATCAAGGGGGCGGCGACCAGAGAGCTCGCTTTCAGGAACTGTCTCCTCGGGATGGATCCTTTGTACAGGGACACGGCTAGCCTCCTTAACGGGCGCGCCGCAGCGAGGTCTCTGCGGCGAAGGTGGAATGCATGGCGGCCAGACGCACGGGTTTGGGGACGTCCGGTCGCATGAGTGTCTGGTACAGGGCCATGGCGCGATCGCGCTCGCCCTGTTCGAGCAGGCCCTCGGCGCAGACCAACGTTCCTGCGGCGACGGCGGATCGTACCGGGCCCCTGGTCCGCCGCAACGCGTCTTCCAGGATGCGTGCGGCGCGCAGCCCGCTGATGCGCCCGAGCGCTGCCGCGGCCGCCCGCGCCACTTCCGCGTCGGCGCTGCTGAGCAGCCCTGCGAGTGCGTCCACAGCCTGCGCATCACGGCGCGCGCCGATCGAGTTGATCACCCCGACCAGAAGGCTGCCTTTGAGTTTCTTGAGCGCTGCGCGCAGGGCCTCGTCGGCCGCCGGGTCGGGATTCGGCTCCAGACCGAAGCGGGCGTAATGGGAAAGTTGCGGGTCTGCGAGCAGCGCCGCCAGCGGAGCCACCGCTGCCTTGCTGCCGATCGTGGCGAGCCTCTGGCACGCCTTCGCCTTCTGGAACACCGTGGCTTGCGGGTCTTCCAGGATGCGCACCAGCTCCGCCTCGGACAGCTTCATGATGGCTTCCGCTTGGAACTCCGGCGGTATCTCGGGTTTGCGGGCCTGCGGTTTCGGGGCGCCGGGAGCACGCTGCGCGCCTCCCGGCGACTGGGCCTGGGTGGGGGATTGGGGTTGGGTCATGGGCGCAAGTCTCCTCGATTAGTAACACAAATTCGCCAGACTGCGTCACCGGAGCACCCACTTGCCGTTTGCAGCTCCGTTACGCCATATTGAAGGATCGCGGGAATTCGCGCTGCGGGGGACGCGCCCGCCAGGGGGCCGGCCTTTGCGAGGGATCTCGGGTCTTTCTCGGCGGCCGGATGGACTCTGGGACGCAATGGAGGAACTAATTTACTTCACCGAGCTGGTCGGCCTCAAGGTCTACGACCTGAGAGGACGCAGGATCGGCCGCGTGGCCGACGCCGCGCTCGTGCCCCTCATTGATCCCTCTCGCGTGGACCGGTACCTGGTGGGCGGCGGCTGGGCATGGCTCACCGTCCGTTACGACCAGATCCGCAGCATTGACCTGGACGGCATTCATCTTCAGGACGAACGCCTCACGCCCTACCACGAGGACGAGTACATGCTGCGCATCGGACGCGATCTGCTCGACCAGCAGATCGTGGACGTGGACGGGCGCAAGGTGGTCCGCGTCAATGACGTGACCTTCCAGATTCGCCAGGAGGAAGGCTGCGCCGTGCTGCGCGTGCTCGAAGTGGACGTGGGCCTGCGCAGCATCCTTCGTCGCCTGTTCCAGGGCGTGCTGCCGCGGCGCTGGATTCGTCGTCTGCAAAGCCCCATCGCGCCCAACTCGATCCGGTGGGAGCACTGCAACATCATCGAACCGGATCCCCTGCGGCGCCTGCGTTTGAACATCTCCTACTCGATGCTGGAAAAGCTCCACCCGGCGGATCTGGCGGATATCGTCGAGGAGCTGGGTCCCGAGGAGCGCGAATCCATCATTGCCTCGATTGACAGCGAGGTGGCGGCGGAGGCGCTCTCCGAAGTGGATCCCAAGATGCAAGCCTCGATTCTCGAGGCGCTGGAAGCGGAAAAGGCCGCCGAGATCGTGGAAGAGATGGCCCCGGACGAGGCCGCGGACGCCCTGGCTGAACTCGAGGAGGAGACTTCGGAAGAGATCCTCGAAGAGATGGATGCCGAACCCAAGGCCGAGGTCAGGGAGTTGCTCGAGTTCGCCGAGGATCAGGCGGGCAGCCTGATGAACACCGAATACGTGGCCGTCCATGAGGACGCCACCGTCCGGGACGCGATCGAAGCCTTGCAAGGCAACGAAGATCTGCTGGAGACCTTGAGCGCCGTGCTGCTCGTGGATTCGGCCGGATCTTACAAGGGCATGGTGCCGCTGGGACGGTTGTTCATCGCGCCGCCCGGCGCCCCGTTGCGCAGCCTGGTGTCCGGGCCGTTGATTTCGGTCAAGGCGACCGAACACCGCGAGCGGGTCTTCGAGATCTTCGACAAGTACAACTTGCTCAACCTTCCGGTGGTGGATGAAGAGGGCCGTCTGTGCGGCGTCATCACCGCCGATGACATCATTTCCGTGCTGCGGCAGGGATAGCAGCGAGGCGCGTATGGGTGGCGAGAATCATGCTGAAGCGGATCCGGCGCCAGATCGCAATCTTTTTTACCGTCATCGGCCCCGGCTTCATCACCGCCATGGTGGACAACGACGCCGGCGGCATCTTCACTTACTCGCAGGCGGGCGCCAAGTAGGGCTATCTCCCGTTATGGACGCTGGCGCCAATCGCGCTGCTGCTCGTCATCACGCAGGAAATGAACGCCCACATGGGAGCGGTAACGGGCAAAGGCCTCTCCGATCTGATCCGGGAGGAGTTCGGCCTGCGCGTGACCTTCCTGGTGATGACCCTTCTTGTGCTCACCAACTTCACGAACGTGATGGCGAATTTCGCCGGCGTGGCCGGATCGCTCGAGTTGTTCTCGGTACCGCGCTGGGTCTCGGTTCCGATCGCCGCCGCGCTGGTGTGGGTCCTCGTGGTCAAGGGCACTTACCATAGCGTGGAAAAAATCTTCCTGGGCGCCTGCGTCTTTTATGCCTCTTACGTGGTTTCGGCCGTGTTGATCAAGCCGGACTGGCAACAGGCCGTCTCCAGCAGCGTGCAGCCGGTGCTCATGCTCGATCCCGACTACATCACCCTGCTCATCGGCATGGTGGGCACCTCGATTGCGCCCTGGATGCAGTTTTACTTGCAGGCCGCGGTGGTCGAGAAGGGCATCAGCGAGCGCGAGTACGCCGAGTCGCGCATCGAGGTGATCGTGGGCTGCGTCACCATGGTGGTCATCGCCTTCTTCATCATCGTGGCATGCGCCGGCGCCATCTGGGCCCACGGTCCTCGCGATATCGAAGACGCCGCACAGGCCGCCCAGGCGTTGAAGCCCTTCGGGGAATACGCCTTCGCACTCTTCGCTGCGGGCCTGTTCAACGCCTCCATGTTCGCCGCTTCCATCCTGCCGCTGTCCACCGCCTACTCGGTCTGCGAGGGCCTGGGTTTCGAGGCCGGCGTCAACAAGAGCTTTCGCGAGGCGCCGATCTTCTACTGGCTCTATACGCTACTGATCGTGCTCGGCGCGGGCGTGATCCTGATTCCGGGCTTCCCGCTGGTGCGCATGATCCTGCTCTCGCAGGTGCTGAACGGCGTGCTCCTTCCCTTGGTGCTCATCTTCATGGTGCTGCTGGTCAACAAGAAGGAGCTGATGGGCCGCTGGGTCAACACGCGCTTTCAGAACGCGGTGGCCTGGCTGGCGGTGGTGATCCTGATCGGCCTGACGCTGGCGCTGGTCGGCATCAGCCTGCGCGATATGATGCGGTGAGG
>JAPWUP010000274.1 GCA_028275505.1 Bryobacteraceae bacterium
TCAGTAGCGGCCCGGGTATGCTGCGCAACGAGAACGGCATGCTCACCGGCTATGTCTACGTGGACGTGGCGGGGCGGGACCTGGGCAGTTACGTTGCCGAGGCCCGGCGCAGGGTGGCTGAGAGCCTGAAACCACCGCCAGGTTACTCCATCCAATGGAGTGGCCAGTACGAGGCCATGGAGCGTGTGCGGGAGCGGCTCGCCATCGTGCTGCCGCTGACCTTGTTCCTGGTGCTGATGCTGCTGTACGCCAACACGCGCTCACTCACCAAAACCATGATTGTCCTGCTGGCGGTGCCGTTTTCGGCGGTGGGCGCGATCTGGCTGCTCCACCTGTTGGGCTACAACATGTCCATCGCCGTCTGGGTAGGATTGATCGCCCTGATGGGGGTGGACGCCGAGACCGGGGTCTTCATGCTGCTCTATCTGGACCTGGCTTACGAGCAGGCGCGGCGGGAAGGTCGCCTGCGCAGCCTGGCCGATCTGCGGGAAGCCATCGTGCACGGGGCCGTCAAACGGATCCGGCCGAAGTTCATGACGGTGGCCACGATGTTCGCCGGGCTGCTGCCCATCATGTGGTCCACGGGCACGGGCGCGGACGTCATGAAGCGCATTGCTGCGCCCATGATCGGCGGCATCTTTACGTCCTTTGTGCTCGAGCTGGTGGTGTATCCGGCGATTTACGAGGTCTGGAAATGGCATTTCGAACTCAAGCGCTCATTGGTGCGCTCCTGAGTTGGTCCGCGATGACCGCGGCCGAGCTGCGCTATCCGGTGCGTCACGATCACTGGCTGAAAGGCGGCGAGGGCACGCTGGAAATCCATGAGGACGGCGTACGCTTCCACGAGTCGAAGAATCGCAAGCACCGCTGGAACTGGCGCTGGGCGGATATCCAGCAACTCAAGCTTTCCCCGCGCACGATCTGGGTGCTGACCTACGAGGACGTCCGGCTCAAACTGGGCCAGGACCGCCTCCACCGCTTCGACTTGACCGGGCGCGGGGATTTCCAGGATGTCTGGCGCCTGTTGCGCGGGCGCGCGGAAGTCCGTCTGGTAGCGGCGCTGGCCGACACGGAGGCGGAAGTGCTCTGGCGCGTCCCGGTAAAGCTGATCCGACGCTTCGGCGGCGTTCAGGGCATCCTGCTTGCCACCACGCACGGGCTGACGTTCCAGGCCGACTTGGCCGCGCACAGCCGCACCTGGCTGTGGTCTGATCTGGACAACGTGGCGCGCACAGGCCCGACCATGCTCACGGTGACTACGTACGAGCGCGCGCTGGCCGATTACGGGAGCCTGAAAAGCTTTGCCTTCCAGCTTCGCGAGCCGCTGGCCGAGGACCGCTTTCATCATCTCTGGTTGCAGGTCCAGCGCCATCATGGCCTCAAACTTCTCAGTGATGACACCGAAAGGAGTAACGTCCCATGAAGCGAGTGACGATCCTTCTCGCGCTGGCCGTTCTGGCGGCAGCGCAAAAGCCGCAGGTTTTCACGGGTGTGATCACCTGCACCATGTGCAAGAACGATCACAAGGCCATGGGGATTTCGCCCGACGACAAGTGCGTGCGCGAGTGCATCAAGCACGGCGCCAAATACGCGCTGTTCGACGGGAAGAACCTGTATCGCCTTAGCGATCAGCAGACGCCGGAGAAATATGCTGCGCAAAAGGTGCGGGTGACCGGCGTGCTGTACGAAAAGACCGGGATCATCAAGGTCGAGAAAATCGAACCGCTGGGGACCGCCCCGGCCAAGCCCTCCGGGTCCGGGACGGGGCATCGCCACTGACCCGATAATGGAAAGCAAAGGTGCGGTGAGCGCGGAACCCAGGACACGGCTGCGGGCGGCGCTGGCGGTGGCGGGCATCGGCGTGACCAGTCTGGGACACTATCTGACGCCGCCTGAGTTCCTGCTCTGGCACAACGTCTTCCAGCGACTCTACTATCTGCCCATTGTGTACTCGGCGATCACGTTCGGCACGCGAGGCGGCTTGGCGGCGGCCGCGCTCGCCGCCCTTTGTTATATCCCCCACATCGTGATCACCTGGAGCGGCTGGGCGGCTTACTCGGCCAACCAGTATGCCGAGGTGATTCTGTTTTTTCTGGTGGCGGCGGTAACCGGAATTCTGGCGGACCGCAGTCATCGCAGGGAGCAGGAACTGCGTAGAGTCTATCAGGAGCTGGAGAGCAGCTTCGAGCAGCTCCGACGCGCGGACCGACTGTCGGCGCTGGGACAGCTCTCGGCTGCGCTGGCGCATGAAATCCGGAATCCGCTGGCTGCCGTGGAAGGGGCGGCGGAAATCCTGGCACAGCCCACCACGCCCCCCGAAATGCGGCAGGAATTCCTGGGCATCGTTCGCAAGGAATGCAGCCGGCTCAACCGGCTGCTGGGGGATTTGCTGGATTTTGCCCGCCCGCGGCCTCCGGAACGCCGGCCCACGGAAGCAGCCCGAATCTTCGAAAACGTGGTGGCGCTGACTCGCCATGCCGCCGAGAAAAACGGCGTGCGAATTCGAACCCAGATCGCTGACGGCCTGCCCGCCTTGGTGGCCGATCCCGAGCAACTGACGCAGGTCCTGCTGAACCTTGCGATCAACGCCGTGCAGGCCATGCCGCATGGGGGCGAACTTACGCTTTCCGCAGCGCTGGAAAACGGAGGAATCGCGATTCGCGTCCGTGATCAGGGCATCGGGATCCCGGAGGAAAATCTGGACCGCGTCTTTGATCCTTTCTTCACCACCAAAAGTGAGGGTACGGGCCTGGGTCTTTCCGTCGCCCACCGCATCGTCACGCAGCACGGCGGCACGATTCACGCCGCTCGGAACCCCGAGGGCGGCATGACCTTCACGGTCTGGTTGCCTCTGGAGGCTTCATGAGCCGGCCCCGCATCCTGGTGGTGGAAGACGACGAAAGCCTGCGCCGCGTGGTTCAGGTGCAGCTCGAACAGGCCGGTTATGAAGTGGCTACGGCCGCTTGCGGGGAGGAAGCGCTGGCGCTGTTGGCGAGCGCCGCCCGCGATCTCGTGATCACGGATCTGAAGATGCCGGGGATGACCGGCCTGGACTTGCTGCGGCGGATCAAGGCGGACTACCCCGAAGTTATCGTCATCGTGGTCACCGCTTTCGGCACCATCGAATCCGCCGTCGAGGCGATGAAGCTCGGGGCTTACGATTATCTGACCAAGCCTGTCCACGCCGACGCGTTGCGCCTGATCGTGGGCCGCGCACTGGAACATCACCGCTTGCGCCAGGAGGTTCAGTCGCTGCGCCTGAGCCTGGATCGCAAGTACGGCTTTGAGAACATCCTGGGGCGCTCGCCTGCGTTGCAGGAAACCTTGCAGGCCGCCGCCCGCGTGGCGCCCACCGACGCCACCGTTCTGATACGCGGCGAAACCGGCACGGGCAAGGAGCTGCTGGCCAGGGCCATCCACTTCAACAGCCACCGGCGGCACGGGCCTTTCGTCACGATCAACTGCGGCGCGATCCCGCGAGAACTGCTCGAGTCCGAGTTGTTCGGCCACGTACGGGGCGCATTTACCGGCGCCGTCTCTCACAAGAAGGGACGGGTGGAGCTGGCCGAGGGCGGCACGCTCTTTCTGGATGAGATCGGAGAGCTGCCGCTGCCCCTGCAAGCCAAGTTGTTGCGTCTGCTTCAGGAGAAAG
Organism: Bryobacteraceae bacterium; assembly: GCA_028275505.1. Lineage (GTDB taxonomy): Bacteria > Acidobacteriota > Terriglobia > Bryobacterales > Bryobacteraceae > DTHT01. The sequence continues at coordinate 3,653 of JAPWUP010000274.1, forward strand.
AAATCGAGAAGGTGGGCGCCCCGCAGCCGCTGCGCGTGGACGTTCGGATCATCGCCGCCACTCACCGCAATCTGGAAGCCATGGTCGAGGACGGCGCCTTCCGCGAGGATCTCTACTACCGGCTGGCGGTCATCCCGCTGGAGTTGCCGCCGCTGCGCGAGCGGGTGGAAGACATCCCGGAGCTGGTGACCCATTTCTTCGAACGCAACAAGCGAAAATACGGTCGCGAGCGGCTCGTCCTGCCGCAGGAGCTGCTGCCCTGTTTCACGACCTACCGCTGGCCCGGGAACGTGCGCGAGCTGGAAAACGTCATCGAGCGACTGGTTTTGCTCACGCCCGGCGAGCAAGTACGCCTGGAGGACTTGCCCGAGTTTCTGCGCCGCCAGCGACCCCCGCTGGACGCCATCCAGCTCGAGCTGCCGCCGGAAGGGATCAGCCTGGAGGCCGTAGAGCGCGAACTGATTCGCCGCGCGCTTGACAAATTCAACGGCAATCAGACCAAAGCCGCGCGCTATCTGGATATCAGCCGGAAAACTCTCATCTACCGCATGGAAAAGTACGGCCTCAAGCCCCGGGGCGAGACGGAAGCCGGCGAGGAACCGGCGCCGGAGGATCGCTGAGGACGGCGGAAGGCGCGCCGGAACCGGCCCAAGAGGCGACGGCGGCCCCCACGCGGAAAAACAATCTTGGTGTGATTTGTTTCTGCGCCCGCCAGGCCGGCTAAAAGCGAAGGCGTACGCCTCCGTTCAGAACGCGGCCCTCCAGGGGCGCCCAGGCGTCCACCGTCCAGCGTCCGTCTGCGCCGCGAGCAGGACGCAGCAGCGGGTTCCAGCGAGTCTGCCTCACGTCCGTAAAATTCTCCGCATTGAAGAAGAACCCGAAGGGCCCGACGCGCCGCTCGACCATAGCTCCGAAGATGACGTACGGCTCGGATTCGGTGCGGTACGGGTTGTGCTCCAGACGCTGGCGGCCCGTGTAGTAA
>JAPWUP010000275.1 GCA_028275505.1 Bryobacteraceae bacterium
CGCCGAGGACTTTGCGCGTGCTCGATGTAGGATGCGGCACGGGCGTGCTCGTCGAAGGCCTGCTCGAGCTTTGCCCGCCCGAGGCGTGGATCGTCGAGCTGGATTTTGCATGGAACATGCTGGCCATCAACGCGTCGCTTCACCGGGATCCTCGCGTGTTCCGCGTCTGTGCTGACGCTCGCGCCCTGCCGTTTCCGCCGGGTCTTTTCGACGCGGTGCTGTGCTTCAACGCGCTGCCGCATCTGGGGGAGACCTCGCGAGCGCTGGAATCCCTGCTCGCCATGCTGGCGCCGGGTGGCGTGCTCGCCGTCGGCCATTGGATGAGCAGCGAGGAACTCAACGCGTTGCACTCCGGGCTGGATGGACCCGTTTCGCAAGACCGCCTCCCGGCGGTGGACGAACTTGCAGCGTGGATCGGGCGCGCGGGCCTCGAGGTGGTTTGCGCTGAGGAAGAACCGGGATGGTACTTTCTTTTGGCGACAAAGGCGTCTGGCGGGGCATAGGCAGGGCTGCCGCAGGCCTGGGAGCTGTGGGTGCGACGCTCGCAGGGCCGCCGTGGCTCTGGCTGCTGGCGGGCGCGGGCGTGGTGAGCCGGCTTTGGCGCCCGCTTGCATGGCGGCGACGATTGCTCTCGCTCGCGCCGGTGGCTTCCTTCGCGCTCGTGCTGGCCGGCTTCGAGCTTCTGGCGCGGGGACGCCCGTCCATGCTGGCGTTGCGAGCCATGGCCGTGTGCTGGCTCGCCCAGACTTGCGTCGAAGGGATTGCGCCGTCCCGCTGGGTGCTGTCATTGTCCCCGCGTTCGCTCGCCTTTCGGCTCGGGCTGTTCGCGGCTTTCACGGAGCATTTCGCCCACCTTTTCGGGAGCGCGACGGCCCGCGCGCTGCTTGCCTGGCGGTTGGCGGCGCCGCGTGCGTGGCGGTCCGGCTGGTTTCACTCGCTAGCGCACGCGCTGGCGCGCATCGTGGAGCGATCCCTCGTGCGTGCCGAGAGGTTCTATGCGGCCCAGTGGCTGCGAGGGCTCGGGGAATGACGCCGGTCATCGAGGCCGAGGATCTTCGATTTTGTTTCGAACCCGGGCGCGAGGTTCTCCGGAAGGTTTCGCTGCGTGTCCTGGCCGGCGAGCGCGTGGCGATCGCAGGAGCCAACGGCGCAGGCAAGAGCACGCTGCTTTGGTGTCTGCTGGGCTTGCACCGCGCGGAAGGCCGTCTGCGGCTGTTCGGTTTGCCGCCGCGGCAGGCGCGCTCCCGCGTCGGTGTGGTGTTTCAGAACCCGGAAGATCAGCTCTTCATGCCAACGATCCTGGAAGACGCAGCGCTGCCGCTGATCAACCGGGGAATCGGACAGGAGCAGGCTCGCGAGCGCGCCCGGCAGGCACTGGCCGCGGTGGGACTGGAATCGGAAGCGGAACGCCCGGCGAGGCGCCTCAGCCTCGGGCAGCGCAAACGCGCGGCGATTGCGGCCGCACTCGCATGCGATCCGGAACTTCTGGTGCTGGACGAGCCGACTGCAGAGCTGGATGGGCGCGCGGTCCGCTTGCTTGCCGCTGTGCTCGAGCGCCTGCCCGTCACGATGCTGATCGCAAGTCACGACCTGGCTTTCCTGCGCCGGCTGGCTACTCGCGCGCTGATCTTGAGGGATGGCTCGGTGCTCGCCGAGGGGGATCCGGAGCGGCTCTTCTCGAACGAGGCCCTGCTCGAAGAAGCGGGCCTGATCTGAACGCCGCTCCTACTTTTGCAGCCAGAACTGGCCCACGAACATGGAATCTATGCCGGAGGAGTAAAAGCTGCGGACCGCGTCGCGCGGCGTGCAGACCAGCGGGTCGCCGAAGAGGTTGAACGAAGTGTTGTAGAGGACCGGCAAGCCGGTGGCTTTGCCCGCAGCGTGAAGCAGGCGCCAGTAGAGGGGATTGTCCCGCTCGTGAACCGTGTGCACCCGGATGCGGTCCGCGTCGAGCAGGGCGCTCTGGAACGTCTGCCGGTGCGCCGGACGGACGCGACCCACGGTAGCCAGGAAGCGCGCGTTGGGTCCGACCTCGAAGTACTCCGACGCCAGCTCCGCCGGCACCGAAGCCGCAAACTTGCGGAACGGCTCCCGGCGCTTGATGTAAATGTTCAGGTTCTCGGTGGAGTAGGGATCCAGGGGCGAGGCCAGAATGCTGCGGTTGCCCAGCGCTCGGGGGCCGAATTCCATGCGCCCGTGCATCCAGGCGATGATCTTGTTCTCGCCCAGCTCGCGCACGGCGGTCTCGATCAGCTCTTCGGTAGTCAGCAGGTAACGGAACCGGAGTTTGCAGTTCTCGAGCACCTGCTTGATCTGCTCGGCGTCGTATTCCGGACCGAGGCAGAGATTGCCGATGCCGATCCGCGTCTCGTGGCCGTATACGTTGTGCCAGGCGTAGAAGGCGGCGCCCAAGGCCGTGCCTGCGTTGCCCGCCGCGGGTTGCACGAACACGTTCTCCCAGCGCCCGCTTTGCTCGAGCGCCGCAATCAGGAGGGCATTATGAGCCAGCCCGCCCGCCAGGCAAAGGTTGCGCCCGCTGCCCGCCATGCGCATGACGGCCTGCTCCACGGCGCGCTGTAATCCGCGGGCGATCGTGGCGCGCAGCGATTCCGGGATCGGGGCCCCGTCGGAAAGTCCCAGCCGCTGGTAAAAACGCGCGCTGAAGCCGCCGTGTCCGATGCGCTCACTGTCAAAGTAAGAACGATCCAGGCGGGGCCAGTCGCTATCCTGCATGCCCAGGATCTCTGTGAACAGGTCCTGGAAACGGTCGTCACCCAGCGCCGACAGCCACTGGACTTTGTGCTCGTCGGCATTGGGCTCGAAGCCCAGAAGTTCGGTGACGCGGCGATACAGATCGCCGAGCGAATCGGGGTAGTACAGTTCTTTTTCCAGGACGAACTGATTGCCCGAAGCGCGCCACCGGGCACCGCAGCGGTAATCGCCGGTCGCGTCCAGGGTCAGGATGGTAGCTTCCTCGAAGGGCGAAGCGAAATAGGCGGAGGCAGCGTGCGCGGTGTGGTGGTCCACCACGACCACGCGGCTGTTGGGGAACCGCGCTCGCAGCTCCAGGTGCATGGCCGCCTCCGGACCGGCGGCCAGGGGCCGCGCCACCGCCACGCAATCCACGTCCGCGGGACTGGCGCTAGCCATGGCCAGGCACGTGGCGATGGCTTCATCCGGCAGTTCACCCGGGCGCAGGCGCCGCACGAGCTTGCGCTGCTCGACGGCGCCCACGAGCACGCCGTCCTTGATCACGGCCGCTGCCGCTTCGCTGAGGATTCCGCCGATGCCAAGGATGATCATGCCGAGGGTCGTGCGCTGAGGTCAACGTTGAGGCGACGGGTCACGCGCACCAGCGTCTCCACCAGACGATCCACGTGCTCGTCGGTGTGCGCTGCGGTGCACGAGATCCGCACCAGATTCTGCGAAGCCGCCGGCTTGAGAACCGGGTTGACGTAAATGCCTTCCTCGAGCAAGCCGCGCACCACGCGGAACAGATCCAGCTCGTTGGGGATGACCACGGGCACGATCGGGGTTTCCCCGTCGAAAACCCAGAAGCCGCGCGAGCGCAATTCGCTGCGCAATCGCCGGGCCGTCTGCAGCAGGCGCTGGCGACGCTCGGGTTCCTCGCGGATGATCTGGAGCGCGGCCAGCACCGCGGCCACCGAGGCCGGCGGCAAGGCGGCTGAGAACACGAAGCCGCGCGTGGTGTGCTTGAGATACTCGATGACGTCCTCGGAAGAAGCGATGAAGCCGCCCACCGAGGCGAAGGACTTGCTGAACGTGCCCATCACGATGTCCACCTCCGGCAGTACGCCCTGCTCTTCGGCGACGCCGGCCCCGGTGGGACCGAACACTCCGATGCCGTGGGCCTCGTCCACAAACACGCGCGCCTGATACTTCCGCGCCAGCCGCACCGTGTTGCGCAGGTCGGCGACGTCGCCCTCCATGCTGAAAACGCTCTCGCTGACGATGAGGATCCGCTCGTCGGGAGCGCAGTTTTGCAGGCAGCGCTCCAGGTGATCCATGTCGTTGTGCCGGAAGCGAACCTTGCGCGCCGGCGAACGCAGGGCGCCCTCCACCAGGCTGGCGTGCAGGTTGTGGTCGCACACCAAAACGTCGCCCTTGTCCGTCAAGCCGCTGAGGGCGGCGTAGTTGGTCTGGAAGCCGGTGCCGAAGGTCATGGCGGCCTCCTTGCCGACGAAGGCTGCCAGCTCCGCTTCCAGCCGTACGTGCAGATCGAGGGTGCCGTTGAGCAGCCGCGAGCCGCTGCAACCGCTGCCGTAGCGCCGTACGGCTTCGATCGCGGCCTCCTTGACCTTCGGGTGGCCGATCAGGTCCAGGTAGTCATTGGACCCGAACATGAGCACGGTACGGTCGCCCCAGCGGATCTCACCCGGCGGACAACCCTCCCGCGGGCCGAAAACCTCGAAGTACGTGTACACGCCCGCCGCCTTGGCATCCTGGGGGCGCATGAAATAGCCGCCCACCATGCGGCCGTAGTTGCGGCACTTCTCGAACAAGTCCGGCCGGGCGATAGCGGCCTGGCTGGCGCTTGGAGCACCGGGATTCGAGCTCATCGTTTTCACCCCTTCCACTCGTAAATTCGATA
>JAPWUP010000276.1 GCA_028275505.1 Bryobacteraceae bacterium
TCAATTTACGCCGGGTTATGCCGGGCCTCGGGGCTGCGCCCGAGCAGCCTGCGGGCGCTCCCCGCTCGCGGCGCGTGTTTTGGCTTGGGGGGCGGACTCCGCTGCACACAGACCGGGGGCGCCGGAGGCCTCTTGAACTGCCATGTGGCATTGATATATGATCAACCCGATCCGCCCAGCGGCGATCGCGGTGCGCGGTCCAACTCGGCGGGCGCAACCTTGGGGGGTGTGCGATGAAAGGGTGTGTCAAGGTCGCGGTAGCGTTGGCGGCAGTCTTCCTGCCGCTTCTTTCCCAATACACCACGCAAGAAATCTCGGGAACGGTGCGGGACACGAGCGGCGCCGTGGTTCCCTCGGCCAGCGTGAGCGTTCGTCATCTGGCGACAGGCCAGGCGCGCACGACGAAGACCAACGAAAACGGGTTTTATCTGATCCCGAACCTGGCGATCGGCGAGTACGAGGTCACGGCGGAAGCGCCCGGCTTCAAGCGGGCCGTAAAAACCGGCGTGGTCGTGGCTGTGAACGCACGGGTGGCCGTGGACATCACGCTGGAAGTAGGTGAGGTTACCGAGTCGGTGACGGTGACGGCGGACGCGGTGCTGGTGGAGTCGGCCAGCGGCGAAATCGGGCGACTGGTGACGGGCAGGCAAGCGACGCAGCTCCAGCTCAACGGGCGGAACTTCGTGCAATTGCTGGCGTTGCTGCCGGGCGTTTCCACTACGAACCGGTCGAGCTTCGAACTGTTCGGCGGTTACGGCTCCGTGATGAGCGCGCAATCGGTGAACGGGTCTCGGCAAGCCGTGTTTTCCTGGAACGTGGACGGGGTGGATAACAAGGACAACGGCGGGGGCGGCAACAACTTCGTGAATGTGAACCCGGATGCGATCGCCGAATTCAAAATCCTGACCTCGAACTATAGCGCCGAATACGGTCAGAATTCGGGTGCGGTGATCAACCTGGCCCTGAAAAGCGGCGGCCGCGAGTTTCACGGAGCGCTTTACGAGTATCTGCGCAACGATGCCTTCGACGCCTACGCCTTCAACGCGATCCGCAAGCAGAAGTTGCGTTTCAACAATTTCGGCTGGAACCTAGGCGGCCCGATTTTCTGGCCTGGCAAGTTCAACACGGACCGGTCGAAGTTTTTCTTTTTCGTAGCCCAGGAATACAAACGCCTGCGCCAGGGAGCGGTGAATACCTGGAACGTACCGCCGCTGGCTCTGCGTGAGGGCGACTTTTCCTCGTTGCCGGCTTCGCAGCGCCCGGTGGATCCAACGACTCGCGCGCCTTTCCCGGGCGGCGTCATCCCGCCCTCCCGCTTCAGTCCGAACGCAAAGCGGCTGCTCGACAATTATCCGAAGCCGAACTTCGCGGGACCCGGAGGGAACTTTGTATTCAACACTACGCAGCCGCTGAACGCGAATCAGTACATTCACAAGGTGGACTACAATTTGAGTCCGCGTCACCAGATCGCGGTGCATTACCTGCGGGATTATTACACGTCCTTGCAAAATCTGACGACTCTGGTCACCTACGACCGGAACATTCCCGGCACCAATACCTCCGCCAAGTGGACCTTCGTGGCGGGACCCAGCACGGTGAATACCATCCAGTTCAGTTTCAGCGGGAATGTGATTCGCCAGATCAACTTCCAGCCCAATCCAATTTTCATTACCGATTTCACGCGCAAAGGCCACGGGCTGACTTATCCGATGATCTACGGGAATGCGCATGACATCCCGACGGTGGCGGTCGCGGGGTACAACACCCTGAGCGCCTCGGCGCGGAACTGGAACAACTTCAACCGCGTCTTCCAGTGGAAAGAAGATTTCTCCAAGCTGACCGGGAACCACAACCTGAAGTTCGGCATGCTGGCCATGCGGAGTCGCAAGAACCAGGACAACCAGCCTGCCATCAACGGGACCATCACCTTCGCCACGGGACACGCACTTTCCTCGGGTAACTCCTTTGCCGACGGTTTGCTCGGCAACTTCAGCACCTATCTCGAGGCGGATCGGGGACGCGAGGGCTGGTTCCGGTTCACCCAGGTGGAGTGGTACGCGCAAGACGACTGGAAGGCATCGAGCCGGCTCACCGTGAACCTGGGCGCGCGGTACTTCTACATGCAGCCGCAGTACGGCGCGCTTCAGAACGTAGTGGTTTTTGCGCCGCGTTATTTCGATCCCGCGAAGGCGATGACGGTGCTTGCCACCAACGGCGAGGTGGTGCCGGGTTCCGGCGACCCCTTGAACGGCCTTGTGCTTGGCGGCAAGGATTTTCCCGAGGCGGCTAAACGGCGGATTCCCGAGGCCAATGACCCCGCCGTCAAAGCCCTGTTTCGCGGCTTGCCCAAGGAAATTTCCCCCACCAAGTGGGGCACGCTGGGGCCACGGCTTGGCTTTGCCTACGATCTGACCGGCAGGCAGCGGACGGTGTTGCGCGGCGGCTATGGCCTGGGTTTCGAGCGCATCGAGGGGAACTTTGTCTTTGGCCGCATCAACAATCCGCCCTTCGTACACCAGGTCACCATATACAGCGGGAACCTGGAAAACCCGGCCGGCGGGGCCCGAAGGACATTCCCGGCGGCTTTGACCTCCTTCGACATTGATCTGGATGTGCCGGCGATGCACACCTATAGCCTGGGCATCCAGCACAAGCTCAGCCGGGACACCATGGTGGACGTGGCCTATGTGGGCAGCAACGCCTGGCACCTGTACCGCGGAGTGAACCTGAACCAACTGCCGGAAGGCACGATGCTCAGAAATCCCGGCGTCAATCGGGAGGCCTTGCGGCCGTATCGGGGCTATGCGGACATTACCCACCTGATCACTGCGTCGAACTCGAACTACAATTCGCTCCAGGTCATGGTGCGGCGCCAGATGGCGGGCGGCGGGCTGATCAACGCCTCCTACACATTGAGCAAGGCGATTACGGATGCCAGTGGTTACAGCGAGACGCCGATGGACAGTTATAACTTCAAGCGGGACCGCGGGCTGGCCAGTTTCGACCGCCGCCAGATTCTTGTAATCAGCTATATCTATCCTCTGCCTTTCTGGCGCGGCCAGCACCGCTGGTACGAGAAGATCTTCGGCCGGTGGGAGCTTTCCGGCATAACCACGATCCAGAGCGGCCGGCCGTTGAACATCACCATGACCACGGACCGGGCCCGCACGGGCAGCGGCGGTCAGCGGCCCGACGTGGTGGGCGACTGGCGCCAGGGTGGCGGGCGCAGGGATCGCTGGTTCAATACGGACGCGTTTGCGCTGCCTCCCGAAGGCAAGTTCGGCAACCTCGGGCGGAACGTTGTGATTGGACCGGGGACCAACAACTGGGACGTTTCTTTGCAGAAGGAGTTCCGTCTGGGTGAACGCGGGCTGGCGGAGTTCCGTGCAGAGTTCTACAACGCCCCGAATCATTTCTCGTATTGGGGCGTCAATACGACCTTGGGCGCGGCCGCCTTCGGGCAAGTCAACAGCGCCAGCGATCCGCGCACGCTCCAGTTGGCTTTGCGATTCGAATTCTGAGAGGGGAGCGTCCTCATGGGCTTCACGTTCCGTCAGGGTTTGAGCGACTATCACTTCGGGAGGATCGGCGAGGAGGTCACCTGCAAGCAGCATGGCGCCTCCCACACCGTACGCTCCTTCAGCAGCGAGGGCGAGGCCGCAGCCTTCCTGCGGTCCCTTCTGGACGATCCCGGGGCGGCCAGCCCCTTGCGACGGATGGCGCTCGATCTGGTGCCCGGGCTGGATCCGCAGCGACTGACCGACCAAGTCGTGATCCGTGAGCTGGGGCGGCTCCTGGTTGCAGGGCTAATCTTCGTCATTGAATGCGTACTGGCTCAGGCGCCCGGCGTGCCGCAGCAGGTCGAAGCTCCGCCACCGCCTCCCAAGCCGAAGGCGCCTCCGCCCGTCACTGCCAGGCACTGGATCGAGTTCAAGGTGATCGAAGAGAAAACCAGGCGCCCGGTGCCAGAGGTCACCCTGAGGCTCCGCTTGCCTGGCCGTGGCGAGGAATCACACACCACGGGAGCCAAAACCTTGCACATCTCCCTGGCGAGTGCGGGTACAGCGGACCTGCTTGAGATGAAGCATCTCGACGTTTGGGAGGTAGTCGAGACCCAATCCGGGTAGTCACTCGCGCTTCCGATAATCCGGATCCGAGGCCCAGCGCAGGCCGGAGGCCGGATCCACCCAGAGAGCGCCCCAATAGCCGCCTCTGGAGGCAGCCAGGCGGAGGTGGCGAATCTCGCCCTGCGGTTGGGTCAACGGCATCCAGCTACGACCGGTAGCCGAGGCGACCCAGATCCGATCTTGGATCCTCGCGAGCACGAGCAGGCCGCCGGTTTCAAGGCCGGAGATCGCCCACTCGGAGGCAGGACCGGGGGCAGGTGGCACCACGAGCTCCCTCGGACGTGCCGGCGCACCCTTCAACGGGATGCGAATGTAACGCGGGCCTTCCGTGGCGCCGCCTGGCTCCAGAAGAGCGTGCGCCCAACCCTCGGAGCCGCCGCCCAGCGGATCCAGCTCCAGCGCCAGCAACTGCCCGGCCGCAGCATAGATTTGCTTGGGGCCAGCCGCCAGCGTCTTGCCCTCCAGGTTGTA
>JAPWUP010000278.1 GCA_028275505.1 Bryobacteraceae bacterium
AACTGGTTTCTTGAGAACGACCTCGTGATAGTGCGGCTGGACAAGACGGCCAGGGACGAGTCAGTTCAGGCAAAGCTCAGCGTACCCGATTGCCGTTGGGATCTAGTCGTAGTGGACGAGGCCCACAAGATGTCCGCCAGTTTCTTCGGCGGCGAGGTCCGCTACACCAAGCGCTACAGGCTGGGGCAACTTCTTTCAGGTCTCACCAGACACTTTTTACTCCTTACGGCCACGCCCCACAACGGAAAAGAGGAAGACTTTCAACTCTTCTTAGCGCTTTTGGACGGGGATCGCTTCGAAGGCCGTTTCAGGGATGGGGTGCACCAGGTGGACGTTTCCGACCTGATGCGGCGAATGGTCAAGGAGAACCTGGTGAAGTTCGATGGGACTCCGCTCTTTCCAGAGCGATTCGCCCACACCGTGCCTTACCGGCTTTCAGATTTGGAGGCGCGGCTTTACAAGGAAGTAACGAGCTATGTCCAGGAGGAATTTAATCGAGCCGATGCCTTAGACGATGAGAAGCGCAAGGGAACGGTGGGGTGGGCACTCACTATTCTGCAACGGCGGCTGGCGTCAAGCCCCGAGGCTATCTACCAGTCCCTTCGACGCCGTCGGGAAAGGCTCGAAAGTCGGCTAAGAGAGCTGGAGCTGATTGAGCGAGGGGGTGCCTTGCCTGTCCCCGCTTGGGTGGGGCCAACAGTGGATCTAGAGGAGCTGGAGGAGCTGGAGGAAGCTCCCGAAGCCGAGGCGACTGAAAAAGAAGAAGAGGTCTTGGATCAGGCCACCGCAGCCCGGACCATCCAGGAACTCCGGGCTGAGATTGCCACCCTTAAGAGGCTCGAATCTCTGGCCTCGCTAGTGCGGCAAAGCGGTGAGGACCGGAAGTGGCAAGAACTGTCCAAGTTATTGAGCGAGCTTTTTACACCAGCGGCCCTTCGGGGCCGGGTCGCGGAGTCAGAGGAGTCGTACCGTCAAGCTCCTCCCAAGCCAGCGGCCTCCCCTTATCAAAAACTCGTTATCTTCACCGAGCATCGGGACACTCTGAGCTACCTCGTGGAGCGGATTTCGACCCTCCTCGGCCGGCCGCAGGCGGTGATGTGGATCCACGGTGGCATGGGGAGAGAGGAGCGGCGCAAGGCTCAGGAGGCGTTTCTTCACGATTCCGAGGTGCGGGTGCTTGTGGCTACGGACGCTGCTGGCGAGGGCATCAATCTCCAGCGCGCTCATTTGATGATCAACTACGACTTGCCATGGAACCCAAACCGCATTGAGCAACGCTTCGGGCGTATCCACCGGATCGGTCAGAAGGAGGTCTGTCACCTGTGGAACCTGGTGGCCATCGAGACCCGGGAGGGCGACGTCTATTACACGCTGCTCAGAAAACTAGAGGATGCGCGCCACGCCCTGGGAGGCAAGGTCTTCGACGTCCTCGGCAAGCTGCAGTTCGAGGGAAGACCCCTTCGAGACCTCCTCATCGAGGCCATCCGATACGGAGAACGGCCGGAGGTGAGGGCTAGGCACGCCCAGGCCATCGACCAGGCTCTGGACCCCTCGCGCCTTCGGGATCTGGTCGAGGAGCGAGCCTTGGCGCAGGAGATCATCGACTCTGAGCGCCTACGCAGGGTCCGGGAGGACATGGAGCGAGCCGAGGCGAGACGTCTCCAACCCCACTACATCGAGTCCTTCTTCCTGGAAGCCTTCCGGCGTCTTGGTGGTACCGTGAGGCAGCGGGAACCCCGCCGCTACGAGGTTACGCACGTGCCCGCTGCCGTGCGCCAGCGTGACCGGCTCATCGGGACAAGAGAACCGATCCTTCACCGTTACGAGCGCATCACCTTCGAGAAGGACCTCATCGCCCCCCAAGGCCAGCCCTTGGCGGCCTTCATTTGCCCAGGCCATCCTCTCCTTGATGCTGTGGTGGACCTGACCTTGGAGCGTCACCGCGACCTTCTGCGCCGCGGTGCTGTTCTAGTGGATGAGTCCGACCCGAGCGATAGACCGAGGGTCGTCTTCTGCTTGGAGCACGCCGTCCAGGATGCCAGTATGCATGGAGCCGGAGAGCGCCGGGTAATCTCGCGGCGGATGCTGTACGTGGAACTGGACCCGGACGGGGGCCCCCGCGACGCGGCCTATGCGCCGTACCTGGATTACCGACCCCTGCGTGAAGAAGAACCCGATCCTGAAGAGATCCTCGGCCTGCCGGAGTGCGCCTGGATCACCCGCGACCTGGAGATGAAGGCAATGGAGTACGCTGTGGCCCGCGTGGTGCCAGAGCACCTGGGAGAGGTCCGACGCCGACGCTTGGAATGGATCGAAAAGACGCGAGCTGCGGTGAAGGACCGGCTCACCAAGGAGATCGCCTACTGGGACCACCGGGCGGAGGAGCTGCGGCTGCAGGAGCAGGCAGGTAAGCCCAACGCCCGCCTCAACTCCCAAGAGGCCCGCCGCAGGGCGGACGAGCTGGCGGCCCGGCTCCGCAAGCGCATGGAGCAGCTGGACCTGGAGGCCCAGATCTCCCCGCTTCCACCCGTGGTCATGGGCGGGTTCGTGGTGGTGCCAGCGGGGCTGCTGGCGAAGATGCGCGGCGAGCCGGTGCCTGTGGACAGCCAAACCGCGGACACCCGCGCCGTGGCGGAAAAGGCGCGGGCAATTGTCATGGAAGTCGAGCGTCGGCTGGGCTACGAGCCCGTGGACCGGGAACGGGAGCAGATCGGCTACGATATCGAGAGCCGCGACCCCCTTACCGGGAGGCTGCGGTTCATCGAGGTGAAGGGCCGGGTCGCCGGCGCGGAGACGGTCACCGTGACCCGCAACGAGATCTTGACCTGCCTCAACAAGCCCGACGACTATATCCTGGCCATCGTCGAGTTCCTGGACGGAGGCGAGCACCGTGTCCACTACGTCCGGCGGCCCTTCAGGCGCGAGCCGGACTTCGGCGTGACCAGCGTGAACTATGCGATGGCGGAGCTACTGGGACAAGCGGAGGAACCAAGATGACCGCGCCCGAGGAATTCCGTGAGCTTCTGGACAGCTCGGAAGGAAGCCGCGTGGAGTTCAAGACGGCCTCGGGCGGATTTCACTTTGACGACCTTGTGAAGTATTGCGTCGCTCTCGCAAACGAAGGCGGAGGGCGCATCGTGCTGGGTGTGACGGACAACAGGCCTCGCCGAGTGGTGGGGACCAAGGCCTTCCAAGAGCCGGGGCGCACCGAGGCGGGGCTTTACGAACGGCTTGGACATCGAATCTCGATCCAGGAGTACTGGCACGAGGGGCGGCGTGTTCTCATCGTTCATGTGCCAGCGCGGCTACCCGGGACAGCCTGGCACGACCGAGGCACCTACTGGATGCGAGCGGGTGAAAGCCTTGTACCCATGTCGGACGAACATCTTCGGCGGATCCACAATGAGACGGGACCAGACTTCTCGGCAGAGATCTGCTCTGGGGCGCACTTGTCAGATCTGGACCCAGAAGCCATCGAGCTGCTACGTACCCTGTGGGAGCGCAAAACGCCAGGCCAAGGCATCGCCACCCGACCCGTCGAGCGACTTCTCGCCGATGCTGAACTGATAGTCGGCGGGCAGCTAACGTACGCCGCCCTCATCATGCTCGGGACTCGGGAGGCGTTGGGCCGATTCCTCTCACAGGCCGAGGTGATCTTCGAGTACCGGCCCAATGACGCCCCCGGGCCAGCCGCCGATCGGCGTGAGTTCCGACAAGGCTTCCTTCCCGTGCTCGACCAGGTCTGGCACGCCATCAACCTGCGTAACGATCTACAGCACTTCCAGCAGGGACTCTTTGTCTGGAATGTGCCCACGTTCGACGAGCGCGCCGTACGGGAAGTCCTTCTCAACGCTGTGAGCCACCGGGACTATCGTCACAGCGGCTCGGTCTTCGTGCGCCAGTACCCGCGTCGCATTGAGATCGTGAGCCCGGGCGGGTTCCCGCCTGGAATCAACGAACAGAATATCCTGTGGGAACAAAATCCGCGTAATCGCCGGATCGCCGAGGCTCTGGGCAAGCTCGGGCTTGTCGAGCGGGCGGGTCAGGGCTTCGACCTCATCTACCGGACCTGTATCCTGCAGAGCAAGCCGCTTCCGGACCTCAGTCGTACGAGCGAGTACTCGGTCTGGGTCATCTTGCACGGCCAGGTCCAGGACCCCGAGTTCCTCCGCTTCCTCGAGGAGATTGGCCGCGAGCGCCTGGCTGCCTTCTCCATCGAGGACTTCCTGGTCCTGGACTTCGTACACCGGGAGCAACCGGTGCCCGAGTTCCTGAGGCCGCGCCTGGGACCGCTGCTGGACCAAGGCATCATTGAGCGGGTGGGCCGCGGCCGGGGAGTCCGCTTCCTACTTTCGCGCCGGTTTTATAGGTTTCTCGGCAGGCCTGGGGTTTACACGCGCAAGCGAGGACTCGACCGTGAAACCAACAAGGCGCTTTTGCTCCAGCACCTTCAGGATGCCTTTCCAGAAGGATCTGCCATGTGGGAGATCGAGCAGGTCGTGCCCCATCTGTCGCGGGCTATGATCAAGCGGCTGTTGGACGAACTCCGTCGCGAAAATAAAGTA
>JAPWUP010000277.1 GCA_028275505.1 Bryobacteraceae bacterium
CGCCTCGCCGAATTCATCGGGCAAAGCCGCCTGAAAGAGGTGCTGGGCATCGCGATCGAAGCGGCTCGCCAGCGCGGCGAGGCCATGGACCACGTGCTGCTGTGCGGTCCGCCCGGCCTGGGCAAGACCACGCTGGCCGGCATCATCGCCGCCGAGCTGGGCGTGCCGTTCGAGCAGACTTCAGGGCCGATTCTCCAGAAGAAACTCGACCTCACGGGCATCCTCAGCCACATCCGCCCGCGGCAGGTCTTCTTCATTGACGAGATCCATCGCCTGCTGCCCGACGTCGAGGAAATGCTCTACGCCGCGCTGGAAGATTTTCGCGTGGACATCGTGATCGGCGCGGGACCCGGCGCGCGCACGCATTCGCTTCCCATCCCGCGCTTCACGGCAGTCGGCGCCACCACGCGGCAGGGACTGATCAGCGGGCCCCTGCGCGCCCGCTTCGGTCTGGTGCTGCGGCTCAATCACTACACGGTGGAGGAACTCAAACAGATTGTCCTGCGTTCCGCGCGTCTGCTGGAGGTGAGCATTGACGAGGCGGGCGCCGAGGAGATCGCACGTCGCAGTCGCGGGACGCCGCGCATCGCCAACCGCCTGCTGCGCCGCGTTCGCGACTACGCGCAGGTGCGGGCGGAAGGGGTGATCAACGAGGAAGTGGCGCGGACCGCGCTGGATCTCTTGGAGGTGGATCGCTTCGGGCTCGACGAGACCGACCAGAAGATCATGCTGACGATTCTGGAGAAATACGCCGGCGGTCCGGTGGGCCTGAACACCATCGCGGCTTCCATTGACGAGGAGCCGGACACCATCGAGGAAGTCTACGAGCCTTATCTGATCCAGCTCGGATTTCTGGATCGCACGCCACGCGGCCGCGTCGCCACCGAAAACGCATTCCGCTACTTCGGCATCACGCCGCGGTGGCGCAACAGCGCCCAACGAACTCTGTTCTGAGCCGTGAAGCGTGTCTATCTCTCGCTGGGAACCAACGCAGGCGACCGCGAAGCGTTGCTGGCACGGGCGCTGGAGCGGCTGGCCGCAGCAGGTTTGCGCTTGCTGCGCGTCTCTTCCGTCTACGAGACTGAGCCGCTGGATCGTCGCGACCAGCCGTGGTTCCTGAACCTGGTCGTGGAGGCGGAAACCGACTTGTTCCCTCGCATGCTTCTGATGCGGCTCCAGCGCATCGAGTTCGAGCTCGGTCGGCGCCGCCTGACGCCCAAAGGACCGCGCACGATGGACATTGACATTCTGCTGTACGGCGACGCGGTGATTCGCCTGCCCGAACTCACCGTGCCGCACCCGCGCATGACGGAACGAAGATTCGTTCTGGAGCCGCTGGCCGAGCTGGTCCCGGAGCTTCGCTATCCGCTGGATGGCCGGCCGATTCGCGAATTGCTGGAAGCCACGCGGGGCCAGAAGCTGCGCCGGTGTGACCTTCGGCTCCCGGTCCCCCTTTGAAGCTCAGGGCAGCCTCGCGGCAAGAGCGCGGGCCAGCGCCCCGGCGTCCTCGCCCTCTTTCAGATTGGCGTAGCCGCCGAGGTAGCGGCCTTTGCGGAAGACGCACAAGCGGCCAAGATAGCGGTCCGTGGCCTGGAAGGCTTCGTCGGCGACCTCGAGCGGCGTGGTCTGGCCGAAGCGCTCACGAAGTTTTTTCATGACCGCGGCTGCGGCGTCGGCGCCCGCTTCGGCCACCAGGAAGGCCTTGCCGAATTCGTACTCGGCGGCGTAACCGTACTTGAGCAGACGCAAGCCCAGAACGCTTTCCGGCACCAGGCGGATGGAGCCCGCAATCAGGCGCTCCGCGGGAAACCACTTCAGGACCTCGGGCGGCTCGCTGCGTCCCTGGATGCGATCCGCCATGGCAAGCGCGAACTTGCGCAGCGTGGCGCTGTGATCCTTGTCCGGCTCGGCCGACAACTCGACGTAGAAGCGGTCCTTGGCGAAGGTGGCCTTGCGCGGGAGGATCTGGCCGCCCATGCCGATCGGTTCGACGGGTTGCTGGGGATCGCGATTGGCGGTGAAGATCCCGTAGGCCCATTCCGGATCCGCCATCTCGGAGACGTCAAAGATGATGGTGTCCTCGCCCGATTTGCAGGTCACTCCCTGCATGCGCACGAAGCGGTACAGCAGGTAGCCCTCGGCGTTGCCGTCCATGTATTCGAACAGGTTTTCGGCTTCGTAGGTGCGCAGAGGTCCCTGCTGGGTCCAGCCGGGCGCCAGACTGCAATCCGGCTTTTGCGCCCGGGCGAGTGTTGCCGCCGCCAGCAGGACGACCAGCGTCGCAATCCGTATGAGAGACCTCACGCCAGCCACTCCTGGGCCCGCGCCACACGCTCGGCGACGCGTACGCCGTTGGGGCAGCGCACGGTGCAGACGGGGCAATCCGCGCAGCGAGCGACGCGTGCCTGCTCGGGGAGCGCCAGGAACTGCTCGCGCGCCAGGCCAAATTGGCCGTAGCCTTCTGCGTACATCAGGCAGCGCAGCATGTCCGGGATGGGCAAACCTTGCGGGCACTGACCGGCGCAACGGTTGCAACCGCGGCAGTACATCGGCCCGATGTAGCGCAAGTGCTCGGCCAGGATGCGCTCGTCGGACTCGCTGAAGGGCTCGACCATCGCGCGGAGGTTTTCCTCGAGCTGCTCCATGTCGGTCATGCTGGGGACGGTGGTGTGGACATTGGGGTTGCGGAGGACCCATTTCAGCGCGGCCAGCATGGCGCCCTCGCGACTCAGCCTGGCATGGAGGTCGCTGCCCGGACGCGCCTTGCGGAAGCCGCCTGCCATGGTCTTCATCGCCACCACGCCCAGCCCGGCCTTGGCCGCTGCTTCCAGAGCCGGTTCCAGCGTCTTGTACATCGTGAAGTTGTAAGCCACCAGGACCACGTCCAGCTTGCCCGTCTTGATCGCTGCCTCGACGACTGCGGCCTGGTTGGAGTGCGTGCTCAAGCCCACGAAGCGGGCCTTGCCCTGGCGTTTGGCGGTCTCCAGCGCGTCCAGGATTTCGTCGGTGAGGCGCCCGGCGTCCCCCACGCCGTGCAAATACCAGATGTCCACGTAATCCGTGCCCAACTCCCGCAGGCTGGTTTCCAGATCCGCGAGCGCAGCCTGCTTGCCGGAGCCGTGAGTCTTGGTGGAAATGTAAACCTGTTTGCGATGGCTCTTCAGGGCGGCGCCGACCATGCGCTCGTTGTTGCCGCCCTGGTAACCGCGGGCGGTGTCGAAGTAGTTGATTCCCGCTTCGACGGCGCGCTCGATAACGCTGGGGTCCGAGGTGAGCATGCACCCGAAACCCACCGTGGTGACCTTCAGCCCTGTGCGGCCCAGCGTGCGGTAGCGCGGCTCTACTTTGCGGGCGGGCGCGCCCTCCAAAGAGCCTGGAAAGCCCGTGGTGCGCGAAGCCAGGCTTGCGACGGGAGCAGCCAGCCCGGCGGCGAGAAAGTTGCGGCGCGTGCTTTGCTTCATGACGACCTCCTGCTGACCTGCCGCGGCAGATCGCGGCGGTTGGCTATAATCGGATTCGAACTTCCAATTATAACTGCGGGTGGCGCCGCTGCCCGCAAAGGGAGAGGAACTCACGATGGCCGAGAAGATATCGCGCCGAGGCTTTTTGGGATGGACGGCGGTGGCGCCGGGTCTGGGCGGCGCCTTGGTGTACGCGCAGCAGGCGCCGGCACGCTATGAACCGCAGCCCGTGTTTCCCTACGAGCGCCGCGCGGTGGTCTCGCTGGTCAAGGGCGAGAACCGTCGCAAGCTGATCTACGACGCGCTGGTGGCTATTGACGATCAGATCCGGCCTTTGCTCAAGCGCAAGAAATACGTGGTCATCAAGCCGAACAACGTTTCGACGGTGAACCAACTTGCCTCGACGCACGCCGACACTCTGCGGGGAATTCTCGACTATCTGGCGCAGCGAACGAAGGGGCCGGTGGTGATCGCGGAATCCTCGGCGGGGGACACCATGGAGGGCTTCCATAACTTCAAGTACCCGGAGGTGGCCCGCGAGTTCCGTTCGCTGAAGGTCAGCCTGGTAGACCTCAACGACGAGGCCAAATACCAGGTCATTCCGCTGCTCAGTCCGGACCTGCACGTGCAGCCGGTGCGGCTGGCGGCGCGCTTGCTGGATCCCGACGCCTTCATCATTTCGGCGGGCATCCTGAAAACCCACAACACGGTGATCGCCACGCTTTCGGTGAAGAACATGACCCTGGGAGCGCCGCTACACAACCGGCCCAAGGAAACGCCGCGGTGGAATGACAAACGCAAGTACCACGGCGGCGTGCGGCAGACGCACTACAACATGATGCTGACGGCTCAGAAGATGGCGCCGTACTGGGGGCTGGCGGTGCTTGATGGTTTCGAAGGCATGGAGGGGAACGGTCCGTCCTCGGGCACGCCGGTGCCGCACCGTATCGCCATTGCCTCGACGGATTTCATCGCTGCGGACCGGGTAGGCGTCGAGGTGATGGGGATCGAGCCGAACTGGATGGGCTACCTGCAATACTGCTGGCAAGTGGGACTCGGCCAGTGGGATCTGGCGAAGATTGACATTCGCGGCGAGACCATTGC
>JAPWUP010000280.1 GCA_028275505.1 Bryobacteraceae bacterium
CCGCCCGCGCCGATCCTGCCGCCGCCGCAGCAGCCCCCAGCGCCAGTACCGCTTGAGCGGCCAGTAGACACTCCGCCCGCTCATGCCTACCAAGGCCGCAATCACACCAGGCGTCAACCAGCCCCCCGGCTCCAGCGCCGCCAGAATCGCGCGCTTGCGCCCGTTCCGCGCATGCCGGTTCGAACTACGCTTCGAACTCGTTCGAACCGCCGTTCGAACCGGTTCGAACACGTTCGAACCACGTTCGAACTTCGTTCGAACCAATACGGTTCTGTTCGAACTCTCTGTGTCACGCGCCGCCATCTTGCAGATCAGCCCTCTTCAATTCGATTCCAGTTCGAACGAACCCGAATTCGTACGAACTGGTTCGAACACGTTCGAACAAGTTCGAACGACTTCGAACCCTGGTTCGAACCAGCCCAAAGCCCATCAGCCTTCCCTTCCGCCCGCAATCACCTTGAACTTGGAAGCCGGCTCGACCCGCTCGAAGCAAAGTTGCTCCAGCGCGCAATGGCGCTCCGCCCGGGCGATAACGTCCCAGATCAGGTAGTCATGCATGCCGAGCCGCGCCACCTTGGCCGCAATCTCCGGCCCGCAGCGCTCCGCCAGCGCATCCAGATCCCGCCCTTCGGTCTGACTGAACAAGACCCACACATCGGTACAGGCCGTGACCTGGCGGGCCACTTCCGCCGCTCTTTGCGCCGTCCACACCACATTCACCCGCCGATGCCGCCCGAGGCGGAGCACTTCACTGAAGCCCGGAGGCGCCCAGTTCGGATGAACCATCATCGGAACTTCTTCAATGGCCAGCGTCAGGCTCCCCCGATGGTAGGCCCAGCGACAGAACAAATCGAACTGCTCGCGCAGATCGCCATGCGGGACGAAGTGCGCCCGCCAAATTGACCGGCCCCGCGTCCAGCGTAGGAAGGCAGCCAGCCGATCAATGCTATCCAGCCGATTGGGGCAGATCTCGCCATGCTCGCAGAGCGGATCAAAGACCAGCAAGCGGCGCACTTGCGCCACCACCCGGCGCAGCGCGCAAGACTTCCCGCTCCCCTTGCGCCCAAGTATGCCGATGATGCGATTCTGCATGGTTCAGCCCACTTTCAGCTTTCCGAAGCCCTCCACGAACCCGCCACCGCCGGCTTGCTGCGGGAGCCGCGAAAGCCACCACAGCAACAAACCTACGAGCAACAGCGGCAGCAAGACCGCCAGTACCACGCCCCAAGTCCCCCGCCACCACGGCTCGCCCTGCTGCGCCTTCGAGGCGGCTTGGGCCACTACAGGCGGCCCGGACTCGCGAACTCGGCCCAAGCGCCGCTCCACTTGCGCCCGATACTCCTCAGGTACCGTTTCAATCGAGAACCCTTGCTGAACATGCAAAACCCAAGAGTCAATCGG
This sequence comes from Bryobacteraceae bacterium, assembly GCA_028275505.1. GTDB lineage: Bacteria > Acidobacteriota > Terriglobia > Bryobacterales > Bryobacteraceae > DTHT01. The sequence continues at coordinate 1,402 of JAPWUP010000280.1, forward strand.
ATCATCCAGCGGAAAAGCCGAAGCACTCATTTGCCCTCCTTGCGCCCTTTATTGAACTCCGCTTGAATAGCGCTCAGCTTGTTAGCCTCAACTACGGTAGCCCGCATCACCAGGCCGGTCACATCGCCAGCCAAGCGCCATAGCCCCGGAACCCACTTCTGCAATACCCGTGCCGTCAATGGCACCAACTCCTCACGCTCTTTAGCTTTCAAGCGGGCCAGTTCCAAGGCCTTGTCAAAGGGCAGACCCGGCAGCGCACGCAGCAGAAAAGCCTGCAGGTAAGCAACCCCGTCCCAGAGATGCTCAGCCAACTGTTCGTCAGGAACCGGCGCAGGCAGCAACTCCGGCGGCTCCGGCTCAGCCTCAGCCACGCCTTGAAGCCGCAACCATTCTCGCGCCCGCTCAATTGTCTCCGGCTCGGCGGGCAATGGCTGGCCCTTCTCGTCAAACCGCAAAGTCACAGTACTGGCCGCCTTGGGTTTCTCTTCTACGGCAGCACCAGCATCTTTGAGCGGCTCAGGCACAGGCGATGGCTGCGCCTTTTCTCGGCGCCGAGCCTTGCCTTTGTCTTCCCGCCGCCGCGCCGGCCGCGCCGGGAACTCGGGCGGTTCAACCACGAACTGGATGTCTTCGCGCTCCTGCGCCGGCCCAGACTCCGCCGGCACGCTCTCGGGCAGCCCAGCCCCAACTGATCCTTGATTCACGCTCTCATCCATAAAGCCCTCCGAGCACTCGGAACAGTTATTTCTGGTAAAAGACCGCCCCAGCCCACCCAAGGCCACCTTCGATCAGCCCAAATTGCCCCGAACGCGGCATGACAGCCCACCAGGCAGCCCCAACACGGCCAGCAAAGCCGCCCAGCAGGCGCCCGCGATGCGCTCGACCCGACGCGAAAGCACACTCGTAGCGCAGCTCTCCCGATACTACAAAGCCGATCTGAAATGTTCTGGCTCACCAATCCCATTCTCCTACGGCGCCCGAACCCAGCGATGACGACGCCGCAGCCAGCGATCGTGACGGTACTCCTCAATGCTCAAACGCTCCCCGTCATCGCGCAACTCGGCCAGCGGCTTCCAGTTCGGAAACCAAGCCATACGCCAAGCGCGCTTCTTCTCACGCCAAACTCTATGCCACCCGCCATCCTCACGCATGGCTGCACCGCAACGCGGGCAAACCGGCCCATTCCCAGAGACTTCCTTCCCCGTCTTGAAGCGGTAAAAGGCGCCGAGCGTATGGAGCCGGCGCACGCCATTAAAGGCCAACTCCAACTCCGCCAGCCGCTCCGGATCACTGCGCGAGACGTACTTGCTCGGATACTTCAATGCGTGATTCAGCGCTTGCTGAAAAGACCTCGCCCGCTTGATCGAAACGATATAGGAGCCATGAAAGACCGTACCCGCGCACAGCTCATACCACCAGGCCGAAAGCTTAGCTTGCGGCAGGAAAGGCCCCGCATAAACTCCATGCGCGTGCAAATTGGAATTCTTCCCGCCAAACTCATCGCACCAAGCCGCCCCCCAAGACCCTTTGGGCAACTTCAACTCGCGCTCGGCCCGCCGCAGTAGGCGCCGCACCAACTTGTTGAATAAACGCACTTCTTCGTTCGTGGGCATGCGCCCCAAGTTGCGCACGGTCACATCCAGCTTGGCAATCACAGTAGGCCGGCTCTTGTAATGCGGATCATGCTCCCACCCAGGCACAAGCCGCTCCGCTACTTCCCTCAACCCGGCATAGCGCGCGGCCAACTTTTCAAAGTCCTTCGGGCCGCAGATAGGGCAATAGCGATTGCGGCAGCGATAAGGCCGGTAAAGCTTCAGTTTGCACTCAGTATTCGTGCAATCTAACGCCACGCCCAACAGACCACAGCGCGCATGGCGTTTCGCCTTGCCTTGCAGCCCCCGCGCCAGCAACGCCTCAGCCCGCCGCAATTGAGCCTCAGAGATGCCCAAGGCCTCGACTTCATTCAGAACCTGGTTCAGGCCGTGATCATCCCAGAACTTGTGGCGCTCATTGTCCACTTGGGCGAGACAGTTATCCAGCGCGCGCTCGGACGGCTTATCCGGCTCGGGACAGTTATCCAGTTCGGGAATCTCAAGTAAAGCGCCGGCCAGCGCCCGAGCCGCGGCGCCAAGACCAGGCGCAATGCTGGCACCAGCAGCGGCCCCGGCGCGGGCAAGGGCGCCGGCGCGGGCGGGGCGGCTTTCCCCCGCCCCGCCCAGCACCCACCCCACCCCCGCGACTTTTTCGCGCGAAGAGGCAGGCGGGAAGGCCCAGCCTTCCCAAGCCCATCCCTGAGTCCCAGCCCTTTCCAACCGCTGCCCCCCCCCGCCGACGGCAGCATTAGAGCCATTACCACCTTCCAAAAAGGAAGGGCTGCGCCCTTGCAATCCCGTAAGCGGAACCTCTGAAGCAGGAAGGAAAACTGGACGCGGCGGCCCGCAGCGTTCGAGCCGATTGCCAGTCGGCTCACGGCCTGCGTGTTGGTGGGAGTGTAGGCCGGCTTCGCGCGCCAGGACGGAGTCGCCAACCGGAGCCTGGAATTGAGACCAACCGCATCCCGCCGCCGCGATGCCGGCTACATTAAAATCTTTAAATAAATCTTTCCAGGATGGCCGGCTATGAGATAAACTGGTTTTGGCGTAGTAGCCTTCCATACGCCACAACGCGCGCGCCGGCTTCCATTACCCCAACGAGACCAGGTTCGGAGCCGGACGCGTGTCTCCGCGCGTTAACCTCCTTTCCTCATGGCCTTTCTCTTCCGCCGCTGCCGGCGGAGTTCTTTGCGCTCTTGGCGCAGCCGCTGCGCTTCGGCATGATCACCACGGCACAGCGCCCTCAACTCTTCGAGATATAGCCGCATGTTGGGCTTGAGCCACCTTGGAGTGCGACGCGATGCCAAGGCTTTCTCCAAGCCCTCAATCTTCTGCTCGACCGTAAAAACATTTCGCGGCATCTTTGTTACCCTCAGTGTGACTCATGGGTTAGCCAATGTCAAGCCCTTTCTACCCGAAACTTGGGCACCAGCCACGCTAACCGCTTGATTTATTTCACACATATTCTCCAGACCGCGCGCCCCCACTCCGGCGCAGCCAGCGCAGGCGCTCCCGGCCACGATCCGAAATCGAGTACAAC
>JAPWUP010000085.1 GCA_028275505.1 Bryobacteraceae bacterium
GCATCAGATTCCCCATTTCCACCGCGGTCATGGCGGCGTCGAAGCCTTTGTTGCCCGATTTGGCGCCGGCGCGGTCAATGGCCTGCTCGAGGGTGTCGCAGGTGAGCACGCCGAAGGTCACGGGAACGCCGGATTCCAGAGCTACTTGCGCCAGACCTTTAGCTGCTTCCGAAGCGATGTACTCGTAATGAGGGGTGTCGCCGCGGATGACGGCGCTCAGGCAGATGATGGCGTCGTAGCGCCGGCTCATGGCCAGCTCACGGGCGACGATCGGGAGTTCCCACGAGCCGGGCACCCGCACGATGCGGATCGCCTCCGGGTCGCATCCGGTGCGGTTCAGCGCATCGAGGGCGCCCGCCAGCAGGCGCTCAGTGATCACGCTGTTGAAACGACTCACGACGATGGCGAAGCGCAGGCCGGCCGCATGGAGCTGGCCTTCGATGACGGGTTCGGGCATAGTGGCCTCGCAGAGCCGGCCGCAGCGAGGGCAGGCGCCGCGCCCGGCTCAGAGCCTCATCATACCGCACCCGGTGCGGCGCAAGGTTCGGGCACGCCGAATGTTTTCTGCCAAGGCACATTCTGATCCTCCATGGGCGGCCCCCGGTAGCGTGAGGCTCAGCGTCACCCGGGGTAAGCTCAGAGACAAGGCGGGTGCGCTGATCCTCTTCGGACGCAAACAGCGTTTCTCGTGGCCGGGCAGGTGCGTGGGCGCGGTCAGCGCGTGACGCTAATGACGTGCTGCAAGCGGTTCATGCCAGAAGCTTCCTCCCAGACGCCCTCGTTGGCGAAGCGGATGGCGTACTCCGGGCGGTCTCGCAGCGTTTCAGCGGAGTCGGGTAACCAGAGGAGTACCTCGTAGTCGCCGGCTGGCAGCGTCTCGGGCAACCGAAGGGAAAGGCTCACCTGCGTCGTGCGCCCTGGCATCCACCGGCGGGGATCTTCGGAAACTTGGAACCTGAACTCGTCACCGCCCGTCACCGATCGGAGGACTACATAAACTGGCCGCCTGTTGTAAAGGTTCCCGAAGCCGTCGTTACTCACCCGGAAAGAAAGGAGGAGCTCGTCACCAGACAAGGTGGCCTCAGAATCCAGGAGGCGGAAACGGTATCCGAGCCGGCGCTCGATCTCTCCGAAGCAGCCTTGCGTTCGCCAAAGGTCCAGCACCCCCTTGTGATAGCCGATGTTCAACGTGGTGAAGTGGAGCTCTTCCAGTTCGCGCAAGGCGTTCTCGCAACCTATATAAGGTTGGGCCTCCTCGCCGTCGCTGCAAGTCTCGCCCCCTTGTGGGACGAAGAGATTATCCTGGCGGTAAAATTGGCGCTCTTGCTCGATGTTCTTGGTGAATGTACCACGGTGAGATTTGGAAGCAAGAAAGCAGTCGTTGTGCGCCGCCATGCGAGCCTTGGGCGTCTCCGTGTAGGCCTCGGTTTCCGACAAAGGCTCCGGCCCGAACAATTCCATCTTGATTTGCGGATACCGGAAGGCAATCATTCGGGCTGGCGGCACGGCGTCGAATAGCTTGTCAATTACCGCGCGACTCTTCTCATTCAGGCGCGGGCGGCCTCCGGGGTTAGGTTCAAAGAAGTCGTGGGTGGAGGAGTGCCATTCGCCCCAGGCCCCGATGAAGCCAGCTTCCATAAAGGCGATCACATCGTAATTGTTGGAGAGCAGAGGCTTCAATTGATCCAGGTGATATAGAATCCACTCCAGGCTGGCGTCCGGCTCGCCTGGTGGACCAAAGTTGTACGCGAAGCGAGGGATCACCTTCATGCCCGCCTTGCGGACGGTGGCAAAATCCTGCTCGATGCGCGCCAGCAGTTCGGCTGATAATGGCGCTTCGCGAAACTCGGAAAGCACGTAATACATGCGCAGGAGGCTGATCCCTGATGCCCGCCACCTCTTGAGTTCCCCCTCATCGAGCGCCCGCGGCGGAGGCTCTCCCGGCTGAGGGCGGTAAGCTTTCTGAACGTAAAAGCCCCTTTCCGGATTGGGGAAATTTTCGCTGCTCGGCTGATATCTGGCACTCGAGCTGTTCTGTACGCGCTCCAACACGATGCCGTCCATCGGGGCCAGCGTCACCTGCTGCGCGAGCGATCCATCGTTATAACGGGACAGTAGGGCCGCCAGCAGGGAAGCCCAGAGGAACTTTGGCATCGCATCCTCCGCGAAAGACTTTCGCCGGCGCCCAGACCTCCACCCGGCGGCTGCCTGTAGCGCCGACCAGCCGTATGTTACGCCCTTCGCGTCGCCTTGGTCAATCCCCGTTTGCCCCTGGTTTGCCAGCCCCACACTCCCGCGTGCTATAACAGGGGACCGGAGATGTCAGCAATGCTCGTGATGACTCGACGCACGTTCACCCTGGGCGCCACCGGGCTTGCCGCGCTCGGTCGCCTGAATGCCCGCGGCAAAATCCCCATCGCTGTACAACTGTGGTCCGTCCGCAAGCTCTGCGAAAAGGACCTGGCCGGCACGCTAGCCGGTCTGGCCAAGGCCGGCTATCAGGGAGTGGAGTTCGCCGGCTATTACGGCCGCACCGCCAAGGAACTGCGCAAGCTTCTGGACGACAACGGACTGCGCTGCTGCGGCACCCACACCGCCTTGAACACTCTGTTGGGCGATGAGCTGCCGCGGACGATCGAGTTCAACCAGATCCTCGGCAACCGGAACCTCGTGGTTCCTTCGCTTCCCGAAAAGTACCGCAGCTCGCGGCAAGCCTGGATAGACACCGCGAAGCTGTTTGCTGAGCTCGCAGACAAAGTCCGCCCCCACAAGATGCGTGTGGGTTACCACAACCACATGGTCGAGTTCAAGCCGGTGGACGGCGAGGTGCCCTGGGACATCTTCTTCCAGAACACCTCCAAGGACGTGATCATGCAGATTGACACCGGCAACTGCATGATGGGCGGCGGCGATCCGATCGCTTATGTCCGCAAATATCCGGGCCGGGCCATCACGGTTCACATCAAAGAGTACTCGGCCAGCAAGCGAGACGCCCTCATCGGCGAGGGGGACGTCAACTGGAAGGAATTCTTTGCTGCCTGCGAAAGCGTGGGCGGCACCGAGTGGTACATCGTCGAGGAAGAAAGCGGCGCCTACCCCGGACTGGAAGCGGTCACGCGCAGCTTGCAGAACTTGCGCAAGATGGGCAAGTGAAGCCGACTAGCCTGCCGGGCCGGCCCGGCGCAGCCGCGCAACGGCCTGGCAGGCATAGTGGATGCCGCTCCACAGCGTGGCTGCCGCCACCGCCCAGATGACGACCGAGGCCAGGCGTCCAAGCGCCGGCCAGGGACAAGCCGCCGCGGTCAGGAAGGTCACTCCGGCCACCACCTGAACTACCGTACTCACTTTGCCCCACAACGAGGGCGCGAAATCGCGCAACGGCGTAAAAGCCATGAGGCAGCCCACTCCCGCCAGAATCAGCAGGTCGCGCCCGAACACCAGTGCGACGAGCCAGCCGGGAACGACGTCGGCCGCCCATAGTGCAAGGTAGGACCCGCTGAGCAGGACCTTGTCAGCGATCGGGTCCAGCCGCGCGCCCAGGCGGGTTACCTCTTGCCGCCGGCGGGCCAGCGGACCGTCGAGCGCGTCGCTCAGACCCGCAAGGAACAGCAGCGCGAGCGCGAGCGTGAAACGGCGTTCCAGGATCGCCCAGATGACCGGCGCGGCCATCAGCAGACGCGCCACGGTCAGCAGGTTGGAAGGATTCGCCCACGTCATCGAAGGAGGCAGTTACCGGGAGAACCTCAGGATACCAGGGCGGCGGCTACCCGGGTCGCCAGCTCGTCGAAAGTTACTAACTCGTAGAGGGACGGATCGGACATGATGCGACGCACCAGGGCGACATGCATGGCATGCCCTGCGCGCTCGGCCACCACGTGCCCGAGCAACGGCTTGCCGATCAGGGCGAGGTCGCCGATAAGATCCAGCGCCTTGTGCCGGCAAGGCTCGTCGGGAAAACGCAGGCCCTCAGGATTCATGACTCCCTGCGAATCGAAGCAGACCGCGTTTTCCAGCGACGCCCCGCGAATCAGCCCCATGTTCCGCATGGCGTCCAGCTCGTGGAAGAAACCGAAGGTGCGGGCGGGCGCGATCTCGCGAGCATATCGCTCAGGCGTTACCTCCAGTTCGAGTTTCTGCCTTCCCACCAGCGGGTGCTCGAAGTAAACTTCGCAGGTCAGCAGGAAGCGGTCCGCGGGCAGGATCTCGATCCGGCGCAGACCGTCGCGCACGCTGACGGGACGGCGGATCAGCAAGTACCGGCGCTCCCGTCGCAACGTGCGCACGCCTGCTTGCTGGATCAGCTCGACGTAAGGCAAGCCGCTGCCGTCAAGAATCGGCAGCTCCAGATTGTCAATTTCGACGTAGGCATTGTCTATGCCCATGCTGTAGAAGACGCTCAGCAGATGCTCGGTCGTCGAGATCAGTACGCCCTTGTTCATCAGGCTGGTGGCGTAGCTCACACGGGCCACGTAGCGCCAGGCGGCGGGCACCCGGAAGCCGTCGAGGTCGGTGCGGACAAATACGATGCCGCTTCCGGCCGGGGCGGGCAACAGGCGAATTTTGACGGGGGCTCCGCTGTGCAGCCCGATGCCAGCGGTTTCTACGGGGCGCTTGAGCGTGGTTTCCAGTCGCAATGGGGTGCTCCCAAGACGGCAAGCCTGCAGGGGAAATGCCGGTCTCGTATTTATTTTCATTTCAATAGGTTAGCCAGAGCAACCTGTTGCATTTTTGCAACAGATGAATCGCCTAGCTGTTGCGGAATTGCCACAGGAGCGTGCACCGGGAAGCCTGGCCTGGCCCCACTGCCTGCCTGTCCCGACTCTCCGCTATGATGAGGGGGCAATGGCTGCTGGTCGTCTGTTCCTCATAGATGCCTTCGGCTTCGTTTTTCGCGCCTACCACGCCCGCGCACGCTCCGCAGCGCCCATGATGCGCACCTCATCGGGCCAGCCCACCGAGGCCGCTTACATCTTCAACAACATGTTGCGCAAGCTGATCGCTAACCATCAGCCGGAGTACATCGCTGCGGTTTTCGAAAGCGCCGCCCCTACATTCCGCGAGCGGGAATTCGCCGAATACAAAGCCAACCGGCCCGAAATGCCCGAGGAGCTGGCTTCGCAGATTCCCTATATCCGGCGCATTCTCGAAGCCATGCAAATTCCGGTGCTCGAATACGAGGGCTACGAAGCGGACGACGTCATCGGTGCGATCAGCCGCTGGGCCGTGGGTCAGGGCCTCGAAGTGGTGATCGTCTCCAGCGACAAAGACATGCTGCAGTTGGTCTCCGACCGGGTCCGCGTGTTGAACCCCATCAAGAATGACAAGCTCTACGATCCGGCCGCGGTGGAGGAGGAGATGGGCGTCCGCCCGGAGCAGATCCCGGATCTGCTCGCGTTGAAGGGCGACGCGATTGACAACATTCCGGGCGCCCCGGGGATCGGAGAAAAGGGTGCGCGCGAACTGATTCGCCGGTTTGGCACCGTGGAGGCAGCGCTGGAGCGAGCTGCGGAAGTCGAGCGTCGGACCTACCGCGAGAGCTTGATCAACAACCGCGATCTCATCCTGCTGAGCAAGCGGCTGGCGACGATCAATCCCGGCGCCCCGATCGAACCTGATCTCGACAGGTTGGCGGCGCGCCCTCCGGACGTGGCGGCCCTGCGCCAGATTTACAAGGAGCTCGAATTTTACAGCCTGCTCAAGGAATTGGGTCCGGAGGAGGACCAGCGTCCGCGCGATTACCGGATGGCCTCTTCGGTGGAAGAGATTCAGGCTTGGCTCGCGGCCATCCCGGCGGATGGCCCTGTGGCCGTCGCTTGGCAAGTCGCGCCACAGACTGGCGATTTGCTCACAGAAACGGCGGACGGGCAGGGGCGTCTCGCCCTGGCCTTCCGTCCGGGCGAAGTCCGGTGCGCTCCTTTGGCGTGGCTGGACGCTTTGCGTCCCTGGCTCGAGGACGAGAACCGCCCCAAGGCGACGCACGATCTGAAATCCTTCCTCCTGCTGATGGCCGAGCGCGGGATCCGACCCGCCGGCTTTCGCGATGATGTGATGCTCTACGCGTTCCTGCTCACTGCCGAGCCGTCGGCTTGCGGGTTGGAGGCGATCGTGCGCCGTTACCTCGATCGCCAACTGGAGCCCTCGCCGGAACACCGCGCGGACTGCATCCTGGAAGCGGCGGCCATCCTCCGCCGTCAGGTGGACGAAGCGGGCCTGCGGCAGCTCTACGAGACCATTGACCTGCCGCTAACGCCTGTGCTGGCGCGCATGGAGCGAACCGGCATCCGCATTGATCCGGCCGAACTGGAGCGGCTGTCGGCGCTCATGCAAGTCGAACTCGAACGGCTGACAGCGGAAATCCACGCCCTGGCGGGCAGGCCTTTCAACATCAACTCACCGCAGCAACTGGGCAAAGTCCTCTTCGAGGAACTGAAACTGCCCGCGCCTACACGCTACGGCAAGGGCAAGACGATCTCCACGGCGGCCGACGTCCTCGAGGAGCTGGCGCCGGAGCATGAAATCGTGCGCAAGGTCCTGGAGTACCGGCAGCTCGCCAAGCTCAAGGGCACCTACGTGGACGCTCTGCCGGCTCTGATCAATCCGCGCACCGGACGGTTGCACACCAGCTTTAACCAGACCGGCGCGGCCACCGGGCGACTGTCGTCGTCCAATCCCAATCTGCAAAACATACCGATTCGCACCGAGTTGGGCCGGCAGATTCGCGCTGCCTTCATTCCACGCGAGGGTTGGAAGCTCGTTGTGGCCGATTACTCGCAGATCGAGTTACGCCTGCTGGCGCACTTCTCCCGCTGCCCCGTGCTGGTTGAAGCCTTCCGGCGCGGCGAGGATATCCACACGCGCACGGCCGCGGAAGTCTTTGGCGTTCCGCCTCTGATGGTGACGCCGGAAATGCGGCGGCGGGCCAAGGCAGTGAACTTCGGCATCATTTACGGGCAGACAGCCTTTGGTCTGGCCGCCCAGCTCGACATTTCCAAGGAGGAGGCCCAGGCTTACATTGACAGTTACTTTCAGCGCTACGCCGGTGTGAAGGAATTCATCGAAACCACCATCGCCGAGGTGCGGCGCACGGGTTACACCAGGACGCTGTTCGGCAGGCGCCGCCCCATCCCGGACATCAACAGCCCCAATCCCAGCCTGCGTAACTTCGCCGAGCGCACGGCAGTGAACACGCCGCTCCAGGGGACGGCCGCGGATTTGATCAAGCTGGCGATGATTCGCATCCAGTCTGAACTGGACCGACGCGGGCTGCGGACTGCCATGTTGCTCCAGGTGCACGACGAGCTGCTGTTCGAGTCTCCGCCGGAAGAGATCCAGGAGGTCTCGCAGTTAGTGCGGCACGAAATGGAAAACGTCCACGAGCTGGAGGTCCCGCTGGTGGCTGAAATCGGCGTGGGCGACAACTGGCGGGACGCGAAATAAACTGGGGCGCTCCAGGCGTCTGTCCCGCTCGCAGGTCCCCGGCTGCCCGGGGTGGGTGTCCGCGCCCGGGGCGAACAGGATACAATGTCCGCGGAAAGGGTGAGTGTTGATGCCTGCCAAGATTCGGGCTTTGCTGATCGGCGCCTTCGTGATTGTGGCTTGCGCCTGCGCTCAGGATCCGCGCGGCCGGCTCATTGGTCTGGTGACGGACGCCTCCGGGGCCGTCGTGCCCGGAGCAGCCGTCACGGCGATCCACCTCGATATGAACACGCGGGCTACAACGCGCAGCAACGAGACCGGCTATTACGAGCTGCCTTATTTGCTGCCCGGCATCTACCGCGTCGTGGTCGAGATGCAGGGCTTCAAGCGCTACCAGCGCGAGCCGATCGAGATCCGGGTGGGCGAGACGGTCACGTTGAATGTCTCGCTCGAGCTGGGGACGGTCGGCGAAACGGTGACCGTGACGGCAGAAGCCCCCATGCTGGAATCGGCTTCGGCCAGCCTGGGCAGTGTCATCGAGCGCAAGATGCTCGAAGACCTGCCCATTGCAGGAGGCAGCGTCACCTATCTGGCGCGACTGGTTCCCGGCGTTACTTCCGGCCAGGCGCCCGGCCACAACTGGCTACCCAGCGCTATTGACGTCCTCTCCAACGTCGCGGTGGCTGGTACCGAGAGCGGCGCCAACGAGTTCACGCTGGATGGGATCCCCAACATGACGCGCACGAATATCTCGTTCGCGCCGCCGGCCGATCTGGTGCAGGAGTTCCGCGTGGACACCGTGAACTACGACGCCGCGCAAGGCCACGCCTCCGGCGCCACCATTGGCATGAGTCTCAAGGCCGGGACCAACAAACTCAGCGGCACGGCGTTGTGGGAGGTCGCTCCCAACCCGTGGCAGGCTACCGACTTTTTCTCCAACAAGCGACTGTACGACCTGAGTACCGGCCCCGTCACTCCCGAGAAACGCAAGGCCATGATCCCGCCGCGCAAGGTCAACCGCTATTCCGCCACCAGCGGAGGGCCGGTTTATCTCCCCGGCATTTACGACGGGCGGAATCGTACTTTCTGGACTTACGGCTTCCAGGGGTTCAACCGACGCAATCCCGCCAACTCCAACTATACGGTGCCGACGCTGGCGCAGCGCGAGGGCGATTTTTCTGCGTTGCTGGCGCTCGGCTCCGTCTATCAGATCTACGATCCGGCTACCATCCAGCCGGCGCCGGGCGGGCGATTCAGCCGTCAGCCGTTCCCCGGTAACATCATTCCTGCCTCGCGCCTGGATCCGCTGGCCAAGAAATTCATTACCTATTACGCCAAGCCCACCACCACGGGCACTGCGGACGGCCGCAACAACTACCAGCTCTCGGAAACCAACTCGAACGACTTTATCCAGAATATGGCCCGGGTGGACCACCAGTTCAGCGAGAATCATCGCCTGTTCGGGCGCTTCACCCATTCCTGGCTGCATTTCTACCGCGGCAATATTTTCCCGAACGAGTCGCGGGGACTGGACCGTTACCGCAAGCAGCGCGGGTTGGCGTTGGACGACGTCTATGTCTTTTCGCCCGGCTTTCTGCTGAACGTAAAGTACGGCTTTACCCGTTTCCTGCAATCCGACTGGCCGCAGAGTCGCGGTTTCGACCTCTCGATCTTCGGCTGGCCTTCTTCGCTGCTCGCCCAACTGGACAAGAAGGCGATCGCATTTCCGCAGATCTCACCGGAGGGTTACGCAGCTCTGGGGGAGAGTACGAACTATCTCTGGGCGACGAATTACCATACCTTCGCCGCCAACGTCTCCCAGGTTCGCGGCAATATGAGCCTGCGCTGGGGCGCCGACTTCCGCGTCATGCGCGATCACAACTATAACTGGGGTAATGCGGCGCCTTCGATGTCCTTCGGTTCCACGTGGACGCGCGGGCCGCTGGATAACTCACCGGCCGCGCCCATTGGTCAGGGACTGGCTTCGCTCCTGTTGGGACTGCCCACCGGCGGCGGAATCGATAACAATGCTTCTCATGCCATCCAGTCGGTTTACAGCGGGTTGTACTTGCAGAACGACTGGCGGGTCACGCGCAAACTGACGCTGAATCTCGGCCTGCGCTGGGAGTATGATTCGCCGATCACCGAGCGCTACAATCGGGCGGCATCGTCCTTCGATTTCATCACGGTGAATCCCGTGCAGGCAGCCGCCGCGGCCAATTACGCCCGCGCCCCGATTCCGGAAGTTCCCGTAGATCAGTTCCGCACCATCGGTGGCCTGCGGTTCGTGGGCCGCGACGGGCGTCCGCGCGGAGTTTTCGCGACGCCGCGCGACGCGCTGGCGCCGCGTTTCGGCTTTGCCTGGCAGGCGCTGCGGGATACGGTGATCCGCGGCGGCTACGGGATCTTCCGCGATCCCTTGGGGGTGGACCGCTATGGCATCACCCAGCCCGGCTTCAGCGTGCGCACGAACCTGATTCCCAGCCTGGACAACGGCCTCACTTTCCGAGCGACGCTACAGAATCCCTTCCCCGATGGGGTTCAGCAGCCGGCGCCGGTGGGACTTACCACCTTTGTCGGCCGCGGCGTGACTTATCCCCCGGTTGCTCGCCCCTCGCCTTACCAGCAGCGGTGGAGCTTCTCGATTCAAAGACAGTTCCCGGGTCGCATTCTGGGGGAGATTAGTTACGTGGGTAGCCGCGGGACGCGGCTGGCGGTGAGCCGCGAGTGGGACCCCATTCCGCGGAAGTATTACTCGACTTCGCCCGAGCGCGACCAGGCCGTGATTGACTACATGAGCGCTGCGGTCGCCAATCCCTTCTATGGACTGCCTGAGTTTGCCGGCACCGGGTTATCCGCGCGCACCGTGACTCGCGGCCAATTGACGCGACCGTATCCGCATTTCACCTCGCTCAGCTCGGACGATCACGTCGGCTATAGCTGGTACCATTCGTTGCAGGTTCGGGTGGAGAAGCGTTTCTCGCACGGGCTGAGCTTCAACGCAGCCTATACGTTCTCCAAGCTCATGGAGGCGACCAGCTTCCTGAACGACACGGATCCGCTGCCCGAAGAAGTGATCTCCGATTCGGACCGTCCGCACCGGCTGGCGGTGGCCGCGGTTTGGGAGCTGCCGGTGGGTCGCCGTCGCCACTTTGGCGCGCGCTGGCCGGGCGTGCTGGATGCGATCCTGGGTGGCTGGCAGTTGCAGGCCATTTACCAGGCGCAGAGCGGGCAGGCGCTCGGTTTCGGCAATATCATCTATCGCGGCAATATCCACGATATCGTGCTGCCTCGCAACCAGCGCACGATTGATCGCTGGTTCAATACCGACGCGCCGTTCGAGCGCGATCCCCGCAAGCAACTAGCCTGGAACATCCGTACTTTCCCGACCCGCCTGACGGGTCTGCGCGGACCGGGCGATAATTACTGGGACGCCTCGCTGGCCAAGGTCTTCACGATCACCGAGCGGCTTCGGTTGCAGTTGCGCACCAACTGGGAAGGAGCGATGAACACGCCCCAGTTCGGCAACCCCAACACCGGCGTGACCAATACGCTGTTCGGCATGATCACCTCCACGCGCGGCGAGGCCCGCCGCATTTACGTGGGCGCCAAGCTGATGTTCTGAGGCCCGAAGAGGTTGTGGTTTGATCGGCCGACGGGTGCGTCCGAAGCGAGGCTAACACTCGCATTCAATGGCCAGCACGGCTATATCGTCGGCGAACGGTTCGGGTGAGCACCACTCCCGGGCACGCGCGATCAGCTCATCCAGGCTTTCTTCGAGCGGGCGGTCGCGATTCCGATCGCAGGCCTCCAGTAAGTTCCCGAGGCCAAACTCCTGCCCGGCGGTGTTCTCGGCTTCCGTGAGCCCGTCCGTCACGAAGTACAGACGGTCTGCGCGTTCGAGCCTGACCGCTCGCTCTTCATAACTCGCCGCCGGGAGCAAACCTATAGGCAAGCCGCCCGAGTCCAGTTCGATGGGGGCCTCGCCGCCGCGCACCAGCACGGGGCCGCCAGGGCCCGGTCCTTCGGCTCGAGCAGCGCGCCGGCCGACTTGCGTTTCGGCTTTTTCGCGCGAGGTCTCTTCGCTCTCATCGGATCTACCTGACCACGGGCGAGCCGCTCCGTGCAATCCGACCGATGCGCTCGAGCATCCCCGGGAAGACCATGCGGTGGACCGGCCAGGAAGCGTACCAATAAAGGCGACCCAACACGCCGCGGGGATCGAACACCGCGGTCTGCCGAATGACCGTATTCGGGCCGTCCGTTTCCACGCGAAACTCCAGCCAGGCGCGCCCCGGAAGCTTCATCAGCGCGGCCAGCAGGAGGCGGCGGTCGGGGTCGTAGGCCTCCACCCGCCAGCAATCTACGATGTCGCCGACTTGGAGTTGCTCGGGATCGCGGCGGCCAGGCCTCAGTCCGGGTCCTCCCAGCAAGGTGTCCATGAACCCGCGGAGGCGCCAGAGCCAATTGGCGTAATACCAGCCGGTCGAACCCCCGATCCTGCGGATTGGCGCGAACGCCTGCGCTGCGGGGACGTTGACGCTGATTTTCAGACTATAAACGAAGCGCAAAGCGCGAGCCGCGGACGCCGACGCCCAGTCCTGCACTTCATCGTCCTCACGCAGCGCGGCAGCGATGGCCTCCCGGTATCCCATGGGTCGGATGCCAAATTCGGTCAGCGCCGAGCGATCTCGAACCACAGTAGGGTGACGGATGCTGTCGATCAACCGGCGGCCGACTCGGACGTGCAGCGGGGTCACCAGCCCCAGCCACAGGCTGGACAAACGGGGAGTTAGAACCGGCACAGGAACAACAAACCTTCTAAGGCCGCGCTGGCGTGCGTATTCCAGCATCAAACCGCCGTAGGAAACCTGATCGGCGCCGCCGATTTCGAAGATACGACTCCCGGCGCACGGCAGCTCCAGCGCAGCGAGCAGATACGCCAGCAGATCCCGTACGGCGATCGGCTGCGCCGGCACGGACACCCAACGCGGCGTGATCAACACCGGCAGCCGTTCGACCAGCGCCCGGATCATCTCGAACGACAGGCTGCCGGAGCCGATCACGATGGAGGCCCGGAACTCGATCACTGGGACGCTCGACGACCGCAGGATCTCGCCGACCTCATGCCGGCTGCGCAAGTGCGGCGACAAGTTCGGGGAGGTCTCGCCCAATCCGCCCAGATAAATGATGCGCCTGACCCCGAAATCGCGCGCCGCCTCGGCAAAGTTGCGTGCAGCCCGGCGATCCAGATCTTCGAACGATCCCGGGGATTCCATCGAGTGCACCAGGTAGTAGGCCGTGTGCACTCCCGGCATGGCTGCTCGTAAAGAGGCGGGATCCAGCAGGTCCCCGGCTACCGCTTCCACGTCGGCGCCTTTCGGGATCCGCAGCCGCTCCGGCCGGCGCACCAGACATCGAACGCGATGCCCGGCAGCGACCAGGGCTTCCAACAGCCGCCCGCCCACGTACCCCGTCGCGCCGGTCAGCAGGATCAGCGGCTTCGTCATCGGTTTGGTCCAGCGACTGTGTCGCCACCGAACAGTTCGTTGATGCGCCGGAACCGGTAATCGAAAATGCTTTCGACGTCACGCCGAACTTTCAGCGCGTGCACCGCCCGTCCGATCATTCCCAGCGGCAGCCGGTACCGCACGACGTCCGTCATCCGCGTCCCGCCTTCGTATGGCTCGAAGCGATGGGTATGATGCCAGAGGCGGAACGGCCCCCGCAACTGCACGTCCACGAAGCAATGAGGAGGATCCCAGCGCCGTATCTCGGTCGTCCAGAAAAGGGGAACGCCGTGCCACCTCAGCCGGTATCGGATTCTCGTGCCGGCAGCGATGCGGATCGGGCCGGGCGTGACAATTTCAAATCTCAGCCACGGAGGTGTGATCTCTTCCAGGTTTTCGGCGTCAGAGAAGAAGGCAAAGACCTGCGGGAGGGGTTTGGGGATCCATTGCTCTCGCCTCAGCGTGTGGAATTTTCCCAGCGCAGTCGCCTCCCCCGAACCTTCTATCTTGACGCATTCGAAGGCGCCGAGTATGGCGCTTGTCCGGAGCGCACTGGCGCTGGCCCGCCGACGGTGCGCGCGATCGCGGGCAAACGGGGGAAGCGAGGGGAAGCGGCCCCTGGCGCTCGCTTCCCCTGATTCCCTCAAAATTCGAGTCGTAGCGCCATCTGGCCGACGCGGTTGCCGCCGCTGTCGGCCCCGCGCGCGCTGGTCGTCCGCCCGAAGGCGATGCTGGTGATGTTGTTGCCCGGATTGGCCAGGTTGGGGTGATTGGGCAAGTTGGTGAAGCTGGCCTCGAACTTCAGGGTCGCCCGCTCGCGAATGGGGAACTGCTTGCCGATGCCCATGGAGAGGTTGATGGTTCCCGGGCCCACCAGGGTGCCGACCCCGCCGTTGCCGAAACGCCCGATGGGCGGCACGTTGCAGTTGAACTGGTCGGGCGAGCCGGGCAGGCGGCCGGGGCAGACGAAAGCCTCGCGATCCCACCAGCGATCGGCGGTCGGGTTGGGAATGTTGCCCGAGCGGATGGCGTCGGGCCGCTGGCTGCCGCGGGCCGGGGCGTTGGTGCCGGAGGGATCGCCGCCGGTGAAGACGGCGGTCAGGTAGGGTCCGGTCTGGAGCAGCAGGATGGAGCTGATGCGCCAGCCGCCGGCCAGGCCTTGCAGCAGAGGATGAGCGCTGGTCATGTAGCGGCGACCTTTGCCGAATGGCAGCTCATAGATGGCATTGGTGATCCAGCGGTGCCGGCGCGTCGGCGCCACGTTGCCGCGGCTGGAGCGACGGTTGAGCGAATCGGTGACGCGGCCGTTGCCGAGCTCGTTGCCCCACCCGCTGGGCGCAGTGCCGTTATCGCTGATGTGCTTGGCCCAGGTCCAGGCCGTGTTGAAGCTCAGGCCGCTGCGGAAGCGATGCCGGATCTCGGTTTGCGCCGCGTTATAAATGGCGTTCGCGCCTGCGTCGTAACTATAGATGCGGCCCCAGTAGGGGAAGGGGCGATCGGTCAGCGGTCGCTGCGTGTACGGGATGGTGGAGGGCAGGGGTTGGTTGAGATCGGGCGCCCAGGGTTGCTGAATGAAACGCATGCCGATGTAAGACAGGCGCAGGCCGGTGTCCCAACCCAAGTCGCGCTCGACCGTCAAGTGCCATTGAATGGCGAATGGATCGGGGTAGTAAGGGTCCTCAGCCGTGCCAAAGTATGCGTTGCCGTAACTGGTTACGCGGATGCCGGAGCCACCGGGTGAAACCTGCGGCAAGCGGAAGGCGGGCTTGCCGGAGGTGATGCTGTTGGTGAACTCCTGGACACCCGAGGCGTGGATAGCGGTTAGCCCGTAGTAGAACGAGCCGAGCGGCACCATGAAGTAGCGCCCGACGCCGCCGCGAATGGCGGTCTTCGTGTTGTTGAAGGGACGCCATGCGAAGCCGAAGCGGGGCGCGAAGTCCTTCTTGATGGCGAAGCGCAGCGAGGCCGGCCAGCCCACTTCATTGGCTTGGAGGAAGGGGGTGCAAGGAATGCCGTTCCAATCCGTCGCCGGGCAGGCATTGATGGAGAGCAGGAAGCCGGGGTAAGTGATTTCGCGAGCCCGGGCTCCGGAGGGGATGATGACGCGGCCCGTCCGCGGTACGCTCCGGTCGAAATTGGTGATGTTGCCGTTCGCGTCTACGTAGGCCGGGTGGTACTCCCAGCGCAGGCCGTATTCCAGGGTAAGCCGAGAGGTAACTTTGAAGCTGTCCTGAGCGAAAACGGCGTAGTGGGCGGTCTTGCCGTCGTTGTTGATCCGGCTGTCGGCGTAGCGGGATTGATACGGCAGGCCCATCAGGAAGTCGGCCACGTCGTGGCGAGAAAAGCGACCATCGAAGTTGAATTGACCGTGGTTCAGGCCGAAGCTTAGCGCGGATTGGGCGTGGATGAGCCGGACGTCGCCGCCGAACTTGAGCGTGTGCCGGCCATGGATCCAGGTCAAATTGTCGTTCCACTGGTACAAATGCGAGTTGTGGAAGTCCGGCTTGCTCTTGCCGAATCCGCTGGTGCCCTGAGAGAAGCCGAAACCGGGCAGGCCGTTGTAACGCAGTTCGGGCAATCCTTGCAGGCCCATCTCGCCGGTAATTTTCCAGCCGTCGAAATGGAAGGACACCGCATCGTCATTGATGGTGAGTCCGAAGCGGAACTCGTTCAGAAGGTTCGGCTTGATGCTGTAATTGTGCGAGAGGATGAAATTGCGCGCGTGCACCGCGGTCGTGTCCGCCGGCAACAACTGCCAGGTAGGTGAAATCGTGGAAATGTTCTTCCAGCTCACCCGTCCGAACAGGGATTGCTTTTCCGTCAGGATATGATCCAGACGCACGTCGGACTGGCGCGAGGTAATCGGTGCTGCCTCGTTTTTGCGGAAGTTGGCCGAGCGCTGGACGTCGGCAGGACCGAAGTTAGGGAGCGGGTAAAACTCCATGACCTTCCGGGCCACTGCCACGATCTGCGAGGCCGGAACCTGGTTGCCGGGCAGCGGTTGACCGGTGAAGGGATCGCGCAGGCTTACAGGCTCTTTGCTGAAATCACCCGCGCGCATGGCGGCCGTGGGCACCGTGGCTTGCAGCGCGCTCGAGCGCCGATACCTCATGTCCTCGTAAGTCGTAAAGAAGAAAGTCCGGTTGCGGACCAGCCGACCGCCCAGGCTGCCGCCGAAGGTGTTGGCTACCTTGGCCGGTTTGGACGTGGCGCCGAACGGTGTGGCGTCCAGGGCGTGATTCTGCAAGTACTCGAAGAGACTGCCGTGGAATTCGTTGCTTCCCCCGCGGGAGGTGGTGGTGATGTCGCCGACCTGCCCGAACTCGGCGTTGCCGCCCACGCCCTGCACTTTCATTTCGGCAATGCCTTCCGCCGAAGGATAAACTTCGGGCAGCGGGCTGTGGCCGGTCACGTTGACGGTGGATATGCCATCCAGAGTAACCTCAGTTTGCGCGGGGACTGCGCCCTGGACGGAATAGTTAAAGCTATCGTCGCTCTGAACGCCGGGTAAAAAAGCGAGCACGCGGTATGGGCTTGTGCTGCCCGCCCCGCGGTAGTTCACAGGCAGCTCGAGCACCATGCGGGTGTCCAGGCTGGATGCAATCGTCTGCGTGTCGGTGGTGATCACGGGGGCGATAGCCTGGACGGTGAGGCTTTCCGTCACAGAACCCACTTCGAGCGTGGCGTTGACGCGGACCACCTGCCGGGCGTCCAGGGGCACCTGGGCGGCTTTGAATGTCTTGAACCCGGGCACCTCGATCGTTACCGCGTAAACGCCTGCCTTGAGGTTGAGCGCCTCGTAGTTGCCTTGAGGGCTGGTTTGAACCGTAACCGACGTATTCTCCGCAAGGTTGGTCACAGTGACACGGGCAGCGGGGATGACCGCGCCGCTGGGGTCGGTGACGGTCCCGACGATGCTGCCGAAGGTGGATTGGGCCGGGGACAGGGAAACAGCGGTCGCCATCAGAATCAGGGATTTAAGGACCGATCTCATAGTTCTCCTTTCCGGGACCAGGGCGCAGAGCGGGCTGGTCCACTAGCGGTCAGCATAGAACGGGTGAGCCAGGAAAGTCAAGGATGATTACGTGTGCATCGCCTGAAAGACACGTGTTCAATAACGACCCTAAACCTGTTCGAAATACCGCCGTCGCTCCCAGTCCGTCACCGCTGCCTCGAAGGCCTCCTGCTCCACCCGGTAAAAGTGCGCGTAGTGCTCGACTACCTCCTCGCCCAAGGCGCGCCGCACGAAATCGCTGGAGGCAAACCGCTCCACGGCCTCCGGCAGCGATCGGGGCAGCGCGGCCAGTCCCGCTGCGCCGTAGCTGTCCCCGCTGAACGCCGGCGGCGGCGCCAGCCGCCGCTCGATTCCGTCCAGTCCCGAAGCGATGGCAG
>JAPWUP010000117.1 GCA_028275505.1 Bryobacteraceae bacterium
CCTGCCAGAACCCGGCGCGAGCGAATTTGCACCCCCCGGATTCGCCGACCGGTCAGCCGTGGCGCGAGCATTCGCGCGATCGTCTCCACCTCGGGCAACTCGGGCATCGTTACCAGAATACTGACGCGCGGGGAATGTTACGGTAGTTCTCGATGACCTTTCCTCACCTGAAGACCTTGCCGGTTTTGCTGCTTTGTGCCGGACGGCTGACGATGGCAGCCACTCACACGCTCACGCTGCGGCAGGCCGTCGAGATGGCGCTGGAACAAAATCCCGACGTGGTGCTGGCGCGGCTGGAGGAACGCAAGGCGGAGCAGGAGGTGCAGATCGCGCGCTCGCCTTTCCTGCCCACGCTGGCGGTGGGCAGCGGCCTGGCCTGGTCCAGCGGATTCCCCATGAGTATCGAGGGCGCCACACCCTCGGTTCTGCAGGCGCGCGCCATCGCAGACGTCTACAACCGTCCGCAAAGCTACCGCGTGGCCGCGGCGCGCGAGAACCGCCGAGGGGTGGCCTTCGACGCACAGGCCAAACAGGAACAGATTGCGCTGCGGACCGTGGAGCTGTATCTGGAAGCGGAACGGACAGGCCGCTTGCTGGAGGCCGCCCGACGTCAAGTTGACAGCCTCGCCAAAGTCGCCGAGATCGTCGAGTGGCGCGTGCGCGAGGGCCGGGAGGCGCCTATTGAGGCCAAACGCGCTGCACTCAATCTGGCCCGGGCGCGCCAGCGCGTGATCGCACTGGAGAACGCGTGGCAGAACGCGAAGGAGGCGCTCCGAAGCGTGCTCGGGCTGGAATCCGGCGAAGAGATTCAGCTGGCGCCCGAGCAACGGGAACTGCCGAACCTGCCGCGCACAGTCGAAGCAGCCGTCGAGCAGGCGCTGGCGCACAGTCGCGAACTGCGGGCTCTGGAGGCGCGCCTTCGAGCCAAGGGTCTGGAAGTGAGAGCGGAGCGTGCCGCGCGGCTGCCGCGTCTCGAGCTGGTCGCGCAGTACGGCCTGCTGGCGCGATTCAACAATTACGAAGAGTTCTTCCGAAAATTCGAGCGTCACAACGGGCAGCTCGGCGTCTCCTTCCAGATCCCGCTGTTCGCCCGCCCGGGGATCGAAGCCCGCGCAAGCAAAGCGGAAGCCGAAGCCGCCCAGTTGCGCATCCAGATCCGGACGCTGCGCGACCAGATCGCGGCGGAAACGCGGCGTCTTCATCAGGCAGCGCGGGAAGCCGAAGCCGCTGGCGAAGTAGCGCGGCTCGATCTGGAGGTGGCGCGCGAACAGGTCTCGGTCATTTTGGCGCAAATGGAAGAGGGACGCGCCTCTTTGCGCCAGCTCGAGGAAGCCCGTTTCCAGGAGAGCGAAAAATGGATCGCCTTTTACGAAGCCCGTTACGCGCTGGAGCTGGCGCGTCTGAGCCTGGCCGCCCGCACCGGTGACCTGCTGGCTGCGCTGCGATGAGAGGCCAGGGAGTCCGTCAGCCGGCTTGGTGCTTTGGGTAACCATCCGGGTGCGCCAGTCGCCAGCGCCAGGCGCTTTCGATAATCGTCGCCAGTTCGGGAAAAGCCGGCGTCCAGCCCAGAAGGCGCTCTGCGCGGCGCGCGTCGGCGACCAGGCGCGCCGGATCCCCGGGACGCCTCGGCTCCCACCGCATGGGGATTTCGCGCCCCGTGACCTCGCGCGCCGTACGGATGACCTCCAGCACGGAGTAACCCTTGCCGCTGCCCAGGTTCAGGAACAGCGAGCCGCCGCCCTGGCGCAGCCAGGTCAGTGCGCGGAGGTGAGCGTCGGCCAGATCGCGCACGTGAATGTAGTCGCGCACCGCTGTGCCGTCGGGGGTCGGATAGTCGTTGCCGAAAACGGGGACGTAAGGAATGCGCCCCAAGGCCGCGGCCAGAACATTCGGGATCAGATGCGTTTCGGGTTCGTGATCCTCACCGCATCGCTCGGTCGCGCCCGCAGCATTGAAGTACCTGAGCGAGACGAACTTCAGCCCGTAAGCCGCATCGCAGTCTTCCAGCGCCCGCTCCATGAAATACTTGGACCACCCGTAAGAGTTCGCCGGCCGCCGCGGATGCTCCTCGGGGATAGGAATCCTTTCCGGCTCGCCGTATACGGCGCAGGTCGAAGAGAACACGAAGCGCCGGACGCCCGCTTCGATCAAAGCCTCGAGCAGCAGCATGCCCTGGGCCGCGTTGTTCACGAAGTAGCGGATCGGCTCAGTGACGGACTCGCCCACATAGGCCAGGGCCGCGAAGTGAATGCAGGCTTCCAGATCGTGCTCGCGGGCGATGCGCAGGATAAGGTCGCGATCGCCCACCTCCCCCTGGTAAAACGGGACGCCGTCGGGCAAAGCGGCGCGGTGGCCGCGCACCAGACTGTCCAGCACCACGACGCGCTCGCCGCGTTCCAGCAGCAATTCCACGGTCACGCTTCCGATGTAGCCGGCGCCTCCCGTTACCAGAATGGACATGACTCATCCTCCCTTCAACTTACTCGCCCGATGCAGCGGTCACCGCTTGACTCGCTGTCCTCGCTTCATCCCTGGCCGGCGGATTGCCGGTAGTGCACGCCGGGCAGCCCCCGCAGCTCGCGCGCCGTAGCTTCCGGCGCTGCGTCCAGCATGTAGTTGCCGCCGCCGATCTCCGCGCCCGCAAGATACTTGAGCAGGTTGGGCTTGCGCAGCGGCGGCAGAAACTCGATGTGAAACTGGAACCAGGGGTAGTGGCCGCCGTCGGTCGGCGCCTGGTGCAGCGGCATCACATACGGAAACGGCATGCGCCACAGATTGTCGTAGCGGATCCAGATCCAGCGCAGCGCTTCCGCGAGGTCCGCCGCTTCACTATCGGAAAGCTCGAGTAGCGAAGACCGCGGCGCTTTGGGGGCCACGAACGTTTCGTAAGGATAGCGCGCGAAGTAAGGTACGAACACGATGGCCGTTTGGTTTTCGAAAAGGATGCGCCTACCGTCCTGTCGTTCCGCCTCCAGGATGTCCTGAAACAACATCCTTCCGCAATTCGAGTAATGTTCGTAACAGGAACGCAGCTCGGTTTCCAGTACTTTGAAAATGAAATTGGTCGCGTAAATCTGGCCGTGCGGGTGCGGGTTGGAGACTCCGACCACCTCCCCGCGATTTTCGAAAATCAACACGCAGTTGATTTCCGGGCGCGCTCCCAGCTCGCGATACTGTTCCCGCCAGACTCCTACCAGCTTTTCCACGTCCCGCTGGCCGAGCTGCCCCGGACTGAGATTGTGCTTGGGGCTGTAACAGATGACGCGGCAAACGCCACGCGCCGGCTGGTTCCGGTAAATGCCGGGCGGCGTCTCCAGTTCGCCGGGCGCATCCGGCGCCAGGCTGGGATGGTCGTTGTCGAAGACGAAAATGTCCGTGTAATGCGGGTTGACCGCGCCGCTGACCCGCCGGTTGCCCGGACAGAGATAGCAGTCGGGAACATACTCGGGCAGGCGTTCTTCGGGATGTTCCACAACCTCGCCGCTCCAGGGCCGATCCTGCCGGTGCGCGGCCAGCACGACCCATTCCTGCCGCAGCGGGTTCCAGCGTTGCTCCCAGGGACCTCTCTTGATCGCCTCCGTCATTTTCGAGACAACGATTCTATCTCGCCGCGGGCGGCTCACTTTGCCGCGCCAGCACGCGCACGCGAATCAGCGAAGCCATGCGCCCGCCGCGGTAAACCCGCTGGGTGGCGCGCTGGAAATCTTCATCCCTGGCGTGATAGATATCCACGAACTTCTGCGGATTGCGGTCCACCAGCGGGAACCAGGTGCTCTGGATCTGCACCATGATGCGGTGACCGCGCCGGAACGCGTGGTTGATGTCCGGCATGGTGAACTCGACGCGCGCCGGCTCACCGGGCTTGAAGGGTTCGGGCTTCTCGAAACTGTTGCGGAACTTGCCCCGCATGGGCTCGCCGCGCACCAGTTGCTGATAGCCGCCCATGCGCACGTCCGCCGGGTTGGGAACCGGGTCCGGGAAATCATCCGGGTAAACGTCAATCAGCTTCACGATCCAGTCCGAATCGGTTCCCGTGGTGGAAACCCAGAGGGATGCAGTCACGGGGCCTGCCGCGATCAGGTCCGCTTCGAGCGGCTCACTCTGGTAGACCAGCACGTCCGGGCGTGTGGCGGCAAAGCGCTGGTCCTGGATCATGTAGTCGCTGGTCATGCCGATGGCGATCGAGTTGATGAAGGGCACAGGACGCGCAGGATCGCTGACATACTCATCAAAACCCTCGCTGCGGCAAGGCTGGAAAGTTACCTGTCCTCCTTCACAAAGGAACAAAGAGCGTTCTACCGTGCCCTTCGGCGGCCAGGTGTCGTAGCGGCGCCACTGGTTGGTTCCGGTCTCGAACACGTAAGCTTCCGGGAGATCCGGGGGCGTGCCCTGTTTCAGAAAAGCGTTGAAAAACACGGCCTCGATATTTTCCCGGTAAAACTCGGCCGTTTTGGAACCGAAGGAAACGGGACCGAGCCGGTCCCCGTCGCTGCGGCTCCAGCCGCCATGAGACCACGGCCCCATCACCAGGATGTTGTAAGCCCCGGGACTTTGTTTTTCCACCGACTCATATACTTTCAGGGCGCCGAAAAGATCCTCGGCGTCGAACCAGCCTCCCACCGTCATCACGGCGGGCCGGATATTTTTCAGATGCGGCCGCAAGTTACGCGCCTTCCAGAACTCGTCATAGGTCCCGTGCTCCATCAGCTCGTTCCAGAACGGGATCTCGTTGTGAAAGTACCGGGTGTTCACATTGGCCAGCGATCCCAGCTGGAGATAGAACTTGTAACCGTCCGGCGTGCCGTACTCGAAAGGCTGGCCGCCGCGCGTGGTCGGTCCCGGGCGCGGTTTCCCGAAAATGGCCAGAAACCCGAAAGCGTGAGGAAGGAAAAAAGCGCCGTTGTGGTGGAAGTCGTCGCCGATGAACCAATCGGCGATGGGCGCTTGGGGAGAAACCGCCTTGAGCGCCGGATGGGCGTCAATCATGCCGGCGGCCGCGTAAAAGCCCGGATAGGAAATGCCCCACAGGCCCACCCTGCCGTTGTGATGCGGAACGTGCTTGAGCAGCCACTCGATCGTGTCGTAGGTGTCCGTACTTTCGTCGGTGTCCCGAGGTCCGCTCTTGACAGGCTTGTGCGGGCGAACGTTGACGAAGTCCCCCTCGGACATGTAACGGCCGCGTACGTCCTGATAAACGAAAATGTAACCCTCGCGCGCCAGCCGCTCGGACGGCCCCAACCGCTCCCGATACTGGTCCACTCCATACGGCGCCACGCTGTAAGGCGTTCGCATCATCAGGATGGGGTAGGTGCGCGACGTATCCTTGGGGATATAGACGGACGTGAATAGCCGGACCCCGTCGCGCATGGGAACCATGTATTCATGCTTGGTGTAATGGGCGCGGACGTAATCCCGCCCCTGGCCCACCACTGAAAGCGGCAGCGCCAAAACCACCGCGAAGCAAATTCGCAGCCACATGAATTTCATGTTACCGCCAGCCAGGCCTTCCGCCTGGCGCCGCTGGTGTGCGAAACTGTGGTTCAGGACCGGGTAGTACGACCCGGACGCGAGGCTTGCCCGCCATGCTGCCCACGTTCCTGATCCCCGAAAGCACGATCCGCGAAGACGGCGCCGGCCCGGTGGTTCCGCTGGGCCCCGCACAAGGCAAGCTGCTCATGCTGACGCTCGCCATCACGCGCATCATCGAACAGGAGAGCCTGGAAGTCAGCGTCTGGGGATCGCCAGACGGCAAGGACTGGGGATCCAAAGCGCTGCTGGTGCTGCCGCAAAAGTTCTACTGCGGAGTGTACCGCTTCCTGCTCGACCTTTCTCCACACCCGGAGGCGCAATACCTGCAAGCCCGCTGGAAAGTGAATCGGTGGGGCCGCGGCGATCCCAGACCGCTGTTCGGCGTCTGGATGACAGCCGAGCAGGTCGAATCCCAGGTCCTTGCGGCTGGTTCCGCCTGAGACTTACAGCCGGTTGATCAGGCTGGCCACATAGGCGGCCCCAAAGCCGTTGTCAATGTTCACCACCGCCACGTTGCTGGCGCAACTGTTGAGCATGCCGAGCAAAGCGGCCAGGCCTCGGAAGCTGGCGCCGTAGCCCACGCTGGTGGGCACCGCGATCACAGGGCAGCTCATCATGCCGCCCACCACGCTGGGCAACGCGCCTTCCATGCCGGCGCAAACGATGATTACGCGTGCCCGCGCCAGCCGCTCCCGGTTGCTGACCAGCCGATGGATGCCGGCGATGCCCACGTCGTGAATGGCGTCCACCGCGTTGCCCATCACTTCCGCCGTGACGATGGCCTCCTCGGCTACCGGCAAGTCGCTGGTCCCGGCCGAAACCACCGCGATGGTTCCCTTACCGTACAGCGTGCGGTCCCGCCAGATGCGCACCGCGCCGGAGCGCGGGAAGTACTCGGCCTCTGCGCACAGTTCCCGCACCCGCGCGGCGGTGGCCTCATCGGCTCGCGTAATCAGCACGTTGGGAGAGCGCTCGAGCAGGCGGCCGGCGATCGCGACCACTTCCTCGCTCGTCTTGCCCAGCGCGAAGATGACCTCGGGCATGCCGTGGCGCAGCGCCCGGTGGTGATCCACCTTGGCGAAACCCAGGTCCTCGAAAGGCAGGTGCCGCAGACGGTCGAGCGCCTGGTCCACCTCCAGCGCTCCCGACCGTACGGCTTCCAGCAATTCGCGCAACTGGGCTTCCGTCATCAGCTCCTCGCAGGCTCAAAATGTCAATACGTCGCCGATCCTCAAGCCGTATTTGGCCGCCATCCCGCCCGCAATTTCCAGCACGAAAAGCGCCTTCTGGTTGCCGCCGTAGCTCGGGCATTCGCTCGCCTTTTTCAGACAGGGCGGCGTATTGGGAGAAATCTCCACGATGCGGCGCTTCTCGTCGAGCCAGATAATATCGAGCGGGATGCGCACCTGGTACATCCAGTAGGGATAATTGCCCGGACTCCCATGGATGAAGAGCATGCCCCGATCCGGCGCTAGAGAATCGCGGAACATCATGCCCCGCATCATGTCGGTCGGATGAGTCATGACCTCCACGCGGATTTTCTGGCCACCGGGCAGGATCACGGTCCGCGTATTCAACTCGTCGATCGTGGTGGCCTCCCGGGAGCATCCCGCGAGGCTCAGCAGGACTGCCGCGAACGCCAGCCAAACGCGCGCCATGCCCATATTGTAAAGGTCGCGCCGCATCTCCCCGTGATGCATCAAAGCTCCGTGAGCCAGCGGGCCGCGGCCGCCGCGGACCCGCCTTGACTGGCTTCGGCGTTGAGCTGGCGAGCCGCCCGCTGCGAAATCCGCCCGCAGAGTTCGGCCAGTACTTCATACAGCCCGCGCCGCCGGGCAAGGCTTTCCTCCCGCACCACCAACGCCGCCTGATTCGGCGGGAACGCCTGCCGATCATCCTCGAGGATCACAAACTCCTCGTCCAGCAATTCGCCATCCGCCGCCCGGCCGGCCACCATCGTCACCTTGCCTTCCCGCAGCGCACGGTACGCGGCCTCCGGGGCCATCGTGAGCGGGCCGCCGCGCAGCCGCAACGAATACGCCTTCATCAGCGTGGCCATGCCATCCGGGCGAGTAAGGAACTCGCCGCTGGCGCCCACCTGCCAGCCGGCCTCCTGCGCCTCGGCATCGCTCAGAGTTTTCAGGGATCGCGCACTGGCGGCGTCGCGGCGAATCACCATCACGAAGCCGTCCTCGAAACCCAGCGGATCGAGCCAGCGCAGGCGGAAACGGTTCTCGTACTCCAGCCGCACGCGGTCGAGAACGACCTCGGGTCGCGTGTCAGGCGGTCGCTTCAGAATCGAGGTCAGGGCGAAGCCGGTGCACTCCGCGTAAACGTCCACGCGGCCGTTGAGCAAGGCCTCGTGGGCAGCCAGCCCCGCGCCCAGATCGGGGTCTCGTCCCGCGGCGATGCCCAGCCGCCGCTCCACATGCTGGGCCACAAGTTCCGCAATGACCGCCCGCCTCGGTTCGCTCGATCCCACCTTGACCAACGGCGAGGCGCGGCGACAAGCGCCCCCTGCCGCAGCCACGATCCAGCCCAGAATTGTGCGCCGGCGGTATTCGCTCACGGAGGCACAATTATAGCGAGCGCCCGTCAGAGCGCGCCCTGCGCGACCGCCGCGTGATAGACGGGCCTGCCTTGCTCGCGGCCGCGCCAGATCCCGGGCAGAGCGCGCCCGCAATCCGGGCAGCGGCCTTCGTCCGTCAATCGGTAGTCCAGAATCCGGTAACCGATGCGGCGAATCAGAGTCCGGCCGCACCCCGCGCACAAGGTATCCTCCAGGTTACCCACCCGACCCGGCAGGTTGCCCGCATACACGTAGTTCAGGCCGCATTCCCGCCCGATGCGCGCGGCCCGGATCAGCGTCTCGGGCGGCGTGGCGTGCACATCCATCATCTTGTAGTCGGGATGGAACGCGGTCACGTGCCACGGAATGTCGGGTGAAATCCCCGCAAGGAATGTGGCGATGTCGCGCAACTCCTCGTCGGAGTCGTTGAAGCCAGGCACTACCAGCGTGACCACTTCCAGCCAGAAGCCCATCCGATGGATGCGCTGCAAGCTGTCCAGAATCGGCGCCAGGCGTCCGCCCAGCTCGCGGTACCGGCGATCGCGGAAGCTCTTCAAGTCCACCTTGAAAAGATCGAGCCAGGGACGCAGATATTCGAGCACCTCCGGCGTGGCGTTGCCGTTGGAAACGAAGCCGGTAAGCAATCCGGCGGCGCGTGCTTCCTTGAAGATGGCCACCGCCCACTCGGCCGTGATGAGCGGCTCGTTGTAGGTGCTCACCACGGAATCGGCGCCCAAAGCCACCGCCTGTCGTACGAGCTGCTCGGGCGAAACACGCCAAAGCGACGAGCCAGCCTCGGGATCGCGCAGCGCCTGGGAAGTAATCCAGTTCTGACAGTACGAGCAGTGCAGGTCACAACCCAGCATCCCGAAGCTGTACGCCAGCGAGCCCGGCAGCACGTGGAAGAAGGGCTTTTTCTCGATGGGATCGCAATGCGCGCCCGCCACGTAGCCCCAAGGAGCCCACAGCTTGCCGTCACGATGAAAGCGAACCTTGCAGACACCCGCCTGGCCTTCGAAGATAGGACAGCGATGACCGCAGGCAAGGCAGCGGATCCGGCGCTCGTCGAGGCGTTCCCACAGTTCCGCTTCGCGGACGTTCGCCGCGAGTACCTCAGCCAGTGTCGCCATTGTGCCCCCGCTTCCATCATAGTCGCCCCGCAAACGGGCGGCCAAAGCCCACCGTCTGCTATCTTGGAATTACACCTTCGACATGGGATTCCAGGTTCAGCCAATCAAAGAGTTCCTGGTGCGCCCTGCGCTGCCGGACTCGCTTGCCCGGCTCTCCGAGCTGGCCTACAACTTTCTGTGGACCTGGGAGCCAACCATCCGCCAATTGTTCCGGCGTCTGGATCCGGAGCTGTGGCGCGAGAGCGGTCACAACCCCGTGGCCATGCTGGGCCGGGTGCCGCAGGCCACGCTGGAACGTCTCGCCGCTGACCCTCGTTTCCTGGCTCTGTATCGCCGGGCATGCGAACGTTATGACGCCTACGTGCACAGACCGGAGCCGGCGCGCCATCCCGAGCTGGTCGCTTACTTCTCGATGGAATACGGGCTGGCCGAGTGCCTGGCCACTTACTCGGGCGGTCTCGGAGTGCTTTCCGGGGACTTCCTCAAGTCGTGCAGCGATGCGGGCATTCCCCTCGTCGGAGTGGGCTTGCTTTACCAGACCGGGTACTTCCAGCAATACCTGAACCCCGATGGCTGGCAGCAAGAGAAATTTCCCGTGGCGGACTTTTATCAGCTCCCCATCGAGCCCGTCGTCCGCGATGGGCAGGAATTGCGCGTCCAGGTGGAGTTGCCCACCGGCCCCGTCTCCGTGAAGATCTGGCAGGCTAACGTCGGGCGCGTCAAGCTGTTCCTGCTCGATACCAACATCCCCGAAAACGAACGCCCCGAGCATCGCGAGATCACGGCGCGCCTTTACGACGACCGCATGCGCATCCAGCAGGAGATCGTGCTGGGGATCGGCGGCCTGCGTGCGCTCAAGGCTCTGGGATTGGAGCCGACGGTCTACCACATGAACGAGGGCCACTCCGCCTTCCTGGCGCTGGAGAGGATCCGCACGCTGGTCCGAGAGCATGGGCTGAGCTTCGAAGAGGCGTTGGAGGCCACCCGCAGCAACAACGTTTTCACCACCCACACCTCGGTCCCGGCAGGCATAGACATCTTCGATCCGGGACTGATGCACGAGTACTTTCAGTCGTTCTGCCGCGAGGTCGGGATCAGTTTCGAACAACTGATGGCGCTGGGCCGGCGCAATCCCGCGGATCCCTACGAGCGCTTCACCATGGCGATCCTGGCGATCAAGACGTCCGCGTGGCGCAACGCGGTCAGCCGCCTGCACCGCCAGGTCTCCCAGGAGATGTGGCAGGATTTATGGCCGGAGTTGCCGGTCTGGGAAGTGCCCATCACTTCCATCACCAACGGCGTCCACTTACGGAGCTGGCTTTCCAACGATCTGGCTACCCTCTATGACCAGTACCTTCAGCCGGACTGGCTGGAGCGGGTCAGCGACCCGGACACATGGCGCCACATCGAAGACATCCCGGATCAGGAGCTATGGGAAGCCCACCGCCGGGCCAAGCGGCGCATGGTCGCCTTCATTCGGGATCGCCAGCTAGCCTTCGCACGGGAACGCAAGGCATCGGCCACCGAACTCAGGCGCGCCGCCGAGGTGCTGGATCCCGAGGCCTTCACGATCGGTTTCGCCCGGCGGTTCGCTACCTACAAGCGGCCCACCCTGCTGTTCCGCGATGTAGCCCGCTTGAAGCGCCTGATTCTGAACCCCGACCGCCCGGTCCAAATCGTGGTGGCCGGCAAGGCCCATCCCAAGGATCACCCGGGCCGCGAAATGATCCGCCAGATCGTTCAGCTTTCCCGCGACCCCGAGCTTTCCAAACGTGTGGTCTTTATCGAAGACTACGACATGCACGTGGCCCGCGAGCTGGTCCAGGCATGCGACCTGTGGCTCAACACGCCCCGCCGCGGCGAGGAGGCCTGCGGCACCAGCGGCATGAAGGCCGGCATCAACGGCGTGCTGAACTTCAGCGTGCTGGACGGCTGGTTCGACGAGGCCTATGAATTCTCCGGGGGATGGGCCATCGGAGACCGCATCCCCTACTCGGAAGACCAGGACGAGGCGCACGCCACCGCCATTTACTCGCTGCTCGAGAACGAGATCGTCCCCGCCTTTTTCGACCGGGATCAGGGCGTGCCTCGGGAATGGGTCAAGCGAATGAAGCGTTCCATCATGTGCCTGAGCCCACTGTTCAACTGCCAGCGCATGGTGGACGAGTACATGTCGCAGCTCTACCGTCCCGCGCACACGGCCTTCCTGGAGATGAAAGCCGACGGATTCCGCAAGGCGCGGCAGCAGGCGGAGTGGAACCGGCGGGTCCAGGCAGTCTGGAGCCAGGTCCGCTTCATTGAAGTCTCCTCGCCCGTTAACGGTCCCCTGTTGAGCGGACGGCCCCTGCCTGTGCGAGCGGTGGTGGACCTGGCAGGGCTGAAGCCCGAAGACGTGCGCGTCGAAGTGGTGATTGGACGGGTGGGGCCTCAGGGCCAGCTCGAGCAGACAGAAGTAGCCCTGTTGCCGCCAGTCGAGCAGCGAGGCACAGTGGCGGTGTTTGAGACGCAGGTGGTGCCCCAGCAAACGGGGCGGATCGGGTACGCGGTGAGGATTTCCCCGAATCACTACGGCGATCCTCTGACCCGCCCCTCGCACTCTTTGCTGAAGTGGGCTCCGGCCGGGGCCTGAGCGCCGGTCAGTCACAGACCTTGGCCGGTGAGGAAGACCCCAAAATAAGGGGTCGGAGCTGTCGAAAGTGCTGGATTTCCGACCGCGTTTCGTGGTAGATAGTAATTTGAAAGCTCGGCGGGCCAGAACCCAGTGATGACCGAGCTTTGAGGCTTCCCGCGGACACTCCCAAAATCCCAACCTTGACCGTCGCGGGCGAACTACCCCAACGGCCAAAGCGGATCCAAGAGCGTACCGCCCGAAACCCAAGCCCCCGCCGAACCAGCCAACACACAGGAGTCGTGATCCGCCATGGAAAGCGACCGCAAGTATCGCCAGCGTGGCTACATGGAATACGACCGGGAATCTTACGATTCCGGTCGCAAACGGGAAGAAGGACGGCGCACGGGCCCAAAGCCCCCGATTGACGTCACGGGCCCCCGACTGCCCCGCCTCGTCCAGACCGTGACCGCCACGCGCTGTTACAATTGCGCGTTCGCCTTGCCGCCGGGCACGGACTTCAACGGCAACTGCCCGAAGTGTGGAGTGGCCCTGCATTGCTGCAAGCAGTGCGCCTATTTCGAGCCTTCCACGCGCTTCCAGTGCCTGAAGCCCATCCCCGAGCGGATCGCGGCCAAGGACAAGGCCAACAACTG
>JAPWUP010000271.1 GCA_028275505.1 Bryobacteraceae bacterium
TACGTCGTCGTGCCAGCCGAGAACCTGCTGCCGCTGCCGGAAGGACTCAGCCCGGAGCAAGGCACTTTGTTCGAACCCCTCGCCGTGGTCCTCCATTCCATGCAGTTCGCTGCTTTGCGTCCCGGCGACCGCGTGGCCGTCTTCGGCACCGGTCCCATCGGGCTGCTGACCATCGCGGTCCTCAAGCTGTGCGGGGCGGCTCGCGTTTGGGCGGTGGAACCGGTAGCGGAGCGGCGCGAGCTGGCGCGCAAAGTCGGCGCAGATGCGGTGTTCGATCCCGCCAGCACGGACCCCGTCCGCGAAATCCTGCGCGAGACGGGCGGGCGCGGCGTGGACGTGGCGATTGATTGCGCCGTGGAAGGACCCACCTTGAATCAATGCCTTGCCGTGGCGCGCAACGCCGGTCGCGTCGTCATTACGGGGATCCCCACCGCGACGCAAGTCTCGCTGGACTTCCACGTGATGCGTCGCAAGGAACTTGCGCTGCTCAACGTGCGCCGGTCCAACCATGAGTCGAAGACGGCGCTGGAGCTGCTGCGCGAGCGACCGAATCTGTTCGCTCCCATCGTCACGCATGTGCTGCCGCTGGAAGAGGTCCAGCGCGGCTTCGAAATGGTGGACCGTTACTCGGACGGCGTCGGCAAGCTGGTCTTCCGCCTCGCCTGAGACTCGCCGCCCGGCTCAGCCCAAGCCCAGCAGGCGCACCGCGTTGTCGTGGTAAATCTTGCGCAGGATGCTGTCCGGCAGGCCCAATCCGTAAATCTTCCAGCGACCCTGGGGCGGGATGCGCGCCGGCGCGTAATCGAAATATTCGTCCTCGGTTTCCAGAAACCGGTAGTAGATCTCGTACAGCTCGTCGCAAAAGATCTGCTGGGGGTACTCGTCGCCGTGGGGCACGGCGTCGGTCCCGAATAGAATGCGGTCCTGATATTTCTCGAAGAAGCGGCGCGCGGTGCGGGGCTGGCGTCCGAGCTCGCCGATGCGCGCCCCGAATTCAACCCACATGTTGGGATAACGGTCCATCCACTCCGACACCGTACCGAGGTCCTCAGCGATCGCCATGTGCAGGCAGACGAACTGAGTTTTGGGATGGCGCGCCATGACCCGGTTGCGCGCCTCGTGCAGCTCGCGGCTAGACGGGAAGTCCTTTCCATAGAACGACCAGTCCGGGTGCGCGTGCAGCTCCTCCCAGCGCTCGTTGAACCGGTCAATCGGCAGGAAGAAGGCCTCGGGATCCGAGGTATGAATCGCCACCGGCATCTTCAGGGCGCCGGCAACCTCCCACATCGGGTCGAATCGCCTGTCGTCCACCTTGATCAGCGGTCCCGTGGTGACGTTCTCCCTCAGGTACAAGCCCAATGTCTTCAGCACCTTCAGTCCCCGAGCTCCCGCGCGATGGGCGCGCTCGATCTCATCCGCCTGAAGCTTGGGGTAGTTCGGATCGGCGACCTTGTTCCACC
Source organism: Bryobacteraceae bacterium (assembly GCA_028275505.1). GTDB lineage: Bacteria > Acidobacteriota > Terriglobia > Bryobacterales > Bryobacteraceae > DTHT01. The sequence goes on from JAPWUP010000271.1 coordinate 1,461, forward strand.
AGGGCTCCGTGAACACCAGGAACTTGTCAGGATACGGCTTGTGCCATACGCGCAGCACTTCTTCCAACACGGGACCGCGGCCGCCCGTCAGATTCACCATCATGCGGATGTTCTTGCGCTGCATCACGGGCAGGATCTCTTCCGGCCTGGCCGGAAACTCCGGCCCGCCTTCCTTGCCCGGCCCAGGCGACCAGGACAGGTGCGTGTGGAAGTCAATCACCGGAAACTTTGGCCGCTCGACGCGGGTTTCCTTGACCCGCAGCATGCTGCGCGGCTCGAAGTCGCTCAATCGCAAGTCCGTCTCCCTGACGCCTTTGACCCGTTCCTGGGAGCTGAACTGGGCGCGCAGACCGGTCGCCGCTGCCAGTCCCAACCATGTCCTGCGTTTCATCGTTTGGCCTCCTTCCAACTGGAAACTCGCTCCGCCGCACGCGCTTTCAGGCGCGCCAGCTCGGCGGAAGGCTTCGAAGGCTCGGTAGGGATCTCGACCACTGCCGCGGCGGCCTTGCGCCACCACGCGAGCGCCTCGTCCATCTTGCCTGCAGCTTCGAACTGCTCCGCCGCCGCTACCCATTCCCGGATGGTCTCATCCACCGGCGGCCTGCCCACGCCCAGGTTGCGCGGGTACTCGGCCGCACGCAACCAGGCGCGGGCCGCCTCCTCGTGCCGACCGGCCTTCGCCAGTTCCGCCGCGCGTCCACGCCATGCCCTGCGGTAAAGCGCGAGCGCCGAGGTTTCCCCCTCGCCGGTCACGAAATGGGTCTTTTCCAGCAGGGGAATGGCATCGGTGAACCGCCCCGCGTCAATATAGGCCGCAGCCAGCGCCTGCACGACCACGGACCGGGCGCGCACCTCGGCCGGGGCGGATTCGAGGAGCTCGATCCGACGCTGCGTATCCTTCATCTGGGCAAGCACGCCGCTCAACTCCACGTACAGGCGATGTTCTGCGGGCCACAGTTTGATGGCTCGCTGGTAGCAGGCTACCGCTTCGGCCCGCGTCTCCTCGCGCCTGGCCAGCGCCTGCCCCAGGTTTCGATGCGCCAGCGCATTGGAAGGATCGAGTCGCACGGCGTCCCGCCACCGCGCGATGGCTTCCTCGATGCGGTAGTTGGCCGCCAATGCGTTGCCCAGATAATACGCCGCCCTGCCATCGCGTGGATTGGCTTTCCAGGCGGCCTGCAAAACGGCAATTTCTTCCGGGCGGTGCGGGAACACAAAAGCGGGATCGCCTTTGGCGCCCAGATCATAGCGGCCCGCGGCGTAGGCCAGCATGGGGTGATCGCGGTCGCGCTTCAATCCCTCTTCGAGGACTTCGCCCGCCTCCTGCTTGCGTCCGCAGGCCAGATAATCGAAGGCCAGCTCGAGTACGGAATCGGGTTCGCGGGCCAGCAACCGCCAGAGTTCACGCTCTACTCGCTCGGCCTGTTCCCGCGCGCCCGCCGCGCGCAAGATGCGGGCGTGCTCGCTGAGGGCCAGATAATCGAGGGGAGCCTCCGCTACCACGGCCTCGATGCGAGTGCGCGCTTCCTCCAATCGCCCGCCAAGGCGCAGAGCCAGGGCCAGCACGGTGCGTGCTTTCACGTCGCGCGGGTCCAGCAGTGCGGCCTGCTCGAGATGGCGCACCGCTTCCTCGGTCCGGCCGGCTTCCAGAGCGATCTCGCCAAGGACGTAACGCGCCACGGACTCGCGGTGCCCCGTGCGCACGCACCACCACAGTTCGTGCTCGGCTTCCCAAGGGCGTCCTTGCGCCCGCCGCACCAAACCCAGGTAGTAATGCGCGTCGCCAGCCTCGGGATTCCGACGCAGGGCGAGCTCGAGGTGACGGGCCGCCTTGTCATACTCGCCGGTGCGGTAGTAGCTCAGCCCGAGCGCGATGTGAGCTGGAGCAAAACCGGGGTCGCGTTGGAGCGCGCGCTCATAAGCGGCGCGAGCCGCGAGCACGCGATCTTCCTTGTCGGCCTCCATGCCGTCCAGCCAGGCCCGCTCGGCGCTGTTTTCCGCAGCAGGATCCTTTTCGGGAGGCTGGGCCGGCTGAAAGTGAGGGTTGCCGTCGAGAGGGGTATCGCTCGCATAGCGGAGGATCTCGCGCCCGCCGGCCAGCAAGCGAACTGTGACGCGCTCCACGCCGGGCAGATCCACCTCCGTTCGATACGGCGTAGCCGGATCAAGCGATACGCGCCGCACCACAGCCGGCTTGCCCGCCGCCTCCACGCGCAGCTCGGCATCCGGACAGCGCCGGTTCACGTTGAGAGCGATCGTCCAGCGACTGCCCTCGCGAGCCAGCCTGAGCGCCGCCTCACGATTGGCTTCCGTAAACGGGCCGCCCAGCTTGTTCACCGGATACCAGTACAGTGTGAAGCGTTCTACGCGGTGCGGCGCCATCCACTCGTGCCTCATCTGCGTTTCATAGCGGCCAGACTGGAACTCGACGTACTGGCCGTCCGCGTCGGTCAGTTTTTCGATCCAGATGGCGCCGCTGTCCGCCGTCCCCCACGTCCAGGTCTTCTTGCCGGGCACGTCGCGGTGATCGGCCACGTGCACGATGCCCCAGTCCGACTTCTCGTAGTAGACGCCCATGAAGTCCCGCAGAGACTGCCGGGCGAACAACGAGAGCGCGTTGGGCACTTCGCGGTACAGGCTCAAATCCACGCCGCGGTGAAGCGGGAACGAGAAGACGGGCCAGAACACGTGCGGGTAGGCCTCGCGCATGGGATAGACGAAGCGCATGTCGTCGGTGGCGGGCGCCGCCGCCGTCGCCCAGAACCAGTAGCGCCCCGGGACCTCGCGGCGGTTGTTCAGCAACACGCGGGTCTCGACCCGCTTGACGCCCGGCGGCAAACAGATCGCCACCGCCCACTGCATCCGCTGGATGCGCTCGGTGTCGCCCACGACGGCGCAGGCAGTACCATCGGGTTCCGTGCGCAGGGTGTAGTCCACGGGCGAGACGGTGGTCACGGTGTGGCCGTCGGGGAAGTTCCACTCGACACCGCCGGAAGTCCATGCGCCGCGCAGCCCGACCAGACCGTACTTGACGACATGGTTCGTGTAGAGCACGTCGCGCCCGGCGGTTTTGTCGTAGATAGCGTAGAGCTTGCCGCCCAATTCAGGCAGCACGGTGACCTTCAGGAACTCGTTTTCCACGTAAAGGGCGCGGTAGGTTTTTTCGATGCGGCGGTTGGTGATGGCGTCCAGGCGCGTGTACGGGTAGAT
>JAPWUP010000283.1 GCA_028275505.1 Bryobacteraceae bacterium
TTCGGGCCTTTCGTGAGATCCCCGCACGGGTAGCGCAGGGTCCGAACCCGAACCCCGTCGTGGCGCTGGCCATTGTCATAACGCTGGCCGTAGCATCCCCGTCTCAGCCTGGCCTCCATGAACACCTTATCATCGAGGCGGCCTTGCTTTTTGAGGGTGATCTGATCCTCGAACTGCTGGATCTCTTCAGCCAAGCCGGTTGGGAGTTGATTTGCAAGCTGTTGAGTCCACAGCGGGTTGCTCGCTTTCATTGGATTGGCCCCTCTGGCGTGTCGAAACCATGCTAGCACAGGGCGGGCCGGATAGTCAACAATTTAGATCGAGTTAGTCCATTTAGCCTTGCCTCTGTACTTGACTTGCCCCATCGGGTATGGTACAAAATCTATATCGGCATACTCGATGGAAATTAGCGGGAAAAGCAAGCCAAGCACGCCGTCCGCGGCAACCCCGTATTACCTGCCGGTCCTGCTGGACCTGCGCGGCAGGCGCTGCCTGGTAGTCGGTCCGGGAGACGCGGCGAATGCCAAGGCCGAAGAGCTGGCCTCGGCAGGCGCTATCGTCGAACGCCGCAGCGATCCCCCGGCAGCGGACGAGCTATCCGGGTGCTTCCTGTGCTTCGCCGTGGGCTTGTCGCGCATTCAAAACGAGGCCATGTTCGAAATGGCCGACCGGTACGGAGTGCTGTTTTACGCGGTGGACGATCCGGCGAACAGCCACTTCATCGTGCCAGCCGTCCACCGGCAGGGGGGCCTGGTGATCGCCGTGTCCACCAGCGGGGCTTGCCCGGCCCTGGCGGTGCGAATCCGCGATGGACTCGCGGCGCGGTTCGGTCCCGAGTATGCGCAGTTCGTGGCTGCCTGCGCCCAGATCCGGTCCAGGCTGGCCGAATTGATCCCGGACTTCGAGACGCGGCGGGCGGCTTGGTACGCATTGGTGGATTCCGGACTGCTGGCCCGCATGCGGTCCGGTGCTGTCGTGACTGCCGAGGATTTCCTGGAGGAAGCATGCAGGAGCGTTGGAATCGCACTCGTGAGTTGATCGCTTCGGTCCTGAACGGCGGGAATGGTCCCGCCTGCGTAACTTGCAGCTTTCAGCTCGAGGACATGGTGGTGCTCGACATGGCGCGGGCTGTTCAGCCCCGCATTGCGGTTGTTTTTCTGGACACCGGGTACCACTTTCCCGAGGTCTACGCCTACCGGGATGCCATGGTCCGCGAGTGGAACCTCAACCTGCTGAACGTCATGCCCTCGCTGAGCGTGGCCGAGCAGGAATCCCGCTACGGGCTTCTTTATCAGACGGATCCCGACCGTTGCTGCCGCCTCCGGAAGGTGGAGCCGTTGTTCACCGCTTTGGAGGCTTTTGACCTCTGGCTGACCGGACTCCGGAGAGAGCAATCTCCCAGCCGAGCCAATTTGCAAGTCGAGGAGCGACACACGCTGCCCAGTGGGAAGTCCATACGGAAAATCAATCCGCTGGCCGAGTGGACCTGGACGGAGGTAAACGCGTACGCGCTGGCCCGCGACATTCCGCTGCTGCCGCTTTATGAGCGTGGCTATACCAGCATCGGATGCGCGCCCTGCACTTCGTTGCCCGCCGACCCGTCGAATCCGCGCTCGGGGCGTTGGGGCGGCCGCAAGCTGGAGTGCGGAATCCACACCTTCGATCGGACGGGAGCATGAAGGAAGCGATCATCGGTCTGGTAGTAGGGATGGTGACGGCGGCCACGGGTGTGGGCGGGAGCATGCTCACCGTGCCGGCGCTGATGCTGTTGTGCTCGACGCCCGCTGTCCAGGCGGTCGGCACGGCCTTCGCTTTCGCGACCCTGATCCGCAGTCTGGCGGTGGCCGAGTATGCGCGCCGGGGCCAGATTGATTGGGATGCGGCGCGGCGGATGCTGCTGGGCGCGGCGCCGGGCGTAGCGTTGGGGACCGTTCTGCTGGCTCGCCTGGCCTGTGGCGGGACATCCCATACTGCCTGCCTGTTGATCGGATTGACTGTAAGCTACGTGGCCGCGGTGAGTCTGGCGCGGCGCTGGTTTCCCGCTCCCAGACCCATGCGAGAGAACCGTCGGCAGCTTGGATGGCTGGCGCTGCCGATCGGACTGCAAGTGGGCTTCACTTCCGTAGGGGCTGGCGCGCTCGGCTCGCTGGTGTTGCTGACGAGGACGCACCTGGCGCCTGCCACCGTAGTGGGCACAGTACTGGTGTTCGGACTGGGCCTTTCCGTGCTCGGCAGCGGACTTCACATCGCAGCGGGCCACTGCGACTTCCCGCTTTTGATTAGCCTCAGCCTCGGCGGCGTGCCGGGAGTTCTCGCGGGGAGCTGGATCGCAGCCCGCGTACCCTCCTGGCGCATGCGGGTTGCGCTCCTGCTGCTGCTCGCACTCGCCGGAGGACACATCTCGTGGCAGGGCGTCCAAGGCATGCTGGGGACGAGATGAATCCCGCAGCCAGAATTTACCTGGTCGGCGCCGGTCCTGGCAGGGCCGATTGGCTGACGGTGCGGGCGGCTACCTTGCTGGCGCAAGCTGATGTGGTGATCAGCGACCGCTTGGTTTCCCGAGAAGTGCTCACGAAAATCAACCCGACCGCCGAGGTCGTCCTGCTGGAGGAGGATCACGGCAACCGAGAAAGGCGCCAGCTCCGCATTCTCCATCTGTTGGAGGCGTACGCGCGGCGGTATCGCTGCGTGGTGCGCCTGAAGGGCGGCGACCCGTTCGTCTTCGGCCGTGGTGCAGAGGAATGGGCGTGGCTGGTGCAAAGGGGTTGGGCGGTCGAGGTAGTGCCAGGCGTGAGTTCCGCCATTGCCTTGCCTGCCTCGGCGGGCATACCGCCCACGTTCCGCGGCATTTCCAGTGCATTCGCCGTGGTGACTGGCTGCTTGCGTGGAGGCGCCGAGCCCAGTTGGGAGCGCTATGCTCAGGTCGACACACTCATCATCCTGATGGGCGTGAGCAGGCGCGCACAGATTGCCGGCGCCCTGATCCGGGCCGGGCGTCCTGCCGAGCAACCGTGCTGTTTCATCGAGAACGGGGCGACGCCACGCGAGCGCATCATCCGGGCTACGCTGGGAGAAGTAGCAGGCGGTCTCTGCCACGTGAATTCGCCTGCAGTCTGGGTAGTAGGCGATGTGGTTTCGCTCAAAGATCAGCTCAGGGGCATCGCAACCCAGCCCACTACGAGCATCCTTGCTACGGATCACGCAGAGCACCCCGCCTCGCCTGATTCTCTCTCCGAGCCCGAGTTGGGCTTGCGGTAGGTTGCTTGGAGGCCTGTTCTGTCGAGCTCACCAGTCCACGGGGAAGATCATTTGCACTCTTGACTCGGTCCATCGGCACCGATTTGCCGTAGACGCTCGATCCGCCGCTCACGCTTCATCCCTGCGGGGCAACGGGCCAGGAACCTATAAGTTGACCCTGTCCGAACCTTTGCACCGGCTTCGCTGCAACTTCCGGGGCACGGTGCCGGCCGGTGCTTGGCCGACCTTCTTTTGAGATCCCAACCGTGAGACTCGTGTCTAGAGTTGGCCTGGCGCTTGTGGCGGCTGCTTTCGCAGTCGCGGCGTTCGCTCAGGAACGCGCCACGCTCCGAGTGGAAGTAAAAGCGGGCGAAGCCCCGGTGCCGGACGCCCTGGTGACGGTCAACGAAGTCTCGCTCAAAACCGATCGCGAGGGCCTCGTGATCGTGCCGGTCGCTCCGGGCAAAGTGAATTTGCGGATCAGCAAATCAGGATTCTTCCCTGTGAGCACGTCGGTCACCGTGGATGAAGCCCGTGAGGTGCGCCTGGTCGTGGAGCTGCGGCCCATGGAGTCGGTCGAGGAACAGGTGACGGTCTCGGCGACGCGGACCGACCGTCGGATTCAGGACTCGCCCACGCGAGTCGAGGTAGTGGACCGCGAGGAGATCGAAGAGAAGATGCTGATGGGGCCTGGGGACATCGCGATGTTGCTCAACGAGATGGGAGGTCTCCGCGTCCAGACGACGTCTCCTTCCCTTGGCGCCGCGGGCATCCGCATCCAGGGCATGCGCGGCCGCTACACACGCTTCCTGGCCGACGGATTGCCGCTGTTTGGCCAGCAGGGGGCTGGCCTGGGCATCCTGCAAATACCGCCCATGGATCTTGCCCAAGTCGAGGTCATCAAGGGTGTTTCATCGGCCCTCTACGGCGCAGGAGCCATGGCCGGGATCGTAAACCTGATCTCGCGGCGTCCCGGGTCGGAGCCGACCCTGGAACTTCTCGCCAACCGCACCGCTCGAGGCGGAACCGACGTACCGCTATTCCTGGCGTGGCCGATCGGCTCACATTGGAGCGCTTCGGTGCTGGGGGGCGGGCACTGGCAGGCACGCAAAGACCGGGATGGCGATGGATGGGCTGACCTCGCGGGGTACAGCCGGGGCATATTGAGGCCGCGGGTCTTCTGGGATGGGGGCGACGGTCGGGTC
>JAPWUP010000284.1 GCA_028275505.1 Bryobacteraceae bacterium
GGTTGACCGTGGTCACGTAGACCATGCCGTTGGGGCCGACCGCGACGCCCGTCGAGGGACCCGGGATGGCGACCTCGCCCACTCGCGTATTGGTCGCCAGGTCAATCGCGACCAGCTTTTGATCCGATGGGCTCAGCACGAACGCCCGGGTCGAGTCCAGGCTCACCGCCACGTCGGTCGGGTTCGTCCCGGCGTTCACGGGCAAGGGGTTTGGCAGGGTAGTCCCGGCTCCGGTGATGTCGAAAATGAACAGGCTTCCGGCCAGAACGAGCAGTTTGCGCCCGTCGGGCGTGACCGCTCCCGCCGTGCCGTTGTTCAGCAGATCGAAGGTTTGCAGAACGGTGAAGGTTGCGCCGTCCAGCACCGTGAGCGTGCCGGTTCCTGAGCCGGCAATGACAAAATAACGGGTCCCCGCCGGATTCGTCAAGGCAACCAGCGAGGAATGGGATCCCTGATAGGAGGTTCGGTACGCGAAAGGTTCACCGGACACGATGCTGACCGTTCGATTGCTGTCCGGCCCGCCCGGCATCACAAACAGCGTTTGAGCTTCGAGCAGGCTCGCCGTCGCGAGGAACGACAGTGCAACAAGCGTGGGCATTACTTGGATCATGCAAGACCTCTCAGACTCGAGAATGGGATGAGGCGAAGCGGGCAAAATTCAGTCTAGCATCAAGCGGCGTGCTTTGAAAAGCGCTCGCAAAGGAGTGTGAAGACACAAAAAGAGGGGGAGCCGCAGCTCCCCCTCTTTTGGAGTACCGCTCGCGCGCGGGTTACTGGGTCAGCGCCTCGCTGACAAAGCCGGTGCGGGTCCCCAACAAAGCATTGAACGGCAGATCCATCACCAGCGCCAGGTAGCCATGCGAGAGCTTCGCAGCGCCCAGGTCGCTGATGAAGGCGAACCCGTGAGCATACTGGAACCGGCACTGGGCGATGATGTAGCCCTGGAAGCCGGGGGTCGCAGTGATGCCATGGGTTCCGCCAGCCGACAGCGTGAAGACCGCGGTGTCACCGGCCGCGATCACCGCCGAGGTCTGAGGCGACGGAGGCGCACCGCCACCCGCCCCCTGCCCGTAGTAGTTCAGCGTGCAGGCGCCGGCTTGCGTCGTGGTCCCGAAGGGATCCTTCGAGGTGTTGGCGATCGCAATGCCGGTGTCAAAGCCTGCCTGGTTGGTGACGAACGGGAACAGCAGGTTGGTGGTGCACGGGTTGATCACGACCACGCTGCGGGCAGCGCCGGTGTCAGCAAACCGCGGCAGCGGAGCCGTTGCGCTCTGCGTGGTCACGGTCGAGATCGGCGCGAAGCTGGCCGCAGCCGTCATCGTGCCCAGACCCGGCTGACCAGCAGCGGTATTCGCCTTGTAGGCGATGACCACCGGGACTTCCACACGGCCCGGGAACAGCGGGTTGGTGTCCACAACCTCCCAGACCGCGATGCCGGTGCCACCGGAGATGGTCACAGGCGCGATGCTGTAGGGTACGCCGCACTGGTCCGTACCCGTTGACGTCGCCGATACAGCCGAGTAGGCGCCCGCGCCGCTGGCGTCCGTGGTCACCAGATGCAGCACCGTACCCTCGGTGGTCGCAATGTGGCGGGTGCCGACGAACACCTGCACGCCGGCAGGCACGTTGCTGAATACGACGCGGAAGCGGGTTCCACTGTCGGCCAGACCGGCAACGTTCAGGCCGTTGGTGGTCGTGAACGCCGGGTTGTAGAAGCCAGTCTCCGTGTTGTAGAGCTGACCGCTGATTGGGTCAACACCCGTAGGAGTAGCTTGGGCTGCCGTCGCGGTGGGTGTGGCTGGCGTGGTGGCCACGTTCCGCTTCTTGAAGGCGGTAGCGAAGCCCTCTGTGAAGCGGATGCGGAAGGCCGTGGTGGTGAACGCCTTGGTCGAATCGCCCGCCAGATCGGAGTTGACGCTGTTGCACTGCAAGAAGGAAGCGCCGGCGCTCGCCAGGCTGTCCGAGCTGCACGCATTCCGCCAGCTCACCGTTAGACCGGGCAGCACGTAACCCACGATCTGCTGCGGATTGTTGACCGCCACCGAGGTCTCGCCGCTGATGGAGACGAACATCACGATCTGGGTCGGAATCAGCGTTTGCGATGGGCCTAAGTAATTGGCATTGGCGCGCACGTTCTTGATGCGGAGAATACGGGTAGCCGTCGTGCCCGGCGGATCCAAGGGCACACCCAACCAGACCAGCGAGTTCGCTGCGGCATAGCGTGCCTGGTAAACGTTGCGGACGGCGACCGGCGGCGAGCCACCATCAGGGCCCGCCGTTGCATACGGCAGCCCCGTCCCCGTACCGACTTGGGTGCAGCCGGAAGTCGAGGTGCACGGGTTCTGGTTCGCCGGCGCCGGATCGTCAATCAGCAGCAACGCCTCCGAAGCCGGATCCGCAACCAGACGGCTGGTGATATTGGTGTTCAAAAACACCTGGACGTTGACGCGAGGTACCGCCACCCCAGCCGCCGTCGGAGTGCCGCCGGTGCAGTTCAGCACCAAGTCGCCGACCAGCTCAGCCAGACCTTCGGACCGCAGGGTCGGCGGCACAGCGGCATTCGCGGTGCACTGGAATGCCGGTACCGTTTGAGCGCTTGCCGTGATGGTGGCCACCAGAACCACGGTGAGCGCCAAGAGCAATTTGCGCAAATTTGCCATTTGCCTCTCTTCTCCTCAACTAGGTTTTGGAGTTGACGAAAGATCTCCTTGGACCTGAACTAGTGTACTGCTTCTGCCGGGTTCTTCATCCGCCGGTTTGGACCCGGCGACCGGCTTTCACCGCTCTTTTAACTTTCGGCGGTTTCGTGTTTTCTGTTTTGGTTGGGTGCTCGCGGGATTCAAACTCGATCAATGCCGCCAAGCCTTTCGGACGCGGTCAACTCTATAGTTAACATCGCTTCGGGCCGGAAGTCAAGCACAAACTTCATCTTGAGCCCGATTTCCGCGTCTCGGGGACCGCGCGGCGGCTCGAAGCCACATTCCAACACGTCCCCTGCCCGGCAGTCAACAGCTTTGCCCGGAACAACTCGCCGCCACGCGCCTTTCAGTCAATCGCCAGGCTCACGGAGTTGCTCCACGCCGTGCCCTGCCTGAGCCTCAGGACAGCATCCAGGCGCGGGGGAAGGGAAGCGGGTAACAGTACGTTCACCTGGTAGAGCCCGCGATAACCCTGGGTCATACCCGCAAAGAAGGGCTCCAGCTCTACCCCATCCACCCAGACCTTCACCGGTTCCCGCACCGTGCTCAACGAGCCCGCGGGGACCACCGCGCCCAGCCCTGTGCAGTAAATCACGATCGCTCGCCCCCTTCGCTCCGGGTTGTTGGGGCTGTTGAGGCTTCCGTTCTGATTGACGACGGCGGCGCCGCCCGTCGGCAAAGTGAAAATTGCCGGCGCCACAGCGTCCAGCGTGATCGTCTGTTCCGCAGTGCCGAACGGCGAGCGAATCCGCAACAGGTGCGAGCCGGGCGGCAGCTCCGCGGGAATTTCGACGTTGAGCTGGAACGGCGTGGCCGCGATCACGTGGGCCCGCACGCCGCCGATTTCCACCTCCGTAGCCGCCCCCGCTCGCGCCAGGCCGCTCCCGAAAACCGTCATGAGGCCGCCTGGCGCTAGCGCCGGCGTGAAGCTCGCCGAATTGACCACCCCATTGGGCAGGATTGTGGCCGTCTGCGGCCCGAGGACCAGCCGTCCCGCCGGCCTGCTCACGCTGAACGTGGCCGCTCCCTTGCCCGAAAGCTCGAAGCGGCTACCCAGCGGTGCCAGGTCCGTGACGATCAGGCGCCAGTCGCCTTCGGCGCCGACATCGAGCTGGTAGGGAGGACGGCTTCCCTCGCAGTAGCGCGTCCGAAACATTCCTGAAGAAATTTGTTCCAGCACGCTGGTGGCCACGCCGGCGGGCCACTCCACGATCTGACCGCAGGCGCCCGCGATCGAGCTGATTTCGACGTTCCCGTCCGGGCTGATGACGAGGAATCCGCCGCCCGGCGCCGAGCGCGGCAGCAGCCGCAGGGCAGACGCAATGCGGCCTTTCACCATCCGGCCCGCGATCGGGAAACCGGCCAGGTAGTCCTCGAGCACGCTGCGCCCCAAGGCGGGATTGGGATCGTGAATTACAATCGCCCCGTCGCTGCGCACTCCGGTTGCCACGACAAAGTGCGCGCCCAATCCTGCGCCTTCGGATTCCAGAGCCAGCGCCACCAGCACAGGCGAGCCTTCGGCCACCAGGTCGCGGATCGCGCCAGGGTCGGCACGCTCCGGAACCACTTCCAGGTTCCCGTTGACGAACTCAGCGAGCCGCCATAGGTTCACCACCGGGTCGCCGAAGCCCGTCAGGTAGCCGTCGCAGATCCGGTTGCCCTCTGCGTCCAGCGCACAAAACGAGCCCAGGAAGTCATTCAGCAAAAGCGGATCGGCCAGCCCGTTCGTCGCCGGCA
>JAPWUP010000285.1 GCA_028275505.1 Bryobacteraceae bacterium
TGATTGATCCCAAAATCAAGAGGTCGAAAGGTCCTCTCAGGTAAGACACTCAACCGGGTAACATCTTCGATTGGACACTCGAGAGTGATCGACAATTCAAACGGACCCTCTTGCTCGATCACTCGTCGATGTGCTCTGCCGCGGCCGCACGTGATCTGAATCCCTTGAGGCAATACCGGGCTACCAGGCGGAATGTCGCCGCTAAGCCGCACCTTCAAATAGTTTCGCTCTTTAGCGGCGACCAGTACCTGGAGGCCTTCTCCCATGACCCATTTATCCGAGGCCGCCCCTTGGAGATATTTCAAATCGGCGTGGTTATCGGGTCGCAAAATCGTAGGGACACTGACCATATCGCTTTCCGAAACTCTCGGGGCGGGTGCCCGGCGAGCTACCTCCCAACCCCTTTTGGGCGTCCACTGAGCTTCAAAGCCGGTCACGAGCCAAAAAGTTCCGAAACGCTGCGGGTCCCCGAGTTGCCGGCATTGAAAGCTGCGGCCAGGTTGATCACAGAAATTGTAGATGACGGCGCACGGCTTTCGGGCCCTCTTGCTGTACAGGGGCTCGAACCGCGGGTCTTGCGTCAGGTAGGTTAGCTCTGCCCGCGGACTGCCCGAGCGGAGCGAGAGGAGCAACGGGTAGATTTCAAACGGGTGCTGAACCTCCAGCGCAACGTGCGAGCAGTTCACCTGCGCAACTGCCCGCGCAACAGCTCTCGCGTCCTCAGCATGGGGATAAAACTGGTGTCGAGGTACAGTGAATAGATTCCGCTGGGTTGTAGCGAGCGGCCTGACTTCGTTAGCTAGCGCGAGTGGGAAGGCCTGCATGAGGAGAAAAATGCAGAGGATGGCACCGGTAGCGCGACCCCGGGCAGAATCTAGGGCACCACCGACAAGCGGTGCCGAGAGGGCGAAGAGCGGCAAATGCAGCCGCGTGCCCCACGGCTGCCAGCGGAATGCTGCACAAAAAGCGACGAAGCCGAGAATTGGCCCAGCCGTGAATATCCACCAGGTTCTGAGGCGGCGGTTGGCTCGCGACAGGACTAGCACCAGGCTGGCGATTATGAGGACCAGGTGAAGGGGATTACCTATGGTGAACTCATGGAGGCGGTAGGGAGCGGGCTCGAAACGTGTACCGAACCAGATCGCGCTTTTATCTTGGGGGTCAACCCCAAGCGATCGTATCAACGAAGTGGCAACGTTGAAGATGATGAGATTGGCTTGGGGCAGTGGGGTCGTTGCATGTGAAGCGAGATGCCTGATTACGTTAGCCGCAACCGTCCGGGGCTTGAAATCGGCGTTAACGAACTTGTAGGGGGTACCGCAAAAAGGCGCATCACAGCCAAATGGCGATCCAAACACAGCCATGTTTCGAGCGTAGTGGGGGGAGTTCAACGCGAGGCATGAGGCGACGATCGCCGGTAAGCAGCGGGTGAGGTCAATTAAACCTCGGCGGCCACTACTTGCGAAGGCGGCGAAGACTGCCGGAGGCAGCCAGAGGTATGCGGTCCCCTTCGTGAGGATGCTGAGCGCCGAAGCGAGGGCGAGGAAAATCACGTCGGACCTGCGGCGGCTTGTTGTAAAGCGGAGTGCAAAATAGACGGCAGTGAGAATCCAAAAGGTTACGGTCAGATCGTTCTTGGCGCCCGATGCTGTTAGGACCGCCTGCGGCAAAGTTAGAAGGAAGACGGCAGAAGTGGTCTGGGCTATGGCGGAGGCGCCGGCAATCTGAGCAATGCAGGAGACAGCAAGCGCGGATCCAGCATAGAACACAAAATGAACGAGATTCACTAAATGGTCGCTGCCAGCCAAGGCAAAAACGTTCAACGTGGCGAACTCGGCCCACGGAGAGAGAAAGAGTTCCTGATGATAAGGAGTTGGATAATGGTTTAGGGTGCGCTGCTGGAGCCAAAAAAGTACCCTTGGCATATGGTAGGCATGAACGTCGAAGGGACCGGGTGGCGCGAGGATTGCGGCGAGGGCCACGCAGCCGGCAAGGAGTCCGCTACCGAATAGGATCGGCGACAAGGTGTCGAGTTGTAGAGGCGGGGTGGAGGCGGAGCGGGTCGTGTGGATGGCTTCTACGGCGGCGCCCCTCAGCGCCCATACTGCGGCGGCCAAGCATAAGAGCGACCACGAAATCACAAGGGCAGGACGAGCAAGGAGCCGAAGAGCGCCGAGGATCTCGACAACGACGGTCACTGTCACGCCCGAAGTCACAGCGGAGCGGAGTAGACTGTCGCGCCACCCCTCGCCATAGCGTTTATAAAACCCTATGCTTGTCAGGATGAAGAATACAGCAGGTAACGTGGCTAGAAACATCATGGTCATGCAATGCCCGACGGCTGCAAGTTGTACCGACGGTCTGCGGGAAATATGTTATCACGCCTCGGCGGCCTTGCGGGTGCAGGTACCTGGGAAGCCGACGCGGCGTCCGCTTTGTTGACCGGGACGGTGTTTGGCGCGCTCCGCGGCGTACGTCGGATTCGAGTAGAACCAGTAGCTGGATCGGGAAGGGCCCCATCGGAGGCTATGTTACAATCGACTTCGCGCGGCGGCACTTGCGCACGGCCGTAGGAGGCGGGCCCGTGCCACCAGGCCATCCCGTGCGAGCGAGATGGGCCATGGCCGGCATGACGGTCCGGCTTGAATTTCCCTTGAACACCGAACCGAGGTATGGGCACGGCTCTCCTCCTCATGGAAGACTTTTCGAAATTATCGGCTCAAGACGCCACGCGTATCGGCGGCAGCTCCAGAGCTTCTTGCCTCACGCGGCCGCACTCCGTAAGATTCCCCACGATCCCGTTGCTGATCCTGCGGTACCACACTGGAACAACGACTTTATTCCGCCTTTGGATGCCGTTGCCATTTATGGGCTGTGCGCCCAGCTGCGGCCGCGCTGCGCGATCGAGACCGGCTCAGGCAATTCGACTGAGTTCTTTCGTCATGCCATTGCCTCGAACCGACTGACGTGTCGGTTGATCTCGATCGATCCCCAGCTGCGCGCCGAGGTTGATGTTTTGTGCGATGAGGTGATCCGCAAGCCGCTCGAAACTGTTCCGTCGGAGTTTTTTGACAACCTCGAAGCAGGTGACATCGTTTTCTTCGACGGGTCTCACCTGGTTTACACGAACTCGGATGTGACCGTCTTCTACCTTGAAATCCTGCCCGCGCTGCGCCCGGGTGTGTTTGTGCATATGCATGACATTTTTCTGCCAGAGGACTATCCTCCCGAGTGGACGGAGCGGTATTACTCGGAGCAGTATCTGCTCGCGTGCTATCTGCTCAGCGGGAACCCCGGTTTTGAGATCGAGCTGGCCAATCGTTTCGTCACGGGTAGCCCGGAACTGCGGGGGATATTGAAGCCGTTGTGGGACGAGCTTGGGATCCCCGAGCACCAGCAGCAAGGCGGCTCATTCTGGGTCAGGAAGACGGGTGCGTGGTGAGCAAAGGGCTTGTGCTGGTGCGGTCCAGTCGGGGGTGTGGCCGACTGCTGATGGCAACCTCGGGGTGGTAATTACGGCTCGGCCTCGGCGCCAGCCGGGCCGTTGGGGGCAGTTGGGGCCGGGCTACGACCTTGGATGTGATGCCCGCCCGCGTTACGCCTTGCCGTGGGGGGTGAGAGTACAACTATAATACGCAGATCTGGCGAGTGCTTGACTGCGGAAGCCAGCGTGCAAGGGCAAAGCGAGGTGGTGGGCGAGCTAAAGGGAGGGCTAGCGGATGGGCTGAGCCCGACGTCGCATGCCGTCGTTCAGGGAAAGGCGCAAACTGACCGCCGTCCGTTGAGCATACTCATCGTCAACAAAGACCTGCCCCGGTTTCCTGGGGGCATTGGCCACGAATTCCTGAACACAGTCGGTCTGGCCGAGCAGGGGGCGACCGTTGGGCTGGTCTCGATGCTGCACCGGCAGGCCGACTGGCCGGCGGTAGAGGCTTTGCAGTCGCGGGGGGTGAAGACCTACCTCTGGATTAGCCCCGCCGCGGCCGGCGAAAAGCATCCCAGCCCCTCGGCGACGGGGCGCGAGCGGCTCTACCGTGCCTGGCTCGCCGCTCACGCACATTTTCGCTCCTGGCCTCGTCGTCCGGCTGAATCTGCCGTGGCCGATCTGGAGTTTCGCAACATGGCCGATGCGCTCCTCAAAGCGCTCGAGGAGCGAGCCTGGGATGTCCTCGTCGTAGTGCAAACCAGCCAGGCCGCGATGGTGGACTACCTGCCACGGTTTCCTGCGAGCGTGCTTGTCGCCCACGACATTCGCTCTCTGCTGTTCGCACGACGCGCAAAAACGGGCGGAATCCTCAGCTGGTACTTTCGCGATCAGTCCGCGCGCTATTACCGGTTCGAAAAACACTACGCTTCAAAATACGATCTTTGGTTGGCTGTATCACAGCAAGAAGCTGACTGGGCCCTCCGTCACTACCAGCCGACCA
>JAPWUP010000286.1 GCA_028275505.1 Bryobacteraceae bacterium
AAGCCTTTGATATCCTTTTTGTGCAGTGTACAGCCGCCACCGGCGCAAGGCGCGATTCCTCTTCGGTCTCTCCGACGTGCTGCTCGCGGTGCTGGCATTCCAGGCCGCTTACTGGACGCGCAGCGCGCTGCCCCTGGAGCGGGTCTTTTACTTCACCTTGCCCGTCAAGGCCTTGCTGCTGGGTTTTACCGCTCTGGTGTGGCCGGCGATCGGCTTGTGGCTGGGCGTTTACGACAAGCTGGAAGCCGGGCGTCCCGGCGTCATCGTGCGCGATGCGCTGCGGCAGAGCGCGCTGGGAACGGCCGCCGTCATCCTGTTCCAGTACTTGCTGCGACTGGACGTGAGCCGTCCGTTTTTGGTCTTGCTGGGCGCTTACGGATGGCTACTGCTCTGCCTGTTTCGATTGCTGGCGAGCCGGTTCGCCCCCCGCTTGAGCCGGGAATTCGGACAGGCGCATTACGTGCTGGTGGTCGGAACCGGTGAGCGGGCTGCCCGGCTGGCGCAGACCCTGGAAGATGCCGAGCGTTACGGCGTGCGCCTGCTCGGTTTCATCGCGGATTCGGAAGAAGCGCCCGCTGCGCTCCGGCTGCGCCGGGATTATCCGGTATACCCGCGGTCCGAGCTGCCTGCGCTTTTGCGTCGGCAGGTGGTGGACGAAGTCCTGTTTGCCGTGGACCCCAGCCGCATTCCCGAGCTCGAAGAACTGTTTCTGGAGTGCGACGAGCAGGGCGTGCGAACCCGTGTGCTGGCCGACTTCTTCCCGCACGTCCACAGCGAAATGTACCTGGAGCGGCTGGGGGCGCTGCCCTTGCTGACGTTTTCCGCCGCTCCGCACGATGAAATCCGGCTGATGATCAAACGGGCTTTCGACGTGGTGGTGGCGGCCGTGGCTCTCATCCTGCTGGCGCCCTTTATGGCGATCGTGGCCTTGTTGGTGCGGCTGACCTCGCCGGGGCCGGCCATTTTCCGGCAAATTCGCTGCGGCCTGAACGGGCGGCGTTTCGTTTTCTACAAGTTCCGGTCCATGTGTGTGAACGCAGAGCAGCTCAAGCCCCAACTGGTCCATCTGAGCCGCAAGAGCGTGGCCTTCAAGATTCCGGACGATCCCCGGCTGACGCCGATCGGGCGCTGGTTGCGCAAGTTCTCCATTGACGAGTGGCCCCAGTTGTGGAACGTCCTGAAAGGCGATATGTCCCTGGTGGGACCCCGCCCCGCCGTGCCCGAAGAGGTGGAACAATACAAGGCGTGGCAGAGGCGGCGCCTGCGCATGCGTCCCGGGCTGACCTGCCTGTGGGCGCTGGAAGGGCGTGACCACCTGGATTTTGAAACCTGGATGAAACTCGACCTGGAATACATTGACAACTGGTCGTTGGGGTTGGATCTGAAAATCCTGTTGTTGACGATTCCCCGGGTCTTGACCGGGAAAGGAGCGTACTGATCATGCACCTGGTTCCCACGCAGGAGGAAGTCCTGGCGCTGCTGCGCCAGACCGGCGCACTGCGCGACGGACATTTCGAGTATCCCAACGGCTTGCACTCGGATCGCTACGTGCAAGTCGCGCTGGCGATGCGCTACTATCAGCACGCCAAGAGCCTGAGTGTAGGGTTGAGCCGCTTGCTCCGCGCCAATCCCGAGATCCGCGCCATCCTTTCCGAGATTTCTGTGGTGGCGCCCGCCACGGGAGGTCTGCCCGTAGCTTACGGCGTGGCCGAAGCCCTGCGGGTTCACCAGGTTTACTGGGCGGAGCCGGATGAGGGAGGCGGGCCGCTGCGCTTCCGCCAGTATCTCAGCCCCGAGCCGGGCGAGAAGGTGATCGTGGTAGATGACATCCTGCGCACCGGCAAGAAGCTGGGCGAGCTGAAAGACCTCCTCGAAAAAGCCGGAGCCGAAGTGCTCGCCATGGCCGTGGTCATCTTTCAGCCCACGCCCAAGACACCCGATTTCTCGCCGCTTCCGCTTTACTACCTGGCCAGACTGGACTCGAGTTACTACACGGACGCCCGGTCCTGCGAACTGTGTCAGCGCGGCGTACCGCTCGAGAAGGTCTGGGCATGAGAAATCTCATCGCTGACTTAGTAAGTGGCCGACTCCCGAAGTTATAGCGTCATCATCACGGATGTCTTTGCCGACGCGCTGGCGCCGGAGCGGCAAGTGCTGGGCGATCTGGCGGCAGTCCAGGCGCTCGACGCCCGCTCGGAGCAGGAGCTGGCCGGACGCATCGAACAGGCCGACGCCTTGATCGTCTGTCACCTGGTGACCCTTTCCCGTGAGACCATTGCCGGGCTGGAGCGTTGTCGCGTGATCGTGCGCGCGGGTGTGGGCTATGACAACATTGACGTGGAAGCGGCCCGCGAGCGCGGGATCCCGGTGGTGAACGTCCCCGACTATTGCGTGGAAGAGGTGGCGGACTCGGCCATGGGTTTGATGCTCGCCTTGACCCGCGGATTGTCCGAGCTGAATTCACGTCTGCGCGCCGGATTCCCGCAATGGCATCACGCGCCCGCGACGCCGCTTTACCGGCTGCGTGGCCGCACTTTTGGCATCGTGGGTCTCGGTCGGATCGGTACGGCAACGGCCATGCGGGCGCGCGCTCTCGGCATGGACGTGGTTTTCTACGATCCCTACAAACCGGGCGGCGCGGAGAAGGCGCTCGGGATCCGGCGGGCGGACGCTCTCGAGGCGCTGCTGGAGCAAAGCTTCGTGCTGAGTCTGCACTGCCCCCTGACTCCGGAGACGCGCGGGATGATCAACGCAGCCGCCATCGCGCGCTTGCCGCGCGGGGCCTACCTCATCAATACCGCCCGGGGCGCCGTGGTGGAGACTGCCGCGATTCCACCCGCCATCGCTTCCGGTCAACTGGCGGGCGCGGGCATTGACGTGCTCGAGCGCGAGCCGCCGCCCCCGGACGATCCCCTGCTGCGCGCCTGGCGTGATCCCTCGCACCCGGCTCACCACCGGGTGATCCTGACCCCGCACTCCGCCTTTTACTCGGAAGAGAGCCTGCTAGAGCTGCGACGCAAAGCGGCCGCGGCCTGCCGCGATGCCTTGTTGGGCGTACCGCTGCGCAACGTGGTCAACGGCGTTTAGATGGCCCGTTGTTCCCGTTGTTGTTGGATCGCGCCAGGTCGCTGGCTTCACCCGGGCGGCGGGTTCCGGGCAGAGAATACCTGAGGCGGAGGCTCAAGGTGTGCATCGCGCCATGCCCACCGGGCCACGTGAACCGTTCCAGCCGCGAGTACTGTGCCGAAAGCTCGGGGACACCCCAACGTACGCTGCGGACGAGCGTGTGATGGAATCCCACCGACCACTGGCGGAGCAGGCGGTTGCTCTCGGAACGCGTAGCGTACGCCGCGCCGCCGTAAGCGAACAGCCGCAGTCGCGCCGAGGGCCACGAGGCCTCCAGTCCCTGAATGCAAGCGTGCGCGTGAACTCGCGCCGGCATCGGGCCCATCAAATGCGGACCGGCTCCCTGGCTCCAGAGCTGCTGGCTCACCCATTGCAAACGCGGGTGGATGGTCACGACCGCGGACAAGCCCGCGCCCAAGGTCTTGCCGGCGCCTCCAAGCAACAACAGCTCGCCGTGGGCGCGTCCTGCGTCACGCGCCAGCTTGAGCGTCACCAGACCGCCTTTGCGGTACTCGTATGCCGTAGCTGCGTGCCACGAGCCGAAAGCTCGCACGATCCGGACCTGGCGGTTGCGGCGTCCCGCGAGGCCCACGTGGTAGCCGGGTTCGACTACGAGCGTGTTCATCAATTCGTTTTGCGATGAGATTCCGTGGCGGTTCGGACGAAGCAAGCTCCAGGCCTGTCCAGCCAGAACGCGCCAGCCGCCGTTTTCGTATTCACCCCAGAGCTGCCGCAGCCGATAGGGCGCGCGGCCCGCACTCTGCAAGAAATCCGATTCGTAGTAGGCCAGCCAGTTCCCGCCGGCGTGCAGCGATGCATCCAGCGCGATGCGCGAGTGCGCCGGCGATGCCGCCCACTCGTCGGGTTGCGGCCCCAAGGGCACGGAGGCAAAGGAGGTCTGAATGCCCGTGCCCGTGCGCGCGGAGCGGTGGAGGCCCAAAAGCTCAAAAAACCCGCCCGGGCGGAGGGTTACCGGTCCGATGGTGGTCGTAGTGACGAGCGGTTCCGCGGCAGGGCAGCGGACCGTCGCCAACAGGAACAGGGAAAGCAAAAGCCGGGATTTGTGGACGTTTCCGTAACGCAAATGAAACCGGATTGTAACAGAAGCTGCATCCGGTTCGCTCAGCAGCGTTTTTGCCCGCGACGCTCTTTGCGCAGCCCGCGCGCAAGCGCGGTCCCTGCCAGAGGCGGACCGCGTTTTCAGAAGCTCAGGCGCAGCGCGAAACGGAAGACTCTTTCGTCAATGCCCTCGCGTCCGGTATTACGAATCCCCGTGATTTCGCCGAAGCGCGCCG
>JAPWUP010000287.1 GCA_028275505.1 Bryobacteraceae bacterium
CGGATCCGGCTGCCCGGCTTGATCACCTTCCGCTTGAAGACTCCCGCCATTCTGGCTCACCCTTCCCGGTCAGGCCTGACGCCGCACATCAGGAGATCACTCCCAGCAGTTTCAACTTGTCCGTGATGACCTCTTCCGTGAAGGGTTTCATCACGTACTCGTTGGCGCCGGCGGCCAGTGCCCGCACCATCTGCTCGATCTCGGTTTCGGTGGTAACCATCATGAGCACGATGCGCGACCGCTCGGGATTGGAACGCACCGCGCGGATCAGCTCCAGCCCGTTCATTTCGGGCATGTTCCAGTCCACCAGCATCAGGCCCACATCGGGATGCTGCTCCAGCACTTCCAGTGCTTCTTTACCGTGACCCGCCTCGAGCACCTGGTAGCCGTGCTTTTCCAGCGTGCGGCGCAGGATCATGCGCACGGCGCGTGAATCGTCCACGACCATGGCTTTCGACATGCGGCTTTCCCTTTGCGTGCTCCCTCTGCTTTATCGGACAGCTGTGAAGGTCTCTTTATTTCTCTTTTTGCTGGAGCCAATGCGGCCAACCCCCTGGAAAAAAAACCGTGCGGCGCCCGGCACGCGCAGCGCCGCACGGCATTTCCCGGGACGGGCCTGTCGGCGGGAACTCGCTTCAAATCCGGAATTTGCTCACCAAGGTTTGCAGTTGCGCGGCCATCTCGCTCAGCGCTCGCGCCGCCTTCTGCACGTCCGCCGCCCCCTGCGACGTGTTCTGCGCCGCCGTCGCTACCCCCGTGATGTTCCGCGCTATCTCGCTCACCCCCTTGGAGGCCTCCGTCAGGTTCCGGCCCATCTCGTTGGTCGTCGCCGTCTGCTCCTCCACCGCCGAGGCAATCGTGTTGGAAATGTCATTGATCTGCGCGATGATCGTGCTGATCTCCGCTATCGCCTTCACCGCCCCCTTGGTGTCGGCCTGAATCGCCTCGATCTTCTGCGAGATCTCCTCGGTCGCCTTGGCCGTCTCCTTGGCCAGCTCCTTGACCTCGTTGGCCACCACCGCAAAGCCCTTGCCCGCTTCCCCAGCCCGCGCGGCCTCGATGGTGGCGTTGAGGGCCAGCAGGTTCGTCTGCTGCGCAATCGAGGTGATCACCTTGATCACCTTCCCGATCTCCTGGCTCGACTCGCCCAGCTTGGCCACCGTCTGGTTGGTCGCATCCGCCGCCGCCACCGCCGTCTTGGCGATCCGCGCCGCCTCGCTGGAGTTCTTGGCGATCTCCCGGATCGAGGCCAGCATCTCCTCGCTCCCCGTGGCTACCACGCTCACGTTCTTGGAGATCTGCTCGCTGGCGGCCGAGACCACGTTCACCTGCGTGGCCGTCTCCTCGGCATTGCCCGCCATCTGCTGGCTCACCGCCGTCAACTCCTCCGCCGAGGAGGCCAGAGTGCCAGTCACCTGGCTAAGCTGGTTGACGGTCGAGCGCATCACCTGTACCAACTCTTGCATGCTCTCGGCCAAGCCGCGGTAGGCGCCTTGGAATTGCTCCAGCCTGAAGCGGTACTGGAGGTTGCCCGCAGCGGCCTCTTCGGCCATGCGCCTGGTCTCGGTGACGAGAGTAGTGATGGCGTCAATGCACACGTTCAGGTTGTTCTTGATCTCGTTGAAATCACCCCGCCACTCCTCGGTGATCTTCGGCGGCAGGTCCCCCTTCGAGATCCGGTCCACATACTCCGCCGCCACGTTCAGCGGCTTGATCACGTTGTCCAGCGTCTGGTTGAACCCCGCCATCACCCGCTGGAAATCCCCCTGGTGTCGGCTCACGTCCGCTCGCACCGACAGCTTGCCCTCCAGCATCGCCTGCGTCAGCGCAATCCCGTCCGTCACCAATCGGCTGATGGCCTCAATGCACACGTTCAGGTTGTTCTTGATCTCGTTGAAGTCACCCCGCCACTCCTCGGTGATCTTCGGCGGCAGGTCCCCCTTCGAGATCCGGTCCACATACTCGGCGACCACGTTGAACGGACGAACCACAGCATTTAGCATGTCGTTGATTGCCTCCAGCGCGGAGCGTTCGCGACCTTCGAAGTGGTCGCAGACCGCGCGCTCGGAGAGATTTCCTGCAGAAACCGCGCGCGCCAACCGCTCCAGCTCCTGGAAGAAATCAGGACCTCGAACAACGACTCCGCCGGCTGGACGCGAGCTGCGCGGACGCACGGTCGGCTGGGAAGTTAGTGTTGCCGCATTCGCTGTGTAAGATCTGCTGGCAGTTCCCATACGATCTCCTTTTTCGTGTGTTCAGCACGCCCGCTTTTTCCCTCGGGCGCTGCCGTGCTTCCTCTCGGCTCCACCTGTCCTCGAGCATCGGTGTCGCTATACGTACCGGTAAACTCTGACGGCAACTTTATACCTTGGATGAAATTAGGCCAGCCACGAATTTAGACACGATTTCCTACTAGATTTGCAGGGCCCGTGCTGAGATTGATAGAGTGGAAGTAGAATCCACCATTAAGGGCTTAGAGCCGTGCAGTTGCAACTGACCGAGGACAGGGTGATCGCTCCGGAGGAGGGTTCCGAGAGTGGGCTCAGGCGATTAGTCTGCAAGCGCTGTCTGCACAGTTGGTATCCCCGCCGGCCCCAACGGCCCGCGGTGTGCCCGCGCTGCAAGAGCCCGCGATGGGACGAACCAGAGGAAGTTCCGGTCGCTGAGGCCTGTTCCGAGGAGGAGGAAGAAGGGCTCGTACGGGTCTTTCTCCGCTTTTTGCGGCACGCTCCCAAGCGTGAGCGCGACGTGATTTGTTACTGGCTGTCCCTTTGGTCACGCTCAGAGGGGATGTACAGCCGACAGCAGCACGCCTTCCACAACCCCGAAAAAGAAAGCGACGGGGAGCACGCCGGCTCCGCGGGCGCCGCGCACTCCCCGTCTTGAGCCTTATATCTTGAATTTGCCCACCAAGGTTTGCAGTTGCGCGGCCATCTCGCTCAGCGCTCGCGCCGCCTTCTGCACGTCCGCCGCCCCCTGCGACGTGTTCTGCGCCGCCGTCGCTACCCCCGTGATGTTCCGCGCTATCTCGCTCACCCCCTTGGAGGCCTCCGTCAGGTTCCGGCCCATCTCGTTGGTCGTCGCCGTCTGCTCCTCCACCGCCGAGGCAATCGTGTTGGAAATGTCATTGATCTGCGCGATGATCGTGCTGATCTCCGCTATCGCCTTCACCGCCCCCTTGGTGTCGGCCTGAATCGCCTCGATCTTCTGCGAGATCTCCTCGGTCGCCTTGGCCGTCTCCTTGGCCAGCTCCTTGACCTCGTTGGCCACCACCGCAAAGCCCTTGCCCGCTTCCCCAGCCCGCGCGGCCTCGATGGTGGCGTTGAGGGCCAGCAGGTTCGTCTGCTGCGCAATCGAGGTGATCACCTTGATCACCTTCCCGATCTCCTGGCTCGACTCGCCCAGCTTGGCCACCGTCTGGTTGGTCGCATCCGCCGCCGCCACCGCCGTCTTGGCGATCCGCGCCGCCTCGCTGGAGTTCTTGGCGATCTCCCGGATCGAGGCCAGCATCTCCTCGCTCCCCGTGGCTACCACGCTCACGTTCTTGGAGATCTGCTCGCTGGCGGCCGAGACCACGTTCACCTGCGTGGCCGTCTCCTCGGCATTGCCCGCCATCTGCTGGCTCACCGCCGTCAACTCCTCCGCCGAGGTCGCCAAAGTTGACGTGGTTTCCGCGATATGGCGCACCGTCTTGCGGAGCATTTCGGCGGTGGCCGCGAGGGCCTGATTCAGCTTGGCGAAGTTCTCTGCAACGTCCCGCGTGTCCTCGTCTGCGGGCGCTGCTTCCGGGCGAATATTGAGATCTCCCTCCGCCAGCTTGTTGAGGTTGACGATCAGTTTTTCCACCTCCGCGCCCTGGTAGCTGGCCACCTTCTGCATTTTGCGAGCCGCAGCCTTCACCGCCGTCAAGTCCGTGATGATTTCCAACCCGCCGATGATCTTCCCTTCCGCGTCGCGGACGGGGACGCCAGTATAGGAGATCTCGTAGCGCCTGCCTTGCGGGAAGGCTTCGGTCTCCGCGGTGACTGCCTGGCCTCGCACCATGCACTGCCCAGTGGCGCATCGCTCTGTGCGGCAGTCGGGGGTCCTGAAGTGGTCATAACACTTGGTTCCGATAACTGCCTCCTGCGTGTACCCGGTCAAGCCAGCCGCAGCTCGGTTCATGTAGCGAATCGTGAAGTCCCGGCCGACAATGAACGCCGGCGCGGGCATCACGTCGAGGTGCCCCACCAGCGCGTCCAGGGTGTTGTTGACTCCCTGGACGATCTTCGCGTAATCACCCCGGTGGCGCTTGGCGTCGGCCCGAGTCTGGAGACGGCCTTCGGTGGCCGCCGAGGCCAGCATCGCGGCGTCCTCGACCAGGGCCGTGATGTTATCAATGCAGTTGTTCAGGTTGTTCTTGATCTCGTTGAA
>JAPWUP010000289.1 GCA_028275505.1 Bryobacteraceae bacterium
GTTCGTTTGGGTCCGAATTACCGTGTTAGTCTCCAGATGAGTCAGGGTTACCGACGCCCCGGGCACGACCGCTCCCGAGGGGTCCTTCACGATGCCGAGAATGGTCCCGCGCGTCTCTTGGGACCACGCCGCCAGGCTGCAAACAAGGAAAACAATGCCGATAACGAAGGCGATGGAACTGCTTTGTTTCGCGGACATAACTCACCCTTTCCCTGAGGTTCCGGCCCCCTGGCCAGGCGCCCACCCCTTTGGGCGCTCAGCGCCATCCTGAGCCGGTGCGGGGCGATTCTAACACGAGTGGCGCGGAATCCTCAAGTGCCAGGGCAGCTCCGATGGGTGCGTCCTATGGCTGATGGCGCCCGACCGCCCTCACGCGCTGCCTGTCGTCTCCCCGTCCGTCTCGAACCGCGTCACCACGCGCCGGGCGTACTTCAGGACGAGACCCGCGACGATCAGTGTCTTGGCCGTGAACCCGGGCCGACGATAAATGCTGGCAGCCGGCTCCACCCGCAACAACCGCTCGGCGAGTGCGCGCGCCGGGCTCAGCTCTCCCCGGAAGATCCGTTGCGCTGTCGGATAGTCACTGGTTACCGTAAAATCCGGGTCCGGACCACACTCGCAGTTCCCGATTTGAAGCGTTTGCAACCGCCCCCGGACCAGCTCCACGCAGACCGTGGCCTCCGACTTGCCTCCGTAACTCGGGCGCAACGCGGCCGGTAGCCCAGCGATCGAGTAGGTCACCCGCAGGCTGAAGGCAGAGGACAGCCGGCGGAAATACTCGTCGCTCCGCCGCGCCGAGTCCACCACGCGAGCCACTTCCCGGACCCACTCGGGCGAAAGGAAGGTAAGGGCTGCTCCCTGCTCCCCGCCCTGCTTGCCGGACCCACGAGCCGAATTTCCGCGCCGCCTGCGCGTGCTCATTGCCGTACCGCGATTCCCCACGGAGCTGGACTGCCCGACTCTTTAGTTATCGCCTATAAGGGTCCGTTTATGCAAGAGCAAAAAACATCACCGTCCGCCGGTGGCCCCTCCGGCTCCCCGCCCTGCCGGCCTTGCCCAAGGCCTCGGCCCGGTGGTAGCTTCAATCTGTGGCCATGTCCGGTTTCCCCGTCCTGTCTCGCCGTCGTTTCTTTGGCGCTTGCTCGGCGCCGCTCGCCACCTTGGGGGCCGCCGCCGAGCAGCGCCCCAACATTGTCCTGCTCGTGACCGACGATCAGCGCTGGGACACCCTCGGCGCCATGGGCAATCCCATCATCCAGACGCCCCACCTGGACCGGCTGGCGCGCGAGGGCGTCACCTTCGTGAACAACTTCGTTACGACCTCAATCTGCATGGTCAGCCGGGCCAGCATGTTCCTCGGGCAGTACCTCTCAACGCACGGCATCAACGAGTTCAACTCCCAGTTGTCGCCCGAAGCCTTCCGGCGATCCTACCCGGGCCAGTTCCGTGCCGCCGGCTACCGCATGGGCTTCATCGGCAAGTGGGGCCTGGACCGGAAGCCGTTGCCCGAGGACCAGTTCGATTACTGGCGCGGTTTTGCGGGGCAAGGAAATTACTTTCCGGAAGGTCCCAATGGCCCTCACTCCACCGCGCTCATGGGACGCCAGGCCGTCGAGTTCCTGCGCCAGTTCGCCGGACGCCAGCCTTTCTTCCTCCAAGTGAGTTTCAAGGCGCCTCACGTGCAGGACGAGGATCCCCGGCAGTTCCTCTACGATCCTGCCGACGCCGCTCTTTACCGAGACGTGACGATCCCTCCGCCTCGCACCGCGGACACCCGCTTCCTGTCCGCCTTGCCGATTGAGGTCCATCGCAGCGAAGGGCGGAGGCGGTGGGCGATCCGCTTCTCGACCCCGGAGCTCTATCAAGAATCGGTCCGCAGCTACTACCGGTTGATCACCGGCGTGGATCGCGTCGTGGGCGACATCCGCCGCACCCTTGCCGAGCTGGGACTCGACCGCAACACCGTCATCGTTTTCACTTCCGATAACGGCTTCTACCTCGGCGAGCACGGGCTGGCGGGCAAGTGGTTGATGCACGAACCCTCCATCCGCACCCCGATGATCATCTACGACCCGCGCTTGCCGGCCAAGGCGCGCGGCCTGCGCCGCCGGGAAATCGCGCTCAACATTGACCTGGGGCCAACGCTGCTCCAGCTCGCCGGCCTGTCCGTGCCCCGCTCGATGCAGGGCCGCAGCCTCGCCCCGCTCCTGGATCCCGCCGCACGCCCGCCATGGCGCAAGGATTTCTTTTACGAGCACACCTTCACGGCCCGGGGCTGGATCCCGCGCGTCGAAGGCGTGCGCGGCGAACGGTGGAAGTACACGCGTTATCTGGATACGGATCCGCCCTTCGAGGAACTCTACGATCTCGAAAGCGATCCGCACGAAGAAAACAACCGGGCGCGCGATCCCTCCTGCCGCCCCATCCTCGAGAAGATGCGCGCCCGCTACCAGCTCTGGAAGGAAACTCTCGCTGCCTCGAAGCCCGAGCTGGGCTGGGTTCGCCCTGAACCCGAGCCGACGCAACTTTAGCTCAGCGGTTCGGATTCACGCCCCGCCTCGGATTGTGCGCGACCTGAGGTCGGGCCGGCCGAACCGTGAGACGCGCTTAGTTGGCCGTCGGCAGGTGCGGCGTGATCATGCGTACCAACTCAGACTTGGGTACCGCGCCCACTCGCATGTCTACGACGCGGCCATCCTTGAACAACAACAGGGTGGGAATGCCGCGAATCTGGTAGCGCATCGCGGATTGGGCGTTGGCGTCCACATCCACCTTGGCTACCTTCAGCCGCCCGGCGTATTCGCTGGCGAGGGCCTCCACCACCGGCGCGATCATCCGGCAGGGCCCGCACCACTCAGCCCAGAAATCCACCAGCACTGGCAGATCCGACTGCAACACCTCTCGATCGAACGTCTCATCCGTTACGTGAATCACGTTGCCTGCCACGTTTGTCACTCTCCATTGCCCATGATGCAAAATTGCGGGCGGGGGATTCAGCCGCCCAACTCGGCGAACAAAGCGGCGTAAGCCGCTGCCGAGGTCTTCCAGGAAAAGTCCTTTCGCATCCCTGCCCGCATCATCGCTTCCCAACGCGGCCGGTCGCGCCACGCCTCGAGCGCGGCGCGCACCGCCTCCATCATGGCCCGCGCACTGTACTCGTGGAAGCGGAAGCCCGTCGTTTCGTCCACGGTGTCCGCCAACCCTCCGGTGGCCCGCACGACCGGCACTGTACCGTAGCGCAGGCTGTACATCTGATTCAACCCGCAAGGCTCGTAGCGGCTGGGCATCAGGAAGATATCCGCCCCGGCCTCGATCTTGTGCGCCAGCCGCGCATCGAATGCGATGCGCACCGCCACCCGATCCGGATAGGCAGCCGCCAGCTCGCGCAGGAACTGCTCGTACTCGGCATTGCCCGTTCCCAGCACGGCCAGCGCCAAACTCAGCGACATCAACTCGCCCGCCGCCTCCCGGACGAGATCGAACCCTTTCTGGGAATCCAGCCGCGACACCATTCCGATCAGGGGCCGCTCCGGGACATCGGGCAATCCCAGCTCCGCGAGCAGATCCCGCTTGCAGACGGCCTTGCCGCTCAGATCCTCCGCCGAGTAATTGGCTGCGATGTAAGGGTCGGTCTCCGGATTCCACTCCGAGTAGTCCACGCCGTTGAGGATCCCCACCAGCGCATCGCTGCGCTGTCTGAGCAACCCGTCCAACCCGAAGCCCAACTCGGGCGTCTGGATTTCGCGCGCGTACGTGGGACTGACCGTGGTGATCCGATGGCTGCAGAGGATGGCGCCCTTGAGCAGATTCATGCGGCCGAAGTGTTCCAGGCCCGCAGCCGTGGCCGCTTCCTCATCCAGGCCGATCTCATTCAGAGCGTCCGGAGGATAAATGCCCTGGTAGCCCAGGTTGTGAATGGTGAGCACTGTGCGCACGGCGGCGAAGGTAGGGTCGTAACGGAAGGTCGTGCGCAGGTAAACGGGCACGAGCGCAGCTTGCCAGTCGTGGCAGTGCAGGATGCGGGGCCGGAACACGTGACGCGCCAGCTTCAGTGCGGCCCGGGCCAGCACGCCGAAACGCACGTGATTGTCAGGGTAATCCTCGCCCGGCGGACCATAAATGCCGGGGCGGTCGTAGAGCGGCGGGCAATCCACCAGGAAATAGGGAACGCCGCGATCCTGCAAGTAGACATCGCAGGTGTACGTACTGGTGGGGTTGAACCATACGCGAAGGTCCTGGTAGACTCGCCTCGCCCCGTCCAGCGGTGCGCTGCGGTAGCGGGGCAGCACGATGGCCGGCTCTTTTCCCAGCTCGCGCAACGCGGCCGCGAGGGCCGTCACGACGTCCGCCAGCCCGCCCACTTTGGCCCAGGGCGTGGCCTCGGAGGCCACCAT
>JAPWUP010000290.1 GCA_028275505.1 Bryobacteraceae bacterium
CGTTCCAGCAACCGGCGCAGCATGGGGACACCGTCGTAATCGGGTCCCACTTCGCCCGCACGCACCCGGCGCCCGTAGGCCACGGCTTCCGGGCCGGCGTTGTATTCCAGCTCGCGCAAATAGCCGTCCCAGTCGCCGCGACGGATGGTCAGTTCGGCGATGAGATGGTGGAGGTTGGCCTCGTGAAGAACCACCACGCCGGGATGGCGCAGCGCCAGCTCATAGACGAAGTCGTGCCAGGGATTGTTCCCGATTTGATACAGGATGACGTCGTAGCGGCCGGGATCGAAGTTCGGAGACGCAGCGCCGATCAGTTCCAGATCGAGCAACTCGCGCAAGTGTTCCGCCAGAGTGGCGGCGTAATCGGCAATCCCGCTTTTGGACGGGGGCAAGGGCGAGACCATTGCCACGCGCATCGTCAGCGTACCAGCTCCATCGAGAAGATTCCCAGCGGAAAGGGGACGCGAACGAGGACGGGGGTCCGGGCCGGATCCCGCGCGAAGTAAATCTCGACCGAGTGCTCGGAGGCAGGGCCTTTCACGCGCGCCGAGAAACGGTCGGCCTGGGTGGGAATTTCATTGACGGGCACGGTCTGGAAGCCGCGGTATTCGAGGCTCACCTCGTAGCGAGCGCCGAAGAAGACCTGCTGCGCCGCGGGCAAGCGCCCCTGTTGAAGTTCGCGCCGCAGATGCAGCAGGAAACCGAGGGCATCGCGCGGGCAAGCGGGCACCGAGATTTCGCTTTTGCCCCCGCCGCCAAGGGTTTCGCGTATTGCGATGCCGCGCTCGGCGTCGAAGCTGGTGCGTTCCCGACCTTTCTTGTTGCCGTGCTGGAACTGCTTTTCCAGCTCCAGGCAGCAAAGACCGGGGCGGAGGATGGAACGGTAGCGGTCCTGGATCACGTACCCCGGAATGGCGGCATCGAGAACGAACTCTACCTCCCAGCGCTCACCGGCCTGGCGGGCGCGCAGGGTGGCTTCTCCCAGACTCAGGCCACTGGGCCAGTTGATGGTGTAGTTGAGCGTCTCCTCCGCTGGGTTCTGGGCGGGGGCAGGCAGGTCCAGGAGAGCGAGGCAAAGGGCGATCCGGATCATGGTCGGCGCCGCAGGGGGGCGAGAGCAACGTCCTCCCGGCAGGGACGGAATTCGGCATTGCAGACGGCGTGGTAGATGGCCAGGGTGCGCTCGGCGGTGCGGCGCCAGGAAAACTGGGCGGCGCGTTGCAGGCCGAGCCGCTTGAGGCGTGCGCGCAGTTCGTCCTCGCGCAGAATGTCGCGCATGGCGCGCACCATATCCTCGCAGGAAGCCGGATCGAAGAACACGGCGGCGGCGTCGGCCACCTCGGGCAACGCGGAACGGTTCGAGCAAGCGACCGGGGCGCCACAAGCCATCGCTTCCAGAAGCGGGAGGCCGAAGCCCTCGTACCAGGAAGGAAAGACGAACAGCTCGCATGCGTTGTAAAGATAGAGCAGTTCCTCGTCGCTGACAAAGCCGAGCAGGTGGATGCGCTCGGCGGCGCCCGAGGACCGCACGGCTTCATGAATCCGGGAAGCGAAAGCGGTGGGTTTCCCCGCCAGGACCAATCGCAGGTCGCGGTCCGGTAACAGGCGCAGCAGGGCGGCGAAGGCGCGGATCAGGCCGAGCTGGTTCTTGCGCGGCTGCAAATCGCCCACGCAGAGCAGAAACGGCGAGCTGATCCCGAAGCGGGAGCGCACGAAAGCGGCGGCGGTCTCCCGCGAGACGGGCCGGAAGAGCGGCGAGGCAGCGTTGGGAATCACGGCGATTTCGGGGGCCAGGCTGCCGTAGTGCCGGGCGATGGCGCGCGCCGAGAACTCGCTGCCTGTGAGCACCCGGGCCGCCCGCGCCACCGTACGGCGAACCGTGAGCCGGAGCTGGCGGGCGCGCCAGCGCGGGAAAAACTCGGGATGCTCGATGAAACTGACGTCGTGAACCGTGACCACGATCGGAGCGGTGCAGGCGATCGGGGCCGTGTACTGTACGTGAAGAAGCGAGGGGCGATCGCGTCGGAGCCGCAGGGGCAGGTCTGCGCCGAGGCGCACGAAGGGGTTGGGGGACACGCGGGCGCGGCGCAACCTGGACGGCAGCATGTCCTCGGCCTCAGGCCGCGAAACGTAGGCGAGAAGCTGCCAGTCGCCGGGCAGGTCCGCCATGGCCGTGAGCAGGTTGCGAATGTAAACTTCGTTGCCGGTCAACCTGCATCCGATGGCGTGCGCATCCACCGCGAAGAGCATGAATGTTTTCAGTATAGTGCAGTGCCTGATTACGAGATTAATTTTTTATGATCGGAGCTGGCCCGTGGAGGCGGGTGCGCTTCGAGCTTGTGGAGTCACCCCCACCCGGGAGGGCCGCAGGAGAGCCCGCCGCTTCGGACGGGCGCAACAGGCTTTCGAGACCTGCGTTCTAATTGTTGGAAGGAGGTTCTCGGGCCCATGAGACGTGCATTGTTGACCGGGATTCTGCTTTGCTTCGCAGTGGTATCGGCCGCGGCTGCCTCGCTCGATGGCAAGTGGGTCGCCAAGCTGGAACGCAAGAGCAGCAAAGGACAGATGGAGACCGTCGAAGTGACGATGGATTTCAAGGTCCAGGGTAACCAGCTCACGGGTACGGTAACGCTGACCACCGGTCGCCGGCCGGTGACGATGACGATCGAGAACGGCAAGGTGGAAGGCGATCGCTTTTCCTTCACGACGGTGCAGCGCGGTCGGAAGGGCGATCAGAAGTGGCTGTGGGAAGGCACGGTATCCGGCGACGAATTGCGCGGCACGCGCACGGCGGAGGGGCGCCGCCGCGGAGTGCCTTTCACAGCGAAGCGGGCGTCCTGAACCGCAGTTTGGTCCAAAGTTCGCCCGCGCCGCCGGCCTCCGGCGCTCAATATAATTGACTGGGTACGCGGATGGGTGACCCGCGCGCCGCGAGCAATCCTCGAAAGGCGGACGGGTCCCGAGGGAGAAACGTTTTTATGCGACAACCTGAGCCCCTGGAAATTGGCGTGATGTTCTGGGCGGGAGGCGATCCGGCGGCTACGCTTCAGGAAGTGAAATCACTGGGCGTTCGCTGCGGGCAGTTGGGCATCCCGGGCACGATGCCGTTGAACGATGCCGTCACGGCAGCGTGGAAACAGGCGCTGGAGGCCGAGCAGTTCACTCTGGTTACGGTGTTCGCTGCCTATGACGGGGAGAGTTACGCGGACATACCTACGGTGCAGCGCACGGTGGGTTTCATCCCCGAGACCACTCGAGCCGAACGCGAGGCGCGCACTTACGCCATCAGTGATTTCGCGGCGGCGCTGGGCGTGCCTTCCATCGCCTGCCACATCGGTTTCATTCCCGAGGATCCGGCTAACCCCGACTACAAGGCGGTCCGGGAAATGGTCCGGCGCGTGGCCGACTACGCGGCGCGGCACGGCCAAACCTTCGCGCTGGAGACAGGACAGGAGCCGGCGCGGGTGCTGTTGCGGTTCATCGAGGACGTGGCGCGCCCCAACGTGCGGATCAACTTCGATCCGGCCAACATGATTCTTTACGGGACGGGAGACCCGATCGAGGCGCTGGACCTGCTGGGGCCACTCGTGATTTCCGTGCACTGCAAAGACGGGGACTGGCCGCCGCGCGACCGTCCCGGCGCGCTGGGCACGGAACGCCCGTTGGGGCAAGGCTCGGTAGGGATCCGGCGCTTCATCCAGAAACTCAAACAGCTCGGCTATCGCGGCACGCTTAACATCGAGCGCGAAGTGGAAGATCGGGAGCAGCGGCTGGCCGACATCCGCACGGCGGTGCGTCTGCTGGAACAAATCAAGGCCGAACTGGCGTAACTGCGAAAGCTGTCCCTCTCAGTTCACGTCGGGCAGATCGTACGGGCCGAGATCCAGGGGATAGCGGCCACGTTCCCGCACCAAACGCACCACGAAGTCGTAGCTGGCGGGAGGCACGTTGGACGGCACCGAGTGATCGGACTGAAAGATGTAGCCGCCGCCCTTGGCTGCGTTGAGCTTGTAAAGGACGACGCGTTCCAGCTCCTCAGGCGGGGCTTCGGCCCACAGCCGCACGTCCATGTTGCCGCAGAAAGCGATGCGGTGGCCGTAACGGCGCCGCAGCTCGACCACGTCCAGCCCGGTCTTGGCCTCCAGCGGATTGTAGGCGTCCACGCCGATCTCGATGAAGTCCTCGAAAATCCGACTCACATTGCCGCAGCCGTGATAGATGACGGGCAGGCCGTGCTGGTGACAAAGCTCGACCATGGCCTTGACGCCCGGTTTGAAATGCTTGCGCCAGTACTCGGGTGAGAACAGCGTTCCCTTGTGGTAGGCCACGTCGCCCCAGATGACGATGCCGTCGAGCAAACCGCCGCCGGCGCGAAT
>JAPWUP010000291.1 GCA_028275505.1 Bryobacteraceae bacterium
TCCTCGGCGGTCAGGGGCCGACGCCACTTGCGCCAGGCCAGCCAACCGACAGCGCACAGGGCGATCCCCAAGGCCACGCCCGGGAGCAACCAAGCAGTACCGTGAATAGTAGGGGCCCGGCTCCGGGCGTTCGGTGCAAGATACCCGAGAAGCGGCTGCACGTAGGTAGGATAGCGGGCCTGCGACCCTGCGTCCATACTCTTGACTGTCCGCTGTTACTCGACTAAAATAGCAGTAAGTCCGGACCGGATTCAGGGGATGGCCGGGCCGGAACACAGCTCCGAGTAGCGGCAGGAGGGAATATGCGTAAGTGGGCTGCGCTCTTGTGGGCCTGCATTGTCTGCTGCTCGCCTGCATTTGGGCAAACCTACGGCGAGGTCAGCGGAACCATTGTGGATCCGACGGGTGCGATCATCGCGGGCGCCACGGTGACGATTACCAACGTGGCTACGGGTTTGACGCGAACCACACAAAGCAACGAGGCTGGCGTTTACCGCTTTCCGTCGCTGCCGCCCGGTGTATATACCATCCAGGTGAAGCACACCGGTTTTCGCACGGTGACCCGCACCGACGTGCGCATCGAGGTGCAACAAAGTGCGCGCATTGACTTCGAAATGCCGGTCGGCGACGTCACCGAGACCGTGGAGGTCAAGGCCGAGGCCGCCATGCTGGCCAGCGAAAACGCAACGGTGGGGACGGTGATCGAGAACCGGCGTATCGTGGACTTGCCATTAAACGGGCGGAACTATCTTCAGTTGGTGTCGCTGGCGCCCAACGTCAGTTTCGGGTTCCCCTCTGCGGGGCAGGCGGTGGCCCGCCAGGGAGGCATCCGCGCGGAACAGTCGATCGCAGTAGCCGGACAACGGGCCCAGTTCAACCACTTCACCCTGGACGGGATCGAGAACACGGATCCCAACTTCAACACTTTCATCGTTTTTCCGTCCATTGACGCGCTTCAGGAATTCAAGGTACAAACCGGGATCTACCCCGCTGAGTTCGGTCGGGCTGCGACCCAGATCAACGTGCTCACCAAGTCGGGGACCAACAACTTCCACGGTACTTTGTTCTATTTCCTCCGCAATGAGAAACTGGACGCCAAGAACTACGCTTTCACGGCGGCTCGTCCGCCCAAAGACCCCTTCAAATGGAATCAGTTTGGCTTCACGCTGGATGGCCCGGTGACCATTCCCAAGATCTTCAACGGACGCGACCGGCTCTTTTTCATGACCAACTACGAGTGGTTCCGTCAGCGGCGGACGGTTCAAGGCGTCTTTAACCTACCATCGTCCGCCATGCACCGCGGGGACTTCTCCGAGCGCCCGCTGGGTACGATTGGCATCTTTGATCCGCGCACGCGCACGCGCGAAGGGGATCGGATCGTGGCCCAGCCCTTCCCGGGTAATGTGATCCCGGCTAATCGGATCCATCCCATTTCTCAAGCTCTGCTGGAATTCTATCCCCAGCCGAACTTGCCCAATCCTGAGCTGCGTCGCAACCACGTGCAGGCGCTGGGGCGGCCTATCGATCGCGACCACTTTACGGGGCGGTTCGACTTCAACGAGTCCTCACGATCGAACTGGGCCGCGCGATACAGTTGGGGCGAGGAGTGGCAACTCGAGGAAAACTTGCGGCTGAACGGTGAAAAAATCATCACACGTTTCCGCCAGTGGATGGCGTCGAACACTCGCGTACTCTCGCCCACCTGGATCAATGAAGCGCGCTTTGGCTACACGTCGTTTTATAACACCACGGGGCCGGAGCTTGCGTTCACCCGCGACGTGGTAGGCAAGCTGGGCATCCCCGGACTGGCCAGCGGCCCTCCGGTTCAGTGGGGGATTCCCAATATTTCGCTGAGCGTTTACAGCGGGTTCGGAAATAGCTCCGAAGGCCCCTACGAGAACGACAACGGCTCAACCCAGTTTATCGACAACGTATCCGTGATTCGAGGCAAACACTCGCTGCGGTTCGGCGGCGAAGTGCGACACGACCGTTACGACCAGGTGGGCAACCAGTTCGCGCGCGGACAGTTCACTTTTATTCGCAATGCCACGAATAACCCGGCTCTCAGCGGGATCTGCGGTGACCCGTTCGCGGACTTCCTGCTGGGCGAGGTCTTCCAGGCCGAGGCAGCGGCCTCCATCGCAAAAGCGCAATTCCGCGCGGTGAGTTTTGCCCTTTATGTGGACGACGTCTGGAAGATTACTCCGCGGCTGACGATCAATCTTGGTCTGCGCTATGAAAACACGCCGCCGTGGGAGGATAAAACGGGGCGGCTGTTTAACGGGATCGTGCGCTGGGACATCCGACCTCTGGATTATCGCAACGCCAACGTCCCCGACCGCAGTGTGTATCCGTATTTCATGCGGCAAGGGCGGGGCGACCCTTATGAGGGCGTGGCGTTGCGCTGGCCCGACATCGAAGTTCGGCGGGACGGTTCTTTGGGCAACCGGCTGGTCGGGCGCGACAACAACGATTGGGCGCCGAGGCTGGGTTTGAGCTGGAGCCCGACTCCGCGATGGGTGATCCGGGCCGGTGCCGGTGTGTTCTACTCCCAGGATACCGGTAACCCGCGCTTCGATATGGCCCGGAATCTGGCCGGGCGTTTCCGCGACAACTCTCGCACCGATTTCCCGCACCTGACTTGGGCCAATGGATTGGCTGCCCTGGCCGGCGCCGTGGTGCAGGTGCCTCGGCCGTATACTTTCGCCAATCCGTATGACCGGCGCACGCCCTACTCGATGCAGTATTTGTTGAATATCCAACGGGAACTTCCCGGGGCGACCCTGCTGGAAGTCGGTTACCTCGGCAGCGTGAGTCACCGGCTGGAAGCCCTCCGCGCGGTGAACGAGGCCTTGCCAGCGCCGCGCGCCTCCGGTCTGACGATTCCCCAGCGTTCACCGTTCCCGAATTTTGGGCGAATTCAACTGGTTGACAATGGCGGCAACGGCAATTACAACTCGCTGGGAGTCAAGCTAACGCGGCGGTACGTAAGCGGCCTCACGTACCTGGTGAGCTATACCTGGTCGAAGTCCATTGATACGGCTAGTGCCATTCGGAATCAGGGCGGCGATACGCTTTTCCCGCAAAACAGTTACTGCCGGCGCTGCGAGCGCGCGCGCTCCAGCCATGACACTCGCCACCGCTTCGTGACCAGCGCTTTGTGGGAGCTGCCTTTCGGACGGGGCCGCGCGATCAGTCTGGAAAACGCGTTCCTGAACGCCGTGGCGGGCGGCTGGCAAGTTGGCGGCATCCTCACCCTTCAGACCGGCTTCCCCGTGACCGTCACCCAAGGCGACGACCCGTCCAACACCGGCGCCTTTTTCGATCGCCCCATGTCCACCGGGCGGCGTGCCGACCTGCCCCGAGGGCAGCAGGACCCCCAGCGCTTTTTCGACACCACGGCTTTCACCCGCACCCCGGACGGACAGCACGGCAACGTGGGCCGCAACACTTTGACCGGGCCGGGCATCATCAACCTCGACTTTTCACTGCTCAAGGATTTCCCCGTCAGAGAGGGACACAAGATTCAGTTCCGGCTCGAGGCGTTCAATTTGCCGAATCACCCGAACTGGGGTAATCCCAACACCAACATTGTCGCCGCAGGATTCGGGCAGATCAACGGAACCCGCACCAACATGCGTAACTTGCAGCTCGCGCTGAAATATATCTTCTGAAGCGGTTAAGCGGGCAGGACGAGGGCGTCCGCACCGCTTGCTCTGCTTCGCAGGGCGAGTTGTCGCTCAGCGCCCCGCTGCGTACTGGCGGTAAAGCTCGGCAATGTTGGCGCTGCGGTAGTCACCCGGGTGAATCACCACGCGGTAACGGAAGCGCAGCGTGCCGCCGGGCTCGAGCGTGATGCTGCCATCGCGTGTTTTGTCCGCCATGAAATCATGCTCGCCGAAGATATTGGCGGCGAACAGGCCGTAACTGCGCGAGTGCCAGAAAGTCGGGTGCTTGGGGTTCTGCGGGTGATCGAATATGGCGATGCCGAGTTTTTCGCCGTCCACCTCGCCGAAGTAATCCACCCACGCCGATCGCTTCCCCCAGACCTGACTTTCTCCCTCCAAGCCTTCGGCGTTGACCATTTTGCCCGTACGCGGAGGCGTGGGAGGAGCACCGCGCGCAGGCTCTTCCAGCGACGGCGCCAGCCGCAGCGCGAAGGTTCCCTCCTTGGTGTCGCCAAACTTGACTTTTTCGCGCGCCGTCAGGGTGATGTCGAAATCCACGATGCGCAACCGAGGATGGGAGTGGAACACCATGGTGCGGTGCTCATTGAGCAGAACCGTGCCCGCGCCGTCTACCCAGTCGAAAGAGGCCTCGATGGAGCCCTGCTTGGGACCACTCTTGACCCCGATGACTTCCTT